>JAFGJG010000166.1 GCA_016929195.1 Thermoleophilaceae bacterium
ACCGGCGCGAAGCGCTTCCTGCTCGGCAGCGTGCCGAACAAGGTCTCCCATCACGCGCCCTGCAGCGTGATGATCATTCGCACGACCTAGCGGAGCGCGGCTCCCGCGTTCACGAGCCCCCAGCCGTAGCGGTCGTCGAAGCCGAGCGGGCCGATGTCCGTGGCGGTCTGCTCCAGGTGAGCCTCGACCGCGGCGGGATCGGGGTGCCGGCCGAGCCGCTTCGTCGCGATCAGCAGCGCGATGATCCCGGTCACGTGCGGGCTCGCCATGGAAGTGCCCTCGTAGCCGCCCGGCAGGCCGAAGCTCCTCACCCCGCGCGTGAAGGTCTGCTGGTAGATCGAGCGCCCGCGCTCGTCGGGCCGGCAGTGCGCCAGATCCCAGGGGTTGTCGTCGTTGGGGGCGTCGATGCCGCCGCCCGGGGCCACCACGTCGAGGTCGTCGCCCGCGTTCGAGTACTCGGCCTCGCAGCCGTTCGCGGTGGTGGCGCCCACGGCGATCACCGAGCTCGCGCGCGCGGGGTACGCCACGGCGGCGTCCGCCTGGTTCCCGGCGGCGGCCACGACCGTCACGCCGCGCTGGCGCGCGTACCTGAGCGCCGCGAGCACGTCGGGGATCTCGGAGGCGCGGACCTCGCTGGGGAACTCGAGGCTCAGGTTGATCACGTCCGCGCCGCGCCGCGCCGCGTACCGGATCGCCCGTGAGATCGCGACCGAGTCGCCGGACCCCTTCCAGTCGAGGACCCGCAGCGGCATGATCTTCGCGCGGTAGGCGATGCCCGCCGTCCCGAGGTTGTTGTTCGTGGTCTGCGCGACCGTGCCGGCCACGTGGGTGCCGTGACCGAAGACGTCGTTCGGATGACGGTCGTGGCCGACGAAGTCGTAGCCCTTCACGAAGGTCGAGTGCCGCAGGTCGGGCGCGCGCCGGTAGCGGCCGCGGCGCTCGTAGGCCACGCCGCTGTCGAGCAGGGCGACGAGCGCCCCGCGCCCGCCCGGTGCGCCGCGCTGGATGGCGAGCGACCAGGCCTCCTCCATGCCGATCCCGAACTCGTCGAGGAAGTTCCACTGCCGGTGGAGGCCGGGGTCGTTCGGGATCTCGGCGGCCTGCGCCTTGAAGTTCGGCACCGCGTAGGCCACGTTCGGGTCGCTGCGGAGCTGCGCGACCGTCGCGCGGACGCTCGCGCCGTCCTCGATGGCCACCTGCTCCGAGCCGCCCGCGAGCTTCTCGCGGGTGTCCGTGCCGGCCAGGGACTCGAGCCGCTCGCGGACCGACTCGGGCGTGCCCGCGCGGTACTTGACGATGACCTCGCCCGGCACGTAGCCCGCCGCGACGGCGGCGGCCGGGGTGAGGAGCAGCGTCAGGGCGGTGGCGGCTGCTAGGAGGAGGCGGTTGGGCATTGGGTTACGGTGCCGGTTCAGTGTACGAATGGGCTAACAGGCCAAGGGTGGCGAAGTTGTGAGCGTCTGCATCACGGGCGCTACCGGTTTCATCGGCTCGCACCTCGCAGAACTTGCATCGCAGTCGGCTGGGCCCGTTCGCGTGACGTACCGGGACGAGGGGCGTCTCGACCGCCTGGGCGCGACCGAGGTCGAGCCTGTGCGGGCCGACGTGCTCGACCGTTCGGCGCTGCGGCGGGCCTTCCGCGGCTGCGAGACCGTGTTCCACGCTGCAGGGTACGTGGCGTCGCGGCCGGTCGGCCGGGTCTGGGAGGTCAACGCCCTCTCGCCGCGGATCGTCGTGGAGGCCGCCGCGGCCGAGGACGTGCGGCGCGTGGTCGTCACGTCGAGCGTCGCCGGCATCGGCCCGGCGCCGCGCGACCGGCCGGGGACCGAGGAGGACTTCTATCTCGGCGGCGGGCTCGGGCTCGCCTATCCGGACTCGAAGCACGAGGGCGAGTCCGAGGCGCTCGCGGCCGGCGCGCGCCTGGGCGTGGAGGTCGTCATCGTCAACCCGTCCTACGTCTTCGGCCCCGCCGTGGACCGGAGCCACCCCGGCGAGACCTCCAACCGACTGATCGGCAACTACCTGCTCGGGCGCCTGCCCGCCATCGTCGACTCGGAGACCAACGCGGTGGACGTCCGCGACGTCGCCGCCGGGCACCTCCAGGCCGCCGAGCGCGGCGAGCCGGGCGAGCGCTACGTGCTCGGCGGCCACGACCTTCGCTGGGTCGAGCTGATCGAGCGCGTGGCCCGGCTCTCCGGCGTGCACAACCCGCTGGTCGTGCTACCGCCCGAGGCCGGGACGCTCGCCCGCCGGGCCGAGGAGCTCGGTCTCGCCGCTCCGGTGGCGGGGGAGGGCTGGCTCCTGATGGCGCAGAACTGGCGCTACTCGTCGCGGAAGGCGCGGCGCGACCTCGGCTACAGGTCGCGCCCGCTCGACCGCACCCTCCGCGACACGATCGCCTGGTACCGGGAGCTGATCGAGAGCGGCGCGTTCTCGGGCGGGCGCCGCTCGCCCATGTCGCTCGCGGCCACGGGCGTGCGGATCGCCGGGAGGGCGGGCCTGCTCAGGCCGCTGCGGGCGGCGGAGCGCTACGCCGGCCGCCGCCTCGTGGTCGGCGGATGAGCTTCTTCCCGCGCGACGAGTACTTCATGAGGCTGGCGCTGCGCGAGGCCGAGCGCGCCCTCGAGCACGACGACGTGCCGATCGGCGCCGTGCTCGTCCACGAGGGCGAGGTGCTGGCCGCCGCGCCCAACGAGCGCGAGCTGCGCGGCGACCCGACGGCCCACGCCGAGATGCTCGTCCTGCGGGCGGCGGCGGAGAAGGTCGACGGCTGGCGCCTGCTGGACACGGTGCTCTACGTGACGCTCGAGCCCTGCGCGATGTGCGCCGGGGCGATCGTGCTGGCGCGGGTGCCGCGCGTCGTCTACGGGACGACGGACCCCAAGGCCGGGGCGGTCGGCAGCGTGTTCGACATCCTCCACGAGCCGCGCCTGAACCACCGCCCGGACGTCGCCGGCGGCCTGCTCGCCCAGGAGGCGGGCGACCTGCTCAGGTCCTTCTTCGCCGATCGCCGCTGATCCGTCACGTTCGCGTATAGACCCGTAACGCCCCGAGTGCGAGCGTGGGCGCATGCCCGAACCGTGCCGTTTCACGCCCACCCCTCGGACGCCAGACGTCACGGTTCGCGTGATCGAGGTCGCGGAACGGCAGTGGGGGGTCCTCTCTCGCGCCCAGCTCGCTGAGTGCGGGCTCGGCGACGGCGCGATCGCGCGCTGGGCGGAGCGCGGCCGGCTCCAGCGATTGCTGCCGGGTGTCTACGCTCTCGGCCACCGGGCCCTGCCGCAGGCCGGCCGGCTGGCGGCTGCGCTGCTCTACGCCGGGCCCGGTGCTGCGCTTGGCGACGGGACGGCCGTCTGGTGGTGGGGATTCGCCGCGACTCCTCCCAGCGCCATTCACGTCGTGAGCCCGCGGCGGCGAGGCTCGGTCGGCCCCGTGCGAATCCACCGCAGCGCGACGATCGAACGCATCAGGGTGCGACAGCTTCCCGTGATCCCGGTCGAGCGCGCTCTGCTCCACCTGGCGGCCACCGCGCCGCGGCGGGTCCTCCTCAGGGCGCTGGCGGACGCCGACTACCGGCGCCTGGTGCAGCCGCCGGCGCTCGAAGCGGCGCTGGGCCGGGGGCGTCCGGGATCAGCGGCCCTTCGGTCCGCTCTCGCCGAGCACCTGCCGGAGCTCGCCGCCACCCGGAGCGTGCTCGAGGAGCGGTTCCTCTTTCTGTGCCGCCACCACCGCATCCCGACGCCGGAGGTCAACGTGCATGTCGGACGCTTCCTCGTGGATGCCCTCTGGAGGGTCGAGCGCGTGGTGGTGGAGCTCGATGGCCATGCCGCTCACGACGCTGCGGCCGCGGTCGAGCGCGACCGGGCGCGCGAGCTCGAGCTTCGAGCCGAGGGGTTCGCGGCGCTTCGCTACACCTGGCGCCAGGTCACGCAGGGGCCCGAGCGGGTGGCTAAGGATCTCGCCGCCGCTCTCGCAGGCGCCGTCTACCCTTGCGTGCCTGAATTGCCCCGGAGGGGTGCCGGAGTGGTTGAACGGGGCGGTCTCGAAAACCGTTA
>JAFGJG010000021.1 GCA_016929195.1 Thermoleophilaceae bacterium
GCGGCGAGGACGTGCGGATCCGGATCGGGCTCCACCGCGGCCGGCCGTCGCTGACCGAGACCGGGTACGTCGGGCTCTCCGTCCACGCCGCCGCGCGGATCTGCTTCTCGGCCCACGGCGGGCAGATCATCCTGTCGTCCGCGGTGCGCTCGGCCCTTCCCGAGAACGTCGGCCTCCGCCGGCTCGGCACGTGGCGCTTCCGCGGCATCCCGGACGCGCTCGAGATGTTCGAGGTCCGCGCGCCCGGCCTTCTCGACCGCTTCCCGCCGCTGCGCTCGGCCGAGCGCGCCTAGCGACGCCGGGCCACGACCTGCGGCAGCGCGTATGACCAACCGAGAGATCGCCGACCGCCTCGAGGCCTTCGCGACGCTGCTCGAGCTGTCCGAGGCGAACCCGTACACGGCGCGCGCGTACGGGCGGGCCGCCGCGACGGTGCGGGCCTCCCCCACGCCGGTCGACGAGCTGGTGCGCACCGGCCGCGTGCGCTCGCTGCGCGGGATCGGACGGTCGATCGAGTCGAAGCTGCGCGAGCTCGTCGAGACCGGCGAGATCGCCGAGCTGGCGGAGCTGGAGCGAGAGCTGTCGCCGGAGCTCGTCGGGCTCGGGCGCTATCTCGGGCTGTCGGCGCAGCGGTCGGTGGAGATCGCCCGGACGCTCGGTCTCCGAACCGCTTCCGACTTCCGCGAGGCCGCGGCCGCGGGGCGGCTGCGCGACGTGCCGGGAGTCGGGCCGAAGCGCGAGGCCCAGATCCTGGAGGCGCTGGCGCGCGAGGGCGAGCCGCGTCCGCGGCAGGGGCTGACGCTCAACCGCGCCTGGGAGCTTGTCGGCGGGGTGGCCGGGGCGCTTGAGGCTGCGGTCGCCGGCGACGTGCGCCGCTGGCGGGACTCGTCCGAGGTCCTCCGAGCGGTCCGTGCCGCGGCGGACCCGGCCCCGGTGCGGGCGGCGTTCGCCTCCCTCCCGGCGATCGTCGGCGTGATCGAGCAGGAGGAGCGCCGGGCGGTCGGGCTGACGGTCGAGGGCGTGCCGCTCGAGCTGCTGGTGCCCGAGCCGGAGCGCTTCGGCAGTGAGCTCCTGCGCGCCACGGGCTCGCCCGAGACGTGGCGGCGCTCGAGCCGCTGCCCGACGCCGAGTTCGAGGAGGACGTCTACGACGCGCTGGGCATCCCGTGGTGCCCGCCCGAGCTGCGCGAGCGGCCGTTCCGCGGCGAGCCACCCCCGCTGGTGGAGCTGTCCGACATCCGCGGCGACCTGCACGTGCACACGACGTGGTCCGACGGGCGCGACAGCGTGCTCGAGATGGGCCGAGCTGCACGCGACCGCGGCTACGAGTACGTGGCGATCTGCGACCACACTCCGGCCGTGGGTGCGGTGCGGGGCCTGACGGCGGACGACGTGCGCCGGCAGGGCGAGGAGATCGCCGCGGCGAACGACGAGCTGGCGCCGTTCCGGGTGCTGCGCGGGACCGAGGTGGACATCCTGCCGAACGGCTCGCTCGACCTGCCGGACGACGTGCTCGCTGAGCTCGACTGGGTCCAGGCGAGCGTGCACGGCGGCCAGCGGATGCCGGCGCGTGAGATGACGAAGCGGGTCGAGGAGGCGCTTCGCAACCCCCACGTGAGCTGCCTCTCGCATCCGAAGGGGCGGATCATCAACCGCCGGCCCGAGAACGCCCTGGACCTGGACCGCATCTACGAGGTCGCCCTCGAGGCGGGCGTGGCGCTCGAGGTGAACGGCCTGCCCGACCGGCTCGACCTGCGCGCGGAGCACGTGCGCGACGCGCTCGCCGCGGGCGTCCGGATCGTCTGCTCGACGGACTCGCACGGGGCGGAGCGGCTCGAGAACATGATCCTGTCGGTGATGACCGCGCGACGCGGCGGAGCGACCGCCGCCCAGGTTCTCAACGCGGGTCCGTATACGGCTCGTTAACCCGCGCGGCCCAGCGTCGCAACTAGCATTCCTGGTCCTTGTCCCGCGGCACGCCGGCGGAGCCGAGCTTCATCGATCACCTGCCGCTCACGAGCGCGGCGGTCGCGTATGCCGAGGAGCTCCACGCCGGCCAGAGACGGAGGAGCGACGGGGCCCGGTTCGTGCTCCATCCGCTCGAGGTAGCGTCGCTTCTGGACCGCTCGGGGTACCCGGACCACGTGGTGGCGGCCGCCGTCCTGCACGACGTGCTCGAGGACACGGACTCCGAGCGCTCGGACCTGGAGGCGCGCTTCGGCGCCGAGGTGGCGGATCTCGTGGCCACCGTCAGCGACGACCCCTCGATCGCGGACGAGGAGGAGCGCAAGGCCGACGTTCGGGAGCGCGTCCGCCGGGCCGGCGGCAACGCGGTCCCGGTGTACGCGGCCGACAAGGTCTCGAAGGTCCGCGAGCTGCGCGCGCTCATGGCACGCGGCATCCCGGCCGAGGAGTACGCCGCAAAGCTCGCGCGCTACGAGCGAGCGCTCGCGATGCTCGACGAGGCGGCCCCGGGCGGACGGCTGACGGAACTGCTCCGGTTCGAGATCGAGGCGCTCGAGCGGCTCCCGCCCGCCCCCGAAGAGGCGGCGTGAGAGCCGCGCTCGGGGCGCTGCGGAAGGCGCTGCTCGAGGCGGAGGCCGGGAGCGCCGCCGTGCTCGATCGCGTCCCGCCGGAGAACCTCGCGAGCGCGCGCAACCTCGTCCACTATCTCGAGCTGCGCCGCCATGACCTCCGGGCGCTGCAGGGCGAGCTCACCGAGCACGGGCTGTCGTCGCTCGGCCGCTGCGAGGCACATGCGCTGGCCACGCTCGATGCCGTGATCGGCGTCCTCGATTGCCTCGAGGGGGCCGGTGCCTGGGACGCGCGGCCGAACCCGGGCTTCGCCGAGAGCCGGCGCGTGCAGGCCATGCGCACGGAGGCCCTGCTCGGAGATCACCCGGCCGAGCGGACGGCCCGCCTCATGGTCACCGCCCCGTCGGAGGCGGCGGAGAACCCGGCCCTGCTCGAGCAGATGCTCGCCGCCGGGATGGAATGCCTCCGCATCAACTGCGCGCACGACGATCCGGGCGCCTGGGAGGCGATGATCGGCAACGCCCGGCGTGCGGAGGAGCGGACCGGGCGCCCCTGCAGGATCCAGATGGACCTCGCCGGCCCGAAGCTCCGCACCGGGCCGCTCCCGCCGGGGCCGGCCGTCGTCAAGGTCAGGCCGCAGCGGGACGAGCTCGGCCGGGTCGTCGAGCCCGCGCGCGTCTGGCTGACGGCCGCCGAGCGGCCGGCGGCCCCGCCTCAGCCGGCGTCCGCCACGCTGCCGGTGCCGGGCGCGTGGCTGGCGGCGCTGCCCGGCTCCGGCTCGCTCCGGCTGCGCGACGCGCGCGGCAGACGGCGCGTCATGAAGCTCGCCGGAGGCGCCGAGGGTGGGCGCTGGGCGCTCCTCCAGCGCACCGCCTACATCCTCGAGGGCACGATCGTGTCGCTCGAGGACGCAACGCCGCTGTCCGCCGCGGTCGGGCCGCTCACCCCGCTTCCGGGCAGCCTCCGGGTGCGCCCGGGAGACACGCTGCGCCTCACGAGGCGCCAGGACGGCGGCGACCCCGCGCGGCAGGCGATCCCGTGCACGCTGGGCGAGGTCTTCGGGGCCGTCCGGCCGGGCGAGCCGATCTGGTTCGACGACGGGCGCATCGGCGGCACGATCGGCGCGACGGGGGCGGACGAGGTGCAGGTCCATGTGAGCCACACGCGGCCGAACGGCGGCCGGTTGCGCGCCGACAAGGGGATCAACCTCCCCGAGACGGACCTCTCCGCCGGGGCGGTCAGCCCGCCCGACGAGCACGTGCTGGCGCTCGCGGCGCGGGACGCGGACGCGGTCGGCCTCTCGTTCGCCGAGCGCGCGGACGACCTCCACCGCGCTCGGGCCATCCTCGACCGCGAGGGCGGCGCCCACGTCGGGATCGTTCTCAAGGTCGAGACGGACCGTGGGTTCCGGGCGCTCCCGGAGCTGCTGCTGGCCGGGCTGGAGCACGGCGCCCCGGTCGGCGTGATGATCGCGCGCGGCGACCTGGCGGTCGAGTGCGGCTACGAGCGGCTGGCCGAGGTGCAGGAGGAGATCCTCTGGCTGGCGGAGGCGGCGCACGTTCCGGTCATCTGGGCGACCCAGGTGCTCGAGAGCCTCGCGAAGACCGGGCAGCCGTCCCGTGCCGAGATCACCGACGCGGCGATGGCCGCGAGGGCGGAGTGCGTGATGCTCAACAAGGGGCCGCGGGTCCTCGACGCGATCAGGACGCTCGATGACGTGCTCGTACGCATGGACGACCACCAGCGCAAGAAGCAGAGCCTCCTGCGCGAGCTGCGCTCGTTCCCCGAGGTCGGGGTTCCGGCGGCCTAGGGCCTGTCGACGCCGGCCTTCAGCACCGGGCACACATACCCGAAGCTGGGGTGCGGGCTGAACGACGCGGCGTCGGTCGTCGGGCTGTCGAACCAGCCGCTCGGCACCGGCGCCCTCACCTTCTTGCCGAGCTTCCCGCCGTTGTCGATCCGGAGCACGTCCACGCCGCGATAGGCGTCGGCCGTGTAGACGATCTCGCCCTTGGGGTCGGTCGGCGACCAGTAGGACGCCCACGTCGAGCCCGCGGCCGGGATGTAGTAGCCCACCTGGCTGATGTCCTTCGGGGACGTGTGGTTCAGGAAGCGCACGCCCTGCTCGTACCAGCCGACCGTGGCGATGCCGTCCTTCGAGTCGAACCAGTGCGACGAGCAGTTGACGGTCACCGGCGCCTTCGAGTCCACGGCACCGCTCGTGAACATGCCGTTCAGCTCCGTCTCCCACGTGCCGAGCGGGGTGATCCTGCCGGTGCTCAGCCTCGACAGGTCCCAGGTCTCGAACTTGCCCTGGCCGCGGCAGCCGCCCGGCGGGGTCTCGCTCGTGTCGATGTAGTCCTCCTCCGTGATCAGGAGGGTCTTCCCGCGGCGCTGGGAGTTGTGGAGGATGAAGTCGTTGTAGGGCGAGGGGTTCCGGCCCGCCGTGCCCGTCGTGCCGAGCAGCTTGGGCCTCAGCGGATCGGCGGTCTGCCTGTAGCCCGCCGCGCCGCCGCCGCCGACCGACCAGAGCGTGCCGGTGCTGTCGAGCTCGGTGTCGTGGGTGACCTTGAAGTCGTCGCTGAGCGAAGCGGCGGACTCGAACTTGCCGAGCGAGCGCGGGGCGCCCGGGATGGTGAGGTCCACGACCTCCACGAGCTCGCCGCCGTCGACCCACAGCTGCGAGCAGTCGGCCTTGGAGAAGTTCGCGATGTGGCCGGCGCCGCGACCGGAGCCGGTGAGGCCGAGCGGCAGCACCGCGCTCAGGGTCGGCGTGGCCCGGTTGGCGATGCTGACGACGTAGAGGACCGCACCGAGGTCCTGCTCCGCGCGGTCGTTGACGACGATCAGCGTGTTGCCGCAGAGGTCCACGTCCTCGTTCTCGAAGTGCGGCAGCGGGAGGGCGCCGACGAGCTTCGGCGAGTCGGCCTTGGCGATGTCGAGGACCGTGATGCCGCCCCAGCCGCTGACGTATGCGTAGTGGTCCCTGAAGGTCATCCCGGCGGCGGTGCCCGGGATGTGCCCGAGGAGATGGACGTTGCTCGAGGCCGCGAGCGGCGGGTCCGCCGGGAGCATCTGCGCGGCAGCGGGCCCCGCCGCAACCAGCGCCAGGACCATTGCGAGCAGGGACGCCAACCGCTTCATTCGCCCCGAGTACCCGTTTGCGCCGTTTCCTGAACGCGCGGGTTTATGAACGGCAGAAGGCGCGTACCGCCTGGTTGAACTCCACCGGGCGCTCGAGGTTGGAGACGTGGCCACAGCCGGGGATGACGACGAGCTCCGCGCCCTCGATCGCCTTCCGGAGGTCGTGAGCGACGTACAGCGGCGAGCGCGCATCGAGCTCGCCCCAGACGAGGAGCGTCGGCACGGTGATCGCGGGCAGCACGTCGCGCGTGTCGGCCTCGGCCATGGCGAGCAGCTGTGCGCCCAGGTGGTGAGGACGGACGGCGGCGGCGATCTCCTCGAGAAGCGGGGCGAACTCGGCCGGCGGGTCGCCGGCGAAGAGGCCGGGGAGCGTGGGATCGAATTCCTCGGCCGCGACCATCGCGCGAGCGCCTCGGACCCGGGCCTCCACCTCCGCCTCCGGGAGCGAGCCCCTCCAGCCCGCATATGTGTCTGCGAGGACGAGGCTCGCGACCAGCTCGGGGCGGCGCCGGTAGAGCTCCTGCGCGACCGTGCCGCCCCACGACAGGCCGGCCACGTGCGCCGGGCCGAGGTCCAGCTCGTCGATCAGGGCCGCGAGCGCGTCCGCGTAGTCAGGAAGGCCGAACTCCGCCGGAGGGTCGTCCGACCTCCCCGAGCCGGGCTCGTCCCACGCGACGACGGTGAACTCGCCGGCCAGCGCGTCCAGCTGCGGACGCCAGATGCGGCTGTCGCACGCGGCGCCGTGCACGAAGACGAGCGGCGGCCCGTGGCCGGCGCGCTCGTACGCGACCTGGAGCCCGTTCGCACGGACGACCTCCATGCGCGCACGCTACTTCACTGCGTAATCGATGAACGTCGCGTACTGGGACTGACGCACGCCCTTGTGCTCGAGCTCGATGTCCTCGGTGAACCCCTCGAAGAGCTGCTTGCCGCCGCCGAGGATGACCGGCGCCACGATGATCGTGAGCTCGTCGACCTGCCCGCTCGCGAGCGCCTGGCGGATCAGGTCCGCTCCGCCCATCACGTGGACGTGCTTGTCGCCGGCGGCCTCCTTCGCCTGCGCGAGCGCGTCCTCGAGGCTGCCGACGAAGTTGAAAGCCCCGCCCTCCGGCTGCTCCTCGGGCCGGTGGGTCACGATGAAGAACGGCAGGTTCCACGGGTTCTCGCCGCCCCAGTGGTCGGCGGCCTCGTAGGTCCAGCGGCCCGCCACGACCGCGCCGAGGCCGGACATGGCCTCCTCCATCCAGGCCGCGTCCTCCGGGGCCATCTCCGAGTCGGGCTCGTCGTCGTAGGTCCACGGGCCCCCGAACACCCAGTTGTGGAGCCGTTCCCCGCCCTTGCCGAGGCCCACCCCCGGTCCGTCGCCCGGCCCGGCGACGTAGCCGTCCACCGATGTCGTGATCCCTGCGATGACCTTGCCCATGGCGCAACTCCTTCGATCGATCTCTCCGTCCTCAGAAGAGACCGTGCCCAGGCTGTCAGCTCATCGCTTGGGCGCTCAGCAGCCGAGTGTGATCCCGGCGGCCGGGCAGGGCGGGCGCTTGTCGAAGACGCCGAGCGGCCGCACCCGGGTGCCGTCGCTCCACGCCCCGAGCGAGCGCTGCTCGCGGGTGTGCCCGAGCGCGTAGCGGCAGTGCTCGCCGAACAGCGAGCAGTCGCGCAGCCCGTCCGCGAGCTTCCAGAAGCCGCGGAAGTCGTGGGTGTCGGGCGTGCCGACCGCGCTCGGGGAGAAGTGCGAGGCGTTCAGGTCCGGGTCGCCGTGCGAGTCGGAGTGGAGCCAGAGGTAGTCGCGGTTCGCCGCTCCGAGATGGCGCGTGCGGGACCAGAACTCGTCACAGCCGAGGCGGCCCGCGAAGGCGTCGTTGTCGGCGACGAGGCAGAGCGCCTTCGCCCGGCGCGGGATCGCCGAGAGGTCGGGGTCGATCGCGTCGTCGGGCGGCTTGTAGCCGGCGTTCTCGACGAACGGGTTGACGAGGAAGACCGCGGCCGGCTTCGGAAGGCCGCTCCTCGCGGCTCGCCCGGCGACGTTCGCCGCCACGGCGCCGCCGTACGAGTGGCCGATCACGATGACGCCCTTGCGCAGGGACGGGGGGCGCTTCGCGTGTGCTCGCAGCCACGGGAGGGCATTGCGGATCGCGGCGATCGCGTTGGGGGTGTAGAGCGGCGGCGGCGACAGGCGGCTCTCCTGATAGCGCGGGTACACGACGAGGTTGCCCGCGCGCGTCAGATGGTCGAGCCACGGCTGGTAGCGAGCCGGATCCCAGGCGCCGTAGCCGTGCAGGAACAGCACGACAGGGAGGCGCGCGGGTCGCTTCGCCGGCTTCCCCGCGTACCCGCGCGGCTCGAACGTGAAGTAGTCGAACTGGTCGCCGGCCGGGGACTCGTGCAGCAGCGACTGGGCCTGCCTGAACGGCAGCTGTGACCCGCCCGGCCCCTTCTTCTGCTGGGCCGGGGGCGCCTGGCCGTTGGCGGCCGGGGCGGCGACCATCGCCAGGGCCGCGACCGCGACGGCGGCTGCCGCGCGCGGCCTCATCCGACCGGGACCACCGGCGGCGCCTTCCAGGTGCCGGTCCGCGCCGCCTTGCGGGGCCCGAACAGGCGGAGGTTGAGGCGGAAGCTCGCCACCGGCGCCGGCAGCCAGTTGACGCCCTTCTCGGCCGGCCGGTCCTGCTGGATCGCGATCACGATCGACCCGTCGGCGCGTCGCCGCAGCGGCGGGTGCGTCGGTCCCAGCGAATAGCGGCGGATCGGGTTCTTGACGAGGAACCCGTCGAGGTCGTACATGGTGAGCGACCAGAAGTAGCGGACCGGGGGCTCGCCGCCCGGCGGGAACACCATCCGGTAGTCGTGGGCCGCGCCGTCGAGCAGGGCGCCGCTCGAGTCCGTGAGCGCAGTGGGGTAGATCGCCTCCGCCGGGGTGTTCGCGCCGAGCCCGACGACGGCGACCGCGGCGCGCAGGTCGTAATCCGTTCCGTAGTCGCCGATCGCGGGCGGGAGCACGGCCCAGCCGCCCGCCGCGATCGAGCGCTGGAGCACGGTCGTGCGGATGCTGCCGGGCATCTCGGCGGCCTCGGCGGCCACCCCGGCGTGGACCGCGGCGACCACGTCCGCGGGCAGGTTCGCCTCTGCCGGGGTCCTGCCGGGGCCGATCCCGACGGTGGCCAGCCGCCTGAGCAGCGGGCGGTCGCGCTTCGGCGGCGGGTTCTCCGTCATGCCGCGGGCGAGCGCCCGCAGGAAGCGCGGCCCGTGCGTGGGGGTCCGGGGCTTGTCGGGCTTCCCTGGACGGCAGCTCTTCGAGAACGCGCGCGGCCTGCCGTTCGGGCCGTAGAGCCGGTACCGGTGCATGAGCTTCTGCGCCTTGCGCTGATCCGCGGCGTCGGTCGTGAGCGTCCGGCCGATGATCCAGACGCGCCGGAACTGCGAGTGGATGACCGACTCGACGTTCCGCGGCTTCGGCGCTCGCCTGCGATTCCAGCTGATGGCGAAGCGTCCCGCGTCCGAGCCGGTCGTCCGGGTGCCGATGTACCCGATGACGTTCGTGTACGGGTCCACGAGCTCGAACACGAAGTAGCGCCTGCCCATGCCGGGATGGCGGAGCACGACCGGTCCGCGGCCGAGGTCGAGATGGGCGATCGAGTAGAGCGTGTCCGTGTTGGGCGCGACGACGGTGCGGTCCTTGGGCCGGGCGAAGCCGCCGCTGTGTGAGAACGAGTTCACCGGGGCGTCGCCGAACACGTCCGGGCACCTGACGCTCGTCTGCTCCGCGCGCACGCGGAGGATCTCGAGCAGCGGGAAGCCGTACCGGTAGGCATCGCGCCCAAGCTGCTCGGCCTGGCCGGGCGTCGGCGGCGCGGCCGTCGCGGCGGCCGGGGCGGCCAGGTAGAGGGCGGCGAGTGCAGCTGCGATGAAGATGCGCGTACTCATCAGTACGTACTCGCCGGTACGATAACGCCGTGACGACGAGCACGTCAACCCGCCTGCCTCCGAAGACCGAGCGGAGGGCGCTGATCATCGAGGCGGCGGTCAGCGAGTTCGCCGCCCGCGGGCCCGCCGCGGTCACGATGGACGACGTGGCGACGGCCGCGGGGCTGACCAAGCCGCGCGTGTACGACATCTTCGCGGGCAAGGAGGACCTGCTCGCCGCCGCGGTCGAGGGCGAGGCGGACCGGTTCCTCGGTACCGTGCTGTCGGCGTACCGGTCGGCCTTCGGGAACGCCGACGCCGAGGTCGAGGCGCTCGCACGGGCGGCGATCGACTACGCGAACGAGCGCCCCGACGGCGTCCGCCTGCTGCGCTCGCCGGCGGCGAACGAGTCCGAGCAGGTGCGCGCCGTGCAGAGACGCGCGCACGACGTGCTCGCCGAGGCCGTGGCGGCCAGGATCCGGTTCTGGATGGACGCCGACGTGGGCCGCGCCGCCGACCTGCTCGCCGAGATGCTCCTCGGCATGACGCTCGCCTCGATCGACCACCGGCTGGCCACCGGCTCACCCGTGGACGCCGACCTCGCGGAGCTGCACGCCGCCGCCGCGCTCGCCGTGCTGCGGAACGTCGATCCGGCGCTGCTGCTGCGGCTGGAGCGAGAGTCCTAGGAAGATCGTCCGCTGACGGCCGTCAGAGCTCGACCGGCTCGCCGCGCGCGGCCGAGGCGAGCAGCGCCTCGATGGCGCGCGCCTGAGCGACCACGTCGGCCCGTCCGATCAGCGGCTCCTTCTCGCCGCGCGCCGCGCGCGCGAGGTCCTCGAGCTCGAGCCGGTAGGCGTTCGCCGTCTCGGCCTCGATCCGCTCAGCCCCGTCGTCGCGGCGCAGCTCCACCGACGGCTCGCCGGCCAGCCAGGGATTCGAGAGGACGATCGCCCCGGTGTCGCCGACCACCTCGAGGCGGGCGCGCTCGGGCAGCTCCAGGCCGCAGTCGAAGGTGGCGACCACGCCGTTCGCGAACGTCATCGTCGCGGAGAGGACGAGATCGACGCCGGTCGGCCCGACGCGCTGCGCGGCGAAGACGCGCTCGGGCTCGCCGGCGAGCGTGCGCAGGCCGTGCACGCAGTAGCAGCCCACGTCGGTCAGGGCTCCGCCGTCGAGCTCGGGCCGAAGCCGGATGTCGTGGGGCCCGAAGACCGCGCCCGAGAAGGAGGCGCCGAGCGCGCGCACCTCTCCGATCGCCCCGCCGGCGACGAGCTCGAGCACCTTGGCGACCTGCGGGTGGTGGCGCCACATGAAGCCCTCGGTGAGCACGCGCCCGTTGCGCTCGGCGGCGTCGAACGCCGCCTCGGCCTCGGCCGCCCGGCAGGTGAACGTCTTCTCGCAGAGCACGTGCTTGCCGGCCTCGAGCGCGCGCGTGGCCCACTCCACGTGCATCGAGTTCGGGAGGCTCACGTAGATCGCGTCGAGGTCCGGATCGGCCAGCAGCTCGTCGTAGCTCCCGTACGCCCGCTCGGCTCCGACCTCGCCCGCGTGCGCCTCGGCCCGCGCCAGCTCGCGCGAGGCGACCGCGACCACCTCGGCCTCCTGCGACTCGCGCGCGGCCCCGGCCACGTCGTGGTTGATCATGGCCGTCGACAGCAGTCCCCATCTCATAGCGCGCCTCCCGGCTCAGAACATCATCAGGCCGCCCGTGATGTTCACGTCCTCGCCCGTTATCTCCGACGCGTCGTCGGAGGCGAGGAACACCACGAGCTTGGCCACGTCGTCCGCCTGCTGGAAGCGCCCCATGGGCACCTCCTTCACCCACTCCCGCATCAGCTCCGGAACCGGCGTGCCGGTCTGCTCCGCGACGTACGCGGCGGCCTGGTCCTGCATCGCCGTGTCCACGTAGCCGGGGCAGACCGAGTTGACCCGCACCCCCGGCGCCAGCTCGAGCGCAGCCGCGCGGGTTAGCAGGATCACCGCGGCCTTCGAGGCGCAGTAGTGGGCCAGCAGCTCCTCGCCGCGCTTGCCGGACTGGCTCGCGACGTTGACGATCGAGCCGGACCCGCTCGCCCGCAGCGCCGGCAGGGCCGCGCGCATCATCAGGAAGACGCCCTTCGCGTTGACGTCCATCGTCGTGTCCCACTGCTCCTCGGTCAGCTCGCCGAACGGCGCGAGGCTGAGCACGCCCGCGCAGTTGACGAGGCAGTCGACCCCGCCGAAGCGCTCGACCGCCGCCGCCGCCGCAGCGTCGGCGTCCGCCGCGGAGGTCACGTCACAGCGGCACGCGAGCGTCCGGGCGCCCTCCGGGTCGAGCGCCGCGGCGGCCGCCTCCACCGCGTCGGCCTGCACGTCGAGCATCACGACTGCCGCCCCCTCGGCATGGAGGTGGGCCGCGACGGCCTGGCCCATGCCGCGGGCGGCCCCGGTGACGATGACGGTCCTGCCCTCGAAGCGTTCCGGCAAGGTGGCCTCCTCCTAGGTGATGAACAGGCGCGCGTCGCGCGCGGGATGACGGGCGGCATGGACGTCCAGCTCGGGCAGCGTCGAGCGGAGCTGCTCGCGCTCGATCCCGAGCGCGTTGCGGGTGGAGCGCTGGATGACGGGCGCCAGCTCGCGCAGCAGCGCCTGCGCGCGCGCCGTCCCGAGCCGGCCGAGGCGCACGGCCGCCGACAGCATGGCGAGGGCGTGGCCGCGGACCGCGATCAGGACGGTCGCCTCGCGCTCGAGGCCCAGCCCCGCGCCGACCACGCCCTCGACCACCGCCAGGTTGCCGGGCCAGTCGCCGCCGGCGATGCGCGCGCGAGCCTCCTCCGCCAGGTCGCCGGCGTCCAGCTCCGCGGCGAGCGCCGCGAGCCGCCCGCCGCACAGCTCGGAGGCCTGCCGCGCGGGCTCGGACAGCTTGCGCGCGCGCAGCGCGGCGTCGATGGCGCCCAGCTCCTCGAGGTCCGCGCGCGCCGCGGCCTCGTGAGCGAGGCCGGCCGCCGCCCCGTCGAGCGTCGCGACCGAGCATGCGAGCGTCACCCCGACCAGCTCGCGCAGCTCCTCGGGGCCGGCCTCGGGATTCGCCTCGAGCCACGCCTCGAGGCCGTACGAGTGGGCGAAGCGTCCGATCGGCAGTGCCCCGTCGGCGAGCTGGAGCGCCGCCTGGAGGCGACGCTCATCCATGCGAGTGCCCCGCGCTCGCCGGGGCGCTCTCGCACGCGAACGGGACGTCCGCGACCAGCCACCGAGCGCCGGGCAGGTCGAGCTCGCGAGCGGCGGCGAGCATCAGCTCGGGCGTGGTGGCGATGCGGATTCGGAGCTCGTGGCCGGCCGCCTCGACGAGCAGGTGCTGGTTGCCCGCCCAGTGCGCGACCAGGGCCGCCTGCCCGACCAGCGTCTCCGCCGAGAGCGTCTCGTCCAGGCGCACGATCAGCGCCGGCTCGGGCGCCCGCTCCGCGACGATGATCCGCTCCCCGTCGTCGTGGAGCACGGCGTCGTGCCGGATGAAGGTCCCGCGCGGCAGGTCGAGCGCGACGCTCGTCCCGGCGGCCGTGACAGCGCGCAGCCGCCTTCTGCGGGCGTCCTCGGAGCTGACCGCGAGCGGATCGCGGCGGCGCGCGGCGAAGTGCGGGTCGTGCGCGTGGCCGACCAGCTCCCGGACGAGCAGGGTCACTTGCGCCTCCGCGGCGGCGGCGCGCCGAGCAGGGCGACGCGCGCAGCGCTCCAGGCGGCGTGGAGCGCCCGCTCGGCGGCGATCCCGGAGCCGGACAGGACCCGAACGAGCACGCCCGCCCCGGCGGGCAGCGTCCCAGTGGCGGCGAGGCAGCCCGGCGCGTCGGCGACCGCACCGGCGACGGCGGCGGCCAGGGCCTCGGCGTCCCCGCCGGGCGCGACCGCGAACAGCGACCCGACATAGTCGTGGCCGCCCAGCAGGCCCGGGCTCCTCGGATCGCGCAGCCCCGGGCTGAGCGTGACGACGTCCGCCGCGGCCTCACGGCCGGCGACGAGGATGCGTGTGGCCAGTGACAGGCTCGCGTAGGCGAAGCGCTCGTCGTGGGCCACCCGCCCGGGCGCCACGAGCTCGGCGGCGATCAGCCTCCCGCCGCGCTCGACGTCAGCCACCAGCTCCTGCTCGAGCCGCGCTCCGGCGTGCGGGATCAGCGCGTCCGGCATGTACTCGAGGAACGAGTCGGACGCCACACGCAGGTCCACCCGCTGGCGGGCGCAGCCGGCGCGGGCGCGGTAGACCTTCGTCGCCGCCTGCGTCGTGAGGTGCGCGCTCGCGCCCGGGCACGTCTCGAGCGACAGCCTGAGGTCGTCGTCCTCGAACAGGCCCCCGGTCGGGTTCTGGACGTAGAGGAAGGCCATCTCCGGCCGCCGCGGGTCGATGTGCAGCGGGACGGTCAGGCGCAGCGGGAAGCGCTGGCTGCGCTCGCTCAGGAACGTGCGGCCGTCCGGCGCGGGGGCGGCGACCAGGTGGAGGGTCCCGGTCGCCGCCGTTGCGCCTAGGCCTGGGGCACGTCTTGAAACAGCGCCGAGCGACATAGCTCCTCGAAGACGTGGTCGGCCCCGCCCGGGCCGCGCAGGCTGGTGAACAGCGAGGGGCGCGCCGGGCGCGCGCGGGCGACGTCCGCCCGCATCCGGTCGAGGTCCGCCCCGACGTGCGGCGCCAGGTCGATCTTGTTCACGACCAGCAGATCCGCCTGGAGCACGCCGAGCCCGCCCTTCCGCGGGATGTCGTCGCCCGCGGCGGTGTCGATCACGTAGATCCAGTAGTCGACCAGCTCGGGGCTGAACGTCGCCGCCAGGTTGTCTCCCCCGCTCTCGAGCAGCAGGAGGTCGAGCGGGCCGTGGTCCTCCTCGAGCCGCAGCGCCGCGGCCTGGTTCATCGAGGGGTCCTCGCGGATGGCCGTGTGCGGGCAGGCCCCCGTCTCGACGCCGACCACCAGCGCCGGGTCGATCAGCCCGCTCCGCCGGACGCGCTCGGCGTCCTCCACCGTCACCAGGTCGTTCGTGATGACGGCCGTCCGCAGGCCGGCCGCTTCGATCAGCGGCAGCAGCGCCTCCACGAGCTGGGTCTTGCCCGAGCCGACGGGCCCGCCGACGCCCACCCTGACCGCGCCGCGCCCGCTCACTTGAGCACGTACAGGCGTCCGAGGGGCACGCTGGACATCGGCTCGCAGGTGCACGGCTCGCCGTCGACCTCGACGCGGTAGGTCTCGGGGTCGACGGTGATGGACGGCAGCGCGTCGTTGTGCAGCAGGTCGCTCTTCGTGAGCGCGCGTGAGCCGCGCGTGGCCGCCGCCGGAGTGCGCAGACCGATCCGCTCCGGCACCCCGTCGTCGATCGCCGCCTGCGCCATGAACGCCAGCGAGGTGGCGTGGCGCGCCGGCCCCGCCGCGCCCCACTGGGGCCGGTAGGTCAGCGGCTCGCAGGTCATGAGAGAGGCGTTCGACTCGCCCATCACGGACCATGCGGGGAAGCCGCCCTTCAGCACGAGCTCCGGCTTGATGCCGAAGAAGCGCGGCTCCCAGAGCACCAGGTCGGCCAGCTTGCCGGGCTCCACCGAGCCGATCTGGTGGTCGATCCCGAAGATCCTCGCGGCGTTGATCGTGTACTTCGCGACGAAGCGCTTGATGCGGTGGTTGTCGTGGCCGCGTCCGTCGTCCTCGGGCAGCGAGCCGCGCTCGCCCTTCATGTGGGCGGCCAGCTGCCACGTGCGCGCGATCGTCTCCCCGATACGGCCCATCCCCTGCGAGTCCGAGCCGATCACGCTGATCGCGCCCAGGTCGTGGAGCACGTCCTCCGCGGCGATCGTCTCGCGCCGGATCCGCGACTCCGCGAACGCGACGTCCTCGGGGATGCGCGGGTTGAGGTGATGGCAGACCATCACCATGTCGAGGTGCTCGTCGAAGGTGTTGAGCGTGTAGGGGTTGGTTGGGTTGGTGGAGGACGGCAGGCAGTTCGCCTCGCCGCTGACGCGGATGATGTCCGGCGCGTGACCGCCGCCCGCGCCCTCCGAGTGATAGGTGTGGATCGTCCGCCCGCCGATCGCGTCGAGCGTGCGCTCGAAGAACCCGGACTCGTTGAGCGTGTCCGTGTGGATCTGAAGCTGGACGTCGAGCTCGTCGGCGGCGTCCAGCGCGGCACCGATCACGCCGGGCATCGCGCCCCAGTCCTCGTGGATCTTGAGCCCGATGGCGCCGGCGCGGATCTGCTCGAGCAGCGGCCCGACCGAGGACGCCGAGCCGTTGCCGAGGAAGCCGAAGTTGAGCGGGTAGTCCTCGGCCGCCTGGAGCATCCGGGTGAGCCCGGTCGTGCCCGACGAGCAGATGCCCACGGTCACCGGGCCGAGCCCGCCGCCGATCATGGTCGTGATCCCCGCGGAGATCGCCTCCTCGCACAGCCCGGCGCTGTCGAAGTGGACGTGGACGTCGATCCCGCCCGCCGTGACGATCTTGCCCTCCGCGGCGCGTACATCGGTCCCCGCGCCGATCACCAGGTCTGGATCCACGCCGTCCATCACGTCCGGGTTGCCGGCCTTGCCGATGCCGACGATGCGGCCGTCCTTGATGCCGATGTCGGCCTTCACGATGCCCTGGACCGCATCCACGACGAGCGCGCCGGTGAGCACGAAGTCGAGGGCCCCGTCCCGCGAGGTCACGAACCCGTTGGTGCCCAGGCCGTCGCGCAGCGTCTTGCCGCCGCCGAACACGCACTCGTCCCCGTACACGGTCAGGTCTCGCTCGACCTCGGCCCAGAGGTCCGTGTCGCCCAGGCGCACGCGGTCCCCGGTGGTCGGGCCGAACAGCTCGCAGTACTCCGCTCTCGAGATCTTCACGTCAGTCCCCCGCTCCGCTGAAGCCCTCGGAGGCGGCGCGCTCGAGCGCGGCCTCCAGCCGGTCCTCGCCGGTCTCGCCCTCGGTCAGCCTGTTGAGGCCGTGCACGCGCCGGTGCCCGCCGAGCTCGACGAGCTCCACCTCGCGCTCGTCGCCCGGCTCGAACCTGACCGCCGTGCCGGCCGGGATGTCCAGCCGCATTCCGAACGCCGCGCGGCGGTCGAAGCCGAGCGCGTCGTTGACCTCGAAGAAGTGGAAGTGCGAGCCGACCTGCACCGGGCGGTCGCCCGTGTTGCGCACGAGGAGGGTGGTCGTGCGACGACCGGCGTTGAGCTCGATCTCCCCGTCCGCGGGGCGCATCTCGCCGGGCACGACGCCCTCGACCGGCCGCTTGCCGGGGCGGATCGGCCCGTGGACCGTGACGAGCTTCTGGCCGTCCTCGAACATCGGCTCGACCTGGAGCACGTCGATCAGCTCAGCCACGCCGGGCAGCACGTCGTCGGTGGTCAGCAGGCTGCCGCCGAGGTCCATCAGCTCGGCGACGCTGCGGCCGCGGCGGGCGCCCTCGCAGATCTCGTCCGCGATCAGCGCCGTGGCCTCCGGGTAGTTCAGCAGCACCCCGTCGGCGCGCCGGCGGCGCGCCAGCTCGGCCGCCAGGAACAGCAGGAGCCGGTCGGTCTCCTTCGGACTCAGTCTCATCAGGCAGCCCACCTCAGGCCGTGGTCGACGAGCACGGCCTCGCGCGGGCGGCCCTGCTCGTCCCAGTTCATCATCGAGTAGTAGAGCCGGATGCACTCGTGGAAGTGCTCCCGGTCGATGCGCAGCCCCTCCCACTTGCCCTGCCGGAGCGGATCGTCGAAGAAGCGGTCCGGCAGCGTGTCGTCGTCGGGGCCGAGCCCCTCGCGCGCGTTGAAGAGGCGCATCATGTGGTTGCGCTTCTCGCCGAGGCGCATCAGCTCGTACGAGGACGTCTCCCAGCCGGTCACCGCCCCGACCAGCTCGGCGAGGTCGTGCAGCCCGAGCAGCCGCGTCGGCGCGATGGCGAAGATCGAGATGTCGAGGGCGTCGGCCGCCGACCAGATCGTGTTGAGCGACCTGTAGCGGGCCACCTTCTCGTACGAGAGCTTCTGCATCGGCGAGCGCTCGAGCACCCCGAGCGTCCGCGCCAGCTTCAGGCTGTGCGGCCAGCCGACCTCCGTGTCGAAGTCCCAGTCGTGCTCGCAGATCTCGTAGCGCGGGCCGATCGGGGCTGTCGCGTAGCCGAGCGCGAGGTTGATCTGCGTGCGCGGCTCGAAGGGCACCATCTCGAGCCCCTTGACGTGCAGGGCGAAGCGCTCGGCCCCGCCGCCGATCCGCTCGGCCGCCAGGCGGGCGCCCTCCGCGAGCACGTCGCCGAACCCCTCGCGGCGGGCGATCAGCCGGATCATCCGCTCGGCCGCGTCGGCGTTCCCGAAGCGCAGCGGCAGGCCGATCTCGTCCTCGCCGAGCACGCCCTCCTCCAGGCACTCCATCGCCATCGAGAGGGTGAAGCCGAGGCTGTTCGGATCCAGCCCGAGCTCGTTGCAGAGGATGTTCGCGCGGAA
>JAFGJG010000167.1 GCA_016929195.1 Thermoleophilaceae bacterium
CCGAGCCCCACGATCCCGACTTTCATAGGCGCCCAGTGTAGGCCGACACCACGTCGCGAACACGCTCCGCGGCGTGCCCGCCGCCGTACAGCTCGGGGCGCTCGGCGGGCGGCTTGCGGTCCAGGGCGGCCAGTGCCCTGTCCGCGTCCAGGTCCACGAGCACGTTCCAGCCGGAGTCCACGGTCTCGACCCACTCTGTGGTGTCGCGGAGCGTCACGCATGGCACGCCGAGCAGGTACGCCTCCTTCTGCACCCCGCCCGAGTCCGTCAGCACGGCGCGCGCGCCGCGCGCGAGCTCGAGGAAGTCCAGGTAGCCGAGCGGAGGCGCGAGCTCGAGCCCCGGCGCCACGGCGAGCCGGTCGCGGAGGCCCTCCTCCTCGAGCCGCCGCCGGGTCCGCGGGTGGACCGGGAAGACCACCGGGGCGGGCAGCGCCTCCAGCAGCTCGACGAGCTTCAGCAGCCGGTCCGGCGGATCGACGTTGCCGGCACGGTGAGCGGTCAGGAGCAGGTAGCCGCCGGGCTCGAGGCCGCGATCTGCGAGCGCCGTGGAGCGCTCGCGCGCCAGGTCCTGAAACGCCAGGGACACGTCTGCCATGACGTCGCCCACGAGGTGGGCCTCGCCGGCGGCGGCCTCACGCTCAAGGTTCCGCACCGCGGTCTCGGTCGAGCAGAGCAGCAGGTCGCTCGCGTGGTCCACGAGCACGCGGTTCAGCTCCTCGGGCATCGCCCGGTCGAACGAGCGCATGCCCGCCTCCACGTGCGCCACCGGCACGCCGGCCTGAGCCGCGACGAGCGCCCCGGCGAGCGTGGAGTTCGTGTCCCCGTAGACGAGCACGAGCTCCGGGCCCACCTCCGCGAGGATCGGCTCCAGCTCGGCGAGGATGCGCGCCGTCTGGGCGGTGTTCGACCCGGACACCGCGTCGAGCTGGTGATCGGGCGCCGGCACGCCGAGCTCGTCGAAGAACACGCGCGACAGCTCGTCGTCGTGGTGCTGGCCCGTGTGGACGATCACCTCGTCGTGGCGCTCGCGCAGCCGCCGGGACACCGCCGCGGCCTTCACGAACTGGGGCCGATTGCCCACGACGGTGATTAGCGGCACAACGATTGCCGCCCGCGAACTAGGATGTCTCTGGGATGGCCCACAAGCTCATCGGAGGTGCCTTCGGGCTGGCGACAGGAGCGGTGCGGCACGTCGTCTGGTACGTCACCCACCAGATGCAGGGCCGTCCCCGCACGCGCGGCTAGCCGCCGAGCTCCGCCTGGATCCGCTTCCACAGCACGCGCCCTACCTCCCGGGTGCGCTCGCCCTCCGGGATCTCGATGTCGTCCACGGCCACGATCGGCTGCACCTCACGCGTGGTCGAGGTGAGAAAGGCCTCGGTCGCCGAGCGCAGGTCGTCGAGCGTGCAGGGCCGCTCCTCCACGTCGGCGACGGCCATGACGCGCTGCCGCGTGATCGAGGCGAGGATGTGCTCGTCGAGCGGCGGCGTGCACAGCGCCCCGCCGGGCTCCACCCAGAAGATCGACGACGTGGGCGCCTCGAGCACGCGCCCGTGCGGGGTCACGAGCAGCGCCTCGTCGAAGCCGCGCTCGCGGGCGAGCCGCGAGGCCAGCATGTTCGCTGCGTAGGAGAGCGACTTGACGCCGTCGAGCACGCGCGTCGGCGAATAGGTGATGGTCGCCAGGCGGGCGGTCGCCGGCAGCTCGTGGAGCGGCTCCGTCAGCAGGAGCCGCCGGCCGCCGCGGGTCACGACCACGCGCAGCCCGCCGTCGAACTCGGACCCGCCGCGGGCCTCGAGCAGCTCGGCGATCTCGCGCTCGAGCTCGGGCCGCGGCACCTCCGTCAGCCGCAGGCTCGCGGCCGACCGCTCGAGCCGGTCCAGATGGTCCGCGAGCGCGAACGGGCGGCCGTCGTAGACGCGGATGACCTCGAAAGCGCCGTCACCGCGGAGCAGGCCGTCGTCCGTGGCCGGGACGAACGTCTCCGCGGCCGGTGCGATCCGGCCGTCGAGCGAACCGAGCTCCGCCACGGCCCCTCAGGCGACCGTGATCGCGTCGTCCAGATAGACGTCCTGGATGGCGTGCAGCAGCTGCACGCCCTCGTCCATGGGGCGCTGGAACGCCTTCCGGCCCGAGATCAGGCCCAGGCCGCCAGCGCGCTTGTTGATGACGGCGGTGCGCACCGCCTCCGCAAGGTCGCTCGCGCCCGACGACGCGCCGCCGCTGTTGATCAGGCCGGCGCGCCCGAGGTAGCAGTTGATGACCTGGTAGCGGGTGAGGTCGATCGGGTTGTCGCTCGTCAGCTCGTCGTAGACCTTGTCGTTGGTCTTGCCGTAGCCGTTCCCGAGCGCCCTGTAGCCGCCGTTGTTCTCGGGCAGCTTCTGCTTGATGATGTCGGCCTCGATCGTCACGCCGAGGTGGTTCGCCTGCCCGGTGAGGTCGGCCGCCACGTGGTAGTCGGTGCCGTCCTTCTTGAACGCCGAGTTGCGCAGGTAGCACCAGAGCACCGTGAACATGCCGCGCCGGTGCGCCTCCTCGAAGGTGCGCGCGACCTCCACGATCTGCCGCCGGCTGTGGTCGGACCCGAAGTAGATGGTCGCCCCGACCCCCGCCGCGCCGAGCTCCCAGGCCCGCTCGACCGACGCGAACATGACCTGGTCGTACTCGTTCGGGTAGGTGAGCAGCTCGTTGTGGTTGAGCTTCACGATGAAGGGGAACTTGTGGGCCCACTTGCGGCTGACCGCCCCGAGCACGCCGAGCGTCGACGCGATCGCGTTGCAGCCGCCCTCGACCGCGAGCTTGACGAGGTTCTCGGGGTCGAAGTACATCGGGTTCGGAGCGAAGGACGCACCCCCGGAATGCTCGATGCCCTGGTCGATCGGGAGGATCGAGACGTGGCCGGTGCCCGAGAGCCGCCCGGAGTGGATCAGCCACTGGAGCTGGCGCAGCACGTTCGTCGAGCGGTCCGAGTCCAGGAACACCCGGTCGATGAAGTCCGGCCCGGGCAGGTGGAGGTTCGCCTTGTCGAAGGTCTCGCTCTTGTGATCGAGCAGGAGCCGCGCGTCGTCGCCGAGCAGCTCCTCGATGCGTGATGTCGTGAATTCCGTGGTAGCCAAGGTCGCTCCCTATCCGTTCGGCGGGACAGTCGATCCTACACTCGCCCGTGAGCCGCAACGTGGATGTTGTGCGAACCGCGCTCGATGGGCCGTGAAGGACTCGAACCTTCAACCTTGAGATTAAGAGTCTCCTGCTCTACCAGTTGAGCTAACGGCCCGCGGACGGGCGATTCTAGAGACCGGGCGGCGGGTTCTCGCTCGTCAGCTGCTCGCGACGGCGGCCAGGGCGTCGTCGCGCGACGAGTGGATCGGGAAGACCCGGTCCAGGCCCGTGATCTCGAAGATCTTCGTGATGTTGTCGTCCGTGCACACGAGCGCGAGCGAGCCTCCGGCCGGCCGGAGGCGCTTCACGCCGCCCACGAGCACGCCGAGCGTCGTCGAGTCGATGAAGGTCGCCTGCGAGAGGTCGACCACGATCTGCTTCTTGCCGGACTCGATGAGCTCGACCATCCGCTCCTTGAACTCCGGGGCTGTGTAGAGGTCCACCTCGCCCCCGAGCTCGATCACGTGCGTCGTGTCGTCGACGGCCTCGTCTTCGATATGGAAGTTCACGCTGTTTCCGATTCTCCTGTGGTCGCCAGCATCCTGCCTGCGATCAGCGAAGGGTACGTCAGCCGGCCGCCTGCTGCTGCTCGGCCGCCTTCTTGAGCTGGTTCGCCTGCATCTTCACGTCCTTCTTCAGGTTCTTCGGCGCGAGGTCCACCGCCTTTTGAGCCGCGAGATCAGCCGTGCGCTCGTCCTTGGCCAGCGCGGCGTACTGGACGAGCTGCAGATAGCTCTGGAAGTCGTTCGACGACGCGGCGATGATCTGCATCGAGGCGGCCGCCTCCTTCGGCCTCCCGAGCGCCCCGAGGTCGTAGACCCGGAGGGCCACGGACGCCAGCGAGGCGTCGGGCTTGCCCGTCTCCGCCTCCAGGTAGCGCTGCCAGTAGGCGGCCGCGCGCCGCAGGTCCTCCTTCGACTCGGCGGGGAAGGTCGTGGCGTTGGCGTCCTGTCGGGCCACCGCCAGCGCGTAGTTGTCGCGGACGAGCGCCTTGAGCGCGGCCTCGTTGGCCGGGTTGGCCTGCACGCGCTTCACGTTGCGGTCGATCCGCTCCTCGACCACGTCGTTCCCGCTCCCGCCGGAGCGGTCGCTGAAGGCGTCGAAGAGACCGCCCGACACGTCGCCGCCGATTCCGAACAGCACGAGGCCCCCGCCCATCAGGATGGCCAGCGCCAGGTAGATGCCCTGCACGAGCCGGCGGCGCTTGCCTCTCAGATCGAACAGCATGCGCGGCGGAGGCTAGCTGCCCTCGGCGGACGCGATTCGCTCCGCCACCTCCGGGGCGGGGCGGCCGAGCACCGAGGCGAGCCAGATGCTCAGCTCGTAGAGGAGGATCAGCGGGACCATCTCGAGGATCAGCGTCAGCGGATCGAGGGTCGGGAGCAGCGAGGCCAGCACCGCGATCACGACGATCGCGTAGCGGCGGTTCCGGCGCAGCTTCTCCGCGCTCGTGAGACCCAGCTTGCAGGCGGCCAGGACACCCACCGGTATCTGGAAGCCGAGGCCCATCGCGAGCATCAGCATCGTGATGAACGAGTAGTAGTCGCGCGCGCGGACCTGCGTGTTGAAGTCGTCCGCGTTGAAGTTGAGGAGGAAGTCCAGCGCCGGCGTGAGCACCACGAAGTAGCAGAAGAGCACGCCCGCGATGAACAGCACCGGGATCAGCATCAGCATCGGCAGCGCCACGCGCTTCTCCGCCGGGCTGAAGGCCGGCAGGAGGAACGCGTAGATCTGGTAGAGGATCACGGGCAGCGCCAGGATCAGCGCCACGTAGGCCGCGTTCGTGAGCGTCGTGTAGAAGGCCTCCGCCGGGCCCAGCGTGATCGGCTCGATCCCGCTCGGCAGCGGCTTGTTGACGATGCGCAGGACGAGGTCGTTCTGCCAGCCCGTGATTCCCCACGCGACGACGAACGCGAGGATGCAGATGATTATCCGGCTGCGCAGCTCGTCGAGGTGCTCGACGATCGAAAGGCGATCCTCATGTGCGATCGGCCTGATACGGCGGCGGCGCGCCATGCTGCGCTCCGGACCGGCTCAGGTCTGGCGGTCGCCGGCCGTCGTGGGGGTCGGCTCCGGCTTGTCGGCCGTCGCCTTGACCGCCTCGATCTCCTCGCGCTCCTTGTCCTTGCCGGTGATCGAGTCCTTGAACTCACGCATCCCGGTCCCGAGCGAGCGCCCGAGGTCGGGCAGGCGCTTGGGTCCGAAGACCACGAGCACGATGACGAGCACGATGATGATCTCTAGTGGGCCTGGTGTCCACATGGGAGGCCCATGGTAGCCGAGCCCGCCCGCGGGGCCCCCCGGCCCCTCTCAGTCGTCGAAGTTCAGGTAGAACCGGCTCGGCGTGGGCTCAGCCTGGCCCTGGTACTTGGAGCCCTTGTCACGCGAGCCGTAGGGCGACTCGACGGGGCCGTCCATCCGCATGAACGAGAGCTGCCCGATCGGCATCCCCTCGTAGATCGTGATGGGGAGGTTCGCCACGTTCGAGAGCTCCAGCGTGAGCCGGCCCGCGAACCCGCTGTCCACGAAGCCCGCCGTTGAGTGGATGAGCAGCCCGAGCCGCCCGAGGCTCGACTTCCCCTCCAGCCGGCCCACGAGGTCGTCCGGCAGCTCGACCTGCTCGAGCGTCTGGCCCAGGACGAACTCGCCCGGGTGGAGGATGAACGGCTGCTCGCGGTCCTTGATCTCGACGAGCTCGGTGAGGTCGTCCATCGGCTGGCGCACGTCGATGTACGGGTAGCGCGCGTTGTGGAAGACGCGGAAGCGGCTGTCCACGCGCACGTCGACGCTCGACGGCTGGATGAGACGGTCGTCGTAGGGGTCTATGACGATCCGCCCGGCCTCTATCTCCGCACGAATAGTGCGGTCGCTCAGCACCACAGGGCGCCCGAGTCTATATCCGCGGATTGAGGTTCAAGTTCCACGCGGGGGTGCCGATACCGGGATCAGGATGGAAGAGATGGAGACAGGCGGAGACCAGACGCACTACGTCAAGCGGGTCGTCCTCCCGAGCGGCAAGACCATCGAGGTCGTGTACTTCAAGGAGGCCGAGGTCCAGCTTGACGAGCAGGTGCCGGTCGAGCACCCGCCCGCGGAGCCGCATCAGGAGCTCCACGTGTGCATGGAGTGCTACTCGGAGCTCGTGTACCCCGTCCACTGGGACGAGGCCGGCCCCGACAACTGGAACGTCCTGCTCCACTGCCCCAACTGCGACGTCTACCGCGAGGGCGTCTTCGCCCAGGACACGGTCGAGGCCTTCGACGAGGAGCTCGACCGCGGCGGCGACGCGCTGGCGCGCGACTACAAGCGCCTGATGCGGGCGAACATGGCGGACGAGATCGAGCGCTTCGTGGGCGCCCTCCACTCCGACGCCATCCTGCCCGAAGACTTCTAGGCGTACCGCTCCACGACGCCACTGGCAACGAGCCTCAGGGCTCGCGCCCGGTCCGGCGACAGCTCCAGCCGGTCGAGCCGCGCCTTGGCGCCCGCTACGTGCTCGAGCGCCTCACCGCGCGCCTCGTCCAGCGCGCCCGTGGCCGCGATCCGATCGCAGACCTCCTCCGCAAGCGCGGGGTCGGTGATCGAACGGAGGTCCAGCGCGCGGAGCTCCTCGTCCTCGGCGCGAGCCAGGATCAGCGGCAGCGTGACCGTCCCGTCGAGGAGGTCGGTGCCCCGCGGCTTCCCGGTGCGCTCCACGGGCCCCGACACGTCCAGGACGTCGTCCAGCAGCTGGAAGGCCAGCCCGATGTCCTGGCCGAACGCGCCGAGCTCGGCCGACTGAGCGGGCGTGCCGCCGAACAGCGACCCGAGGCGGCAGCAGGCGTCGAACAGGCTCGCCGTCTTCAGCCGGCAGCGCTCGAGGTAGCGCTCGGCGCTCACGCCGGCAAGCCAGGCGTCGGCACGCTGCATCAGCTCGCCGCAGGCGAGCGCCGAGGACGCCGCGGACAGATGGCTCACCGCCTCCTCGCTGCCCGTCGCCGCGAGCTCGGCGAAGGCGCGCGAGAACAGCAGGTCTCCGGTCGCGGTCGCGGCGGCGCGGCCGCCGGTCGCGAAGACGGTGGGGCGGCCGCGGCGCAGCGGCGCCCGGTCGAGCACGTCGTCGTGCACGAGCGTCGCCATGTGGAGCAGCTCGACCGCGGCCGCCGCCGACACGAGGCGCCCGTCCGCGTCGTCGGCCGCCGTGAGGAACACGAGCACCGGGCGCAGGCGCTTGCCGCCCGCCGTGAGCATCGCCGCCGCGTGCTGCTCGAGGTCGGGCCCGTGCCCCGCGGCCACCTCGGCCAGCCGCTCCTCGGTCCGCGCCAGCCCCGCGGCCAGCGCCGGCCCGCCGGCGCTCAGCACGGGGCCCAGCTCCGCCGCCGCCGCGCTCATGTGCGCCTGCCGGCGTGCAGGGCGATGATCCCGCCGGCGGTCAGCACCCAGCGCACGTTCGCGAGGCCGGCCGCCGCGAGCTCGCCCGCGAGCGCCTCGGGGCCCGGGAAGCGCCGCACCGAGCTCGGCAGGTACGTGTAGGCGTCCGAGTCGCCGGCCAGGCGCCCGAGCCGCGGCACCGCCTGGTCGAACCAGAACCGGAAGAACCACGAGAGCGGCGGCTTCTGGGGCGTGGTTATCTCCAGCACGACCACGCGGCCCCCGGGCTTCGTCACGCGCGCCAGCTCGGCGAGGCCACGACCGAGGTCGGAGAAGTTGCGAGCGCCGAAGCCGACCGTGACGGCGTCGAACTCGCCGTCCGCGTACGGCAGTGCGAGCGCATTGCCGGGCTCGAAGCGGATGTCGGGGGCCTTTGCGCGCGCCAGCTCGAGCATGACCTCGGAGAAGTCCATGCCGACCACCTCGGCGCCGCGGTCGCGCAGGGCGATGGCGAGGTCGCCCGTGCCGGTGGCAACGTCGAGCGCGCGTGACCCCGGCCCGACGGCGGCGAGGTCTACCGCACGGGCGCGCCAGCGGTGGTGCATGCCGGCGGTCATCACGCCGTTCATCCGGTCGTACACGCGCGCGATGCGGTCGAACATCGCGCGCACCTGCGTCTCGGGGAGCGTCCCGGACGCGGTGGTCATGGGGCGGGCGTCCCGCTCTCTACTCGTCGCCCTTGAGCGAGGCGACGTACTGCACGAGCTTGTCGAACTGCTCCGGATTGGTCTTCCGGTAGTTCGCGTAGGACGGCATCGGCGCCGTCGGGTTCTCGAGCGTTCGCGCGATCGCGTCGCGCCCCAGCCGCGCGCCGATCTCGGTCAGGTTGGGCCCGAGGGTGTTGCCGTTCTCGCCGATCTTGTGGCAGCCGAGGCACCCCGCGGAGGCGGTGATCTCCTTGCCCTCCTCGTACTGGGGTTTGGTCGCCAGCTCGATCTCGGTCGGCGAGCCGGCGAGGGCGCCGAGGACGGTCAGGTAGGTCATCGCGCCAATGGTGGCGATGCCGGCCGTGGTCGCGATCGGGCGCCGCAGCGGGTTCCGCTCCGGGCCGCGGTCGTAGAACGGCAGCAGGAGCAGCAGCATCAGGCAGATGGTCGGGATGCCGATCGTCGCGAGAAAGACCAGCTCCGGCGGCTTGACCACGCGCAGCAGCTCGAAGAGGAAGAAGAAGTACCACTCGGGCCGCGGCGTGTAGGTGGTGGTCGTCGGGTCGGCCTTCGGGCCGAGCTCGGCGCCGAACAGCACCGCCATGAGGATGATCACCAGAATCGTGATCGTCGCCATGATCCCGTCCTTGGCGATCGCGTAGGGGAAGAACGGCTTCCCCTGTCCCTTCAGGATCGAGTACTCGCGGAGGTACTGCTCGCGCTGGCGCCGGTCCACGTCAGATCTCCTCGGTGAGGAGGTCCTTCTTCTCGGCCTTGAGCCAGGGCGGCGCCGTGGTCCCCAGCTTGGCGACGAGATAGAGGTGGGCGCCGATCAGCGCCGCGATCAGGCCCGGCACCGCGAGCATGTGGAGCGCGTAGAAGCGCGAGATCGTCGTCGGCCCGAACTCGGAGCCGGCTCTCAGGAAGTCGGCCAGGTAGGGCCCGATGACCGGGCCGGAGGAGTTCAGGTTCACCGCCACCACCGTTGCCCAGAAGGAGCGCTGGTCGAAGGGCAGCAGGTAGCCGGTGAGGCCCATCATCAGCGTCAGCACCAGCAGCACGACGCCGATCACCCAGTTCAGCTCGCGCGGATACTTGTACGCGCCGAAGAAGAACGTCCTCCCCATGTGGAGGAAGATCAGGATGATCATCACGGACGAGCCCCAGCGGTGCATGCCGCGGACGAGCTCGCCGAGGAAGACGTCGTTCGTGATGTGGGCGGCCGACGCGTAGGCGCGTGACGGGGCGTCCGGCTCGTAGTACATCGCCAGGAAGACCCCGGTCACGGCCTGCGAGAGGAAGGCGAACATCGTGGCCGAGCCGAGCGTGTAGAACCAGTTCGTGCCCTTCGGGACCTTGCGGTAGAGGAAGCCGCGCAGGAAGGGGCTGGCGCCTGTGCGCTCGTCGAGCCAGCCGACGACCGAGGCCACGCCCTCGACCGCCTGCTCCTGCGGCTTGGGCGGAGCGGTGGTCGTGCCGTCGCCGTTTCTCCCGTTCTCACCGGGGCGCGGCGGGGTGGGGCGCAGGAACTTGGGGAGCGGCGGGGTCACGTGGTCGGCCTCGACGGATAGATGTACTGCCAGAGCCCGTCGAGGTGGTTCGACGGGTCGCGCGTCGAGAAGCGCTCGAGCTTCGAGTTCAGCGAGAAGCGGTCGCCGAGCTCGACCCTGCCGCTGCGCACACGCGTGTAGAAGCGGTCGAGCGGCCGGACGGGTGGGCCGCCCTCGACCTTCCCCTGGAAGTCGTAGACGCCGCCGTGGCAGGGGCAGACGAACTTCTGCGACGCCTGGATGTAACGGACCGGGCAGCCGAGGTGCGCGCAGCGCGTGGAGACCGCCACGTAGGGCTGGTCCTCGTTGCGCTTGTCGTCCCGGCCCGGGTCGAACTTGCGGATGTAGACCGTCGTCTTGCCCGGGTCGCCGATGCTCGCCGTGATGTTGATGATCCGCTGGACGTAGGTCTGCTCGTTGAAGTCGCCCTCCGGGCCCACGGCCTGCCAGTTCTCCGGCGAGGTGTCCTCGAAGACCGGCCCGAGCGCGAAGCCGAGCGCCGGAAGCGCGAACGCGGCGGTGGCGATGCCGCCGGCCGCGAGCGCGGTGCCCTCCATGAGCCTGCGGCGCGTGACCGTCTCGCCCTGGAAGGCGCCGGCGATGCCCCGACCCTCGGTGTAGCGGGACTTCTTGTCGACGTTGGGAGGATCGGCCACGTTGCTCGGTTCTATCGCCCCGCGAAGGGTAGTGCCAACTTGGTGGCGGAAAGCACGTTTGGCGTACGCCCGCTCCGCACCCGTCAGGGCGCCGGGAGCCTATCGCGGGCCCAGGCGCGCGCGCCCGGTCCCCGGGCCTCCGACAGCGCCAATGCGCTCGCGTCCCAGAGCTCCTCGGCCAGCTCCGCGAGCCCGCCGGCCTGCGCCTGGGCCGACAGGGAGATGAGGTCGGACAGCTCCGCGACCGCCATCACGTCGCCGGCCGCGGCCAGGCGCGCAAGGCCGAGCGCGTAGAGAGCGTCCCCGGCCAGCAGGCGCAGGTCGTCGTCCATCCCGCCGAAGGCCCGCGGGGCGCCGTAGTGCATGAGGTAGCCCTCGTAGACGGCCTCGAGCACGAACGCCCGGCCCGCGTCCTCGACCGCGCCCGCGAAGCGCTCCGGGCCGGGCTCGGGCAGCGCGTGCTCCGCCAGGGCCGGGTCCGCGGCCCGCACCACCGCGTCCAGCAGGCTCATCGCGCGGAGACCTCGGCGAGCGCCTCGCGCGCGGCCGCGAGCGTGCGCTCGACCTCCTGCTCGCCGTGGGCGAGCGAGGGGAACCAGGCCTCGAACTGAGAGGGCGGCAGGTAGACGCCGCGCTCCAGCATGGCCCTGCAGAAGGCCGCGTGGGCCTCGAGGTCGCAGGCCGCGGCAGCGGCGTAGTCGCGCACCGGCTGGGCCGTGAAGAAGAGCGTGAGCAGGCCGGTGGTGCTCGCGACCCTCGCCGCCACGCCGGCGTCGGCCGCGGCGAGCTCGAGCCCCTCCGCGAGCATCGCGGTGGTGCGGTCGAGGCGGGCGTAGGCGTCCGCGTCGAGCAGCGCCAGCGTCGCGAGGCCGGCGGCGGTGGCCAGCGGGTTGCCCGACAGCGTGCCGGCCTGGTAGACGGAGCCCGCCGGCGCGATCAGCTCCATCAGGTCGCGGCGGCCGGCGTAGGCCGCGGCGGGCAGCCCGCCGCCGATGATCTTCCCGAGCACGGTGAGGTCCGGCGCCACGCCCTCGCGCTCCTGCGCGCCCCCGGCCGCGACCCGGAACCCCGAGATGACCTCGTCGAAGACGAGCAGGGCGCCCGTCTGGGTGGCGCGCTCGCGCAGGAACGGGAGGAATCCCGGCTCGGGCGGGACCAGGCCCATGTTCGCCGGGTAGGGCTCGCACAGGATCGCCGCGAGCTCGCGCTCGCCAAGAGCGGCGTCGACCGCGGCGCGGTCGTTCCACGGCACCACCACCGTGTCGGCCGCCTGCGCGGCCGTCACGCCCGGGCTGGCCGGGATGCCCTGCGTCGCCAGGCCCGAGCCCGACTCGGCGAGCAGGCCGTCCACGTGCCCGTGGTAGGCGCCGGCGAACTTCAGCACCGCGTCGCGGCCCGTCGCGGCGCGGCACAGCCGGATCGCGCTCATGCTCGCCTCCGTGCCAGAGGACGTCATCCGCACCATCTCCACGGAGGGCACGCGCTCCACGACCGCCTCCGCGAGCTCGGCCTCCGCCTCCGTCGGCGCGCCGAAGCTCGTGCCGCGCGCCGCCGCAGCGGCCACGGCGGCCACCACGTCCGGATGTGCGTGCCCGGCCGCCAGCGGGCCCCAGGACATGACCCAGTCGACGTAGCGGTTGCCGTCCACGTCCACCAGCTCCGCTCCCGCGCCGCTCGCGACGAAGAGCGGGTCGCGCCCGATCGCGCGCATCGCGCGGACCGGCGAGTTGACGCCGCCGGGCATGAGGCGGAGCGCCCTGGCGAACGCCTCCGCCGACCGGGTCAGGAGTGCGCTTCCTCCCACTTGCGGTGGTCGTCGGTGAAGTACAGGAGCCGGACCTTCTTGAACTCGGTCGAGGAGTAGAGCGTCCGCCGGTCCTCGATCCCGGTCGCCTCCGCGATCGAGTCGAGGATCGCGTCGCACTCCTCCTTCGAGCGGCCGTGGGCCATCGTGAAGACCGAGTAGGGCCAGTCCGCGTAGGTCGGCCGCTGGTAGCAGTGCGAGATCCCGCGGAACGCGGCCATCCGCGGCCCCACCTCGAGGATCCGCTCGTCGGGCACCCGCCAGACGCCCATGCCGTTCGCCGAGAAGCCGGCGCGCCGGTGGAAGAGGATCGCCGCCACCCGCCGCAGCGCCCGCCGCTCGCGCATCGACTCGAGATGCTGGAGCAGCGCGTCCTGCGAGATGCCGAGCTCCGTCGCCGCGGGCGCGTAGGGCTCGGGCACGACGGGCATGTCGCCCTGGAGGGCCCGGATCACCGCGATGTCCAGCTCGGAGAGCTCGATCGGCTCGGGCTCCTCGTAGTCCTCGGCCACGCCGGCGCTCGCCAGCTCGTCGGTGCCGCCCTCCATCTCCAGGTCCATGCGGATCTTGAAGAGGCGGACCGTCGGCAGCTGGCGGACCGACTCGGCCCCCGTGAGCTCCGAGAGCACGTCGAGCGTTCCCTCCAGCCCGAGCCGCGAGCCGGGCTCGGTCGCGATCGTGAACCACATGTTGAAGTCGTGGTTGCGCAGGTAGTTGTGGCTCACGCCGGGGTGCGAGTTGATGATCTTCGCCGCTCGCCAGGGATGGTCGGGGTCCACGCGCGCGGCGACGAGCATCGAGCGGTAGCCGAGCACGCGCGTGTCGAAGATCGGCGTGAGCTGGCGGATGATCCGGTCGTCGAGCAGCCGCCGCGTCCGCGCCAGCACCTCGTCCTCCCCCACCTCGGCGAGCTCGGCAACGCGCGCGAACGGGCGCGGCTCCAGCGGGAACCTGCCCTGAAGGAGGTTGAGGAGCCTGCGGTCGAGGTCGTCGAGCGGCGCCGCGGAGCCGTCCTTGCGGCTGCGGACCTTGGCTACCGAAGCCACTCGGCCGCGTCCTTCGCGTGGTAGGTGACGACGATGTCCGCGCCCGCCCGGCGGATGCCGGTGAGCGCCTCGAGCACGGTGGCGCGCTCGTCCACGTAGCCCGCCGCGGCGGCGGCCTTGACCATCGCGTACTCGCCGCTCACGTTGTAGGCGGCGACCGGCACACGCGTGGCCTCCTTCACGCGCCTGATCACGTCCAGGTACGGCAGCGCGGGCTTGACCATCACGACGTCGGCACCCTCCTCCACGTCCAGCAGCGCCTCGCGGACCGCCTCCTCGGCGTTGGCGGGGTCCATCTGGTAGCTCCGGCGGTCGCCGAACGCGGGCGTGGAGTCGGCCGCCTCGCGGAACGGCCCGTAGAAGGCGGATGCGAACTTGGCGGAGTAGGCCACGATCGGCACGTCCTTGTGGCCGTCCGCGTCCAGCTGCCCGCGCAGGGCGCCCACCCGCCCGTCCATCATGTCGCTCGGCGCCACTGCGTCGGCACCGGCGCCGGCGTGCGAGATCGCCGTCTTCGCGAGCAGCTCGAGGGTCACGTCGTTGTCGATCGCGCCGTCGTCGGTGACCACGCCGCAGTGCCCGTGCGACGTGTAGGAGCAGAGGCACACGTCCGTCATGACGACGAGGTCCGGGTGGGCCTCCTTCAGCGCCCGGACGGCGAGCTGTACCACGCCCTCGTCGTCGTAGGCGCCCGACCCCTGCAGGTCCTTCTCCGCCGGCAGGCCGAACAGGAGCACCGCGGGAATGCCGAGCGCATGGGCCGCGCCGGCCTCCTCGACCGCGTGCGAGATCGACAGCCGCTCCACGCCCGGCATGGCCTCGACCGGGGTGCGGGCATCCTCGCCCAGCTGCACGAACATGGGCAGCACGAGGTGCGCGGGGGTCAGCTCGGTCTCGCGGACCATCCCGCGGAGCAGCCCGGTCCGGCGCAGGCGGCGCATTCTGGTGGCGGGGAAAGCCATCTGAACCAGTCTACGGGGAGGGCATCGGTGCCTACGCGAACCGGCGCAGGCCGATCCGGGCCAGCGCGCCGAACCCGAGCGTCAGCAGCGCCAGGTGGAGAAGCGGGCCGAGGACGTCCCCGCTGTCGTTGAGCGCCGCGTTGAGCGCATCGAGTGTGGGCTTGAAGGGGAACAGCGCGGAGACGACGCGCGTCACGTCGTAGAGCGCCGGCGCGACCGAGCCCGAGGGCACGAGCGCCAGGAAGGCAAGCGGCAGCGCGAGCATGAACGCGAGCAGCGACGCCGCGCGCACCTCGCGGGTGAGCGCGCCGATCGCCAGGCCGAGCGCCGCGAAGCCGAGGCCCGCGAACACGAGCGCGAGCACCCACAGCGGGAAGCGGCCCCAGTCGAGGCTCACGAACACGCCGAGCCCGAGCAGCATCAGCAGACAGGCGGCCACGGAGCAGATCGTGGCCAGGCCGGCCTTCTCGACGAGCAGCCCGGTGCGCGACACGAGTCCGCGCACGAGCCGCGGGAATGCGTTCTCCTCGCGCTCGAGCGCGAGCGCACCCGCGGCGAGCAGCAGGGTGATGAACATCAGCGACACCGCCACGGAGAGGGCGACCGCGAAGGAGCTGAGCGAGTTGCGGCCGCCCTGGAGCGACTCCGCGCTGACCTTGATCGGCTCGCCCACCACGGCGAGCACGTCGTCCGAGAACGAGAGGTTGTCGCGCGCCAGCTTGGCGAAGCCGAGCACACGGTCGATCTCGTCGCGCTGCGGCGAGCTGCGCGGGAGCTCGGCGCGCGCGTTGCGCAGGATCGCCTCCGACTCGCGCAGCCCGAGGATGCCGATGTCCTGCCCTAGGAAGCGGTAGTCGCCGCCCGTGCTGATCAGGTCGAGCAGCCGCAGGGCCTCCTCGGCGATCCGCTTGGTCAGCGCCGCGTTGGCGCGCTGGACCTGCGCCTTGATCGTGTTCTCGACGAACTGCTTCTTCGCCGGGTCCTCGGCGTTGTAGTAGACCTTCACAACCCCCGACTCGAGGCCGGACTGGAGCCGCTCGGTCAGGTCCTTCGGGACGATGATCGCCGCCAGGACGTCGCCGTCCTTCACCTTCTGGATCGCCTCGGCACGGCTCTTCACCTGCACGGGCTTGATCGAGTCGAAGATCTGGTTGCTCTCGTCCGTCAGGTCGATCTTCCGGCCGCCGAGCTCGAGCGTCCCGGCCGACGCGGGCAGCTCGTTGTAGAACGCCACCTCGGGCTTGTCGGGCCCGCGCGAGACGGCGAAGCCGATCAGGACCGCGATGACGATCGGGTACAGCACGAGCAGGCTGACCAGCAGCGGCGAGCGGCGCAGGATGCGCAGGTCCTTGACCAGCAGCCAGCGCATCAGTGCCCTTGCTGGTGGAGGAACCGCACGAAGGCGGCCTCGAAGTCCAGGCCGTGGGCGCCCACGAGCTGCTCGAGCTCGCGCGGCGAGCCGTCGAAGAGCCGCTCACCGTCAGCCAGGAGGACCAGCTGGCGCGCGTAGCGGTCCGCCTCCTGGATGTTGTGCGTGGCGTAGATGACCGTCGTGCCCTCCGAGGCCAGGCGCACGATGAACTCCCAGAGGCGCTCGCGCTGGCGCGGGTCGAGCGCGGCGCTGGGCTCGTCGAGCAGCAGCACCTCGGGCCGAGCGAGCAGCCCGATCGCGATGTTCACGCGCTGCTTGTTGCCGCCCGAGAGCGTGCCGACCTGGTCGTCCGCACGGTCGCGCAGGTCGGTCAGCTCGAGCATCCGGTCGACGGTGTCGGCGGGGTCCGGCACGCGCTCGAGGCGCGCGAAGAGGTCGAGGTTCTCGGCCACCGTGAGCTTCCCGTAGAGCGCCGCCTGCTGCGGGACCCAGCCGATCTCGCCGGGCGCCTTCGAGACGGTGCCCTCGTCCGGGCGCTGGATCCCGGCGAGGATCGAGAGCAGGGTCGTCTTCCCGGCGCCGTTCGGGCCGATGACCGCGGCGAGCTCGCCGCGGGTGACGGACAGGGACACCCCTTTCAGCGCCTCGCGGTCGCCGAACCGCTTCCGCAGGCCCTGCGCCTCGAGGACTGTGGGCGCGTCCACCGCCTGGGTGCTCGGCACGGCGCTCGTCTCCACGGCGGCTCAGCTTGGCAGAATCGCTCCGATGAGGCTCCTGTTCGTCGGGGACGTGGTGGGCGGGCTCGGGCGCCGCACCCTGGCATCGCTGCTGCCCGGCCTGCGCGAGCGCCACGAGCTCGACTTCGTCATCGTGAACGGCGAGAACTCGGCCGGCGGCGTCGGGATCACGGAGAAGACCGCGCGCGAGCTCCTCGGCATGGGCGCCGACGCGATCACGCTCGGCAACCACGCCTACCGCCACCGCGAGGTCTACGAGTTCCTCGACCGCGAGCCGCGGATCGTGCGGCCGGCCAACTACCCGAAGGGCAGCCCGGGCCGCGGCCACACCATCGTCGAGAGCGGCGGGACCCGCCTGGGCGTGGTGAACCTGTCGGGCCAGCTCTACGTGGAGGCGGTGCGCTCCCCGTTCGCGGAGGCCGACGCGATCCTGGCCGAGCTGCGCGGCGCCACCGACCACGTGCTCGTGGACATGCACGCCGAGGCCACCAGCGAGAAGGTCGCCATCGGCTGGTACCTGGACGGGCGGGTGACGGCCTGCGTGGGCACCCACACGCACGTGCCGACGGCCGACCTGCGGGTGCTGCCGGGCGGCACCGCATACATCACCGACGTGGGCATGACGGGGCCGCGCGGCGGGGTTATCGGCGTCAAGCGGGAGCAGGCGATCGAGCGCTTCCTCACGCTCACGAACGTCCGCTTCGAGACCTCGGGCGAGGACCCGTGGCTGAACGCGGTGCTAGTCGAGGCGGACGGCGGCGGGGCCACGCGCGCCGAGCAGCTGCTCCTGCCCGCGGAGCTGTAGGGCGCGCAGCGTCAGCGCGAGCGCCGCCAGCAGCAGCGCGTCCTTCAGGCACACGATCGCCACCGGCAGCGGCTCGCGGGCGGCGAGGTTCTCGTAGAGCCCCGGGAACTCCACGAGCGTCAGGACCGTCGCGCCCGCCACGGCGAGCGCCAGGTGGTCGTAGCCCCAGGCGACGGCGAGCGCCCCGAGCGGCACGGTCCAGACCAGGTACTGCGGCGAGAGCACCCGCCCGAAGCACGCGAACGCCAGCATGGCGCCGAGCGAGGCCAGCACGAGTGCGCGCTCGTCCCGGGGCCGCGCTCCGGCCAGGATCGACAGCAGCACGATCACGGCGAGCATCACCGCCGACAGCACCGCCGCGATCGCGTCTCCGGCAGGGTGGACGACGTTGTCGGACCGATGGCTGGCCTCGCGGACGGCCTCTCCCAGTCCGAGCGCGTCCAGCGCGTACAGGAAGGCCGCGGGCGTGCTCTCGATCTGCACCGGGCGGTCGACCTGGTAGGTGAACGCGTCGACAGTGCCCTGCGGGGACACGGCCACGGACACGGCCATCACGGCGGCGACCACGCCCGCCAGGACGAGCCCGTCGCGCACCGCCGCAGGCCGGCCGTAGCGCGCCGCCAGCCAGGCGATCACCACCGGCGCGACGACGATCGGGAACCCCTTCGTCAGGACCGCCAGCCCGAGCACCGCCATCCCCCAGCTGCGCCGGCCGGCGATCACGAGCAGCAGCGCGAGCAGCGTGAGGCCGATCGGCGCGAGGTCGAAGTGGGTGCGGATCATCGCCCCGCAGAGGAGCGGCATCGCCGCCGCCGCGAGCAGGGCGCGCCTCACGTCCCCGCCAGTGCGCGCCGCCAGGGCCCCGCAGAGCACCACGACCCCCGCGGCCATCAGCAGCGTCCAGCCCGCGTAGGCCCAGCGGAAGGCCTCCTCGCCGGTGCCGAGCACGCCCGGCAGCGCGATCACGGGCGCGGCCAGCGGCGGGTACTCGAGAAACACGTCGCGGTAGGGCAGCTGGCCGTCGAGCACGGGCTCGGCGAACGTCCGGTACACGAACAGGTCGTTGATGCTGTCGTCGCTCCAGGGCGGCACCCAGAGGATCGCCGCCCAGCCGACGAGCAGCAGGGCGGCGGGCAGGAGCAGGCGCCTCACGCGAACACGGCCTCGCGCTCGCGCAGCGGCTCCGGCTCGGGCTCCGGCTCCTCGCGCTGGCGGTACGCCCCGAGGCACGCCACGAGCACGAAGGGGACGAACCAGACCACGTACAGGTAGAACCAGTAGGTCGCCGTGAGCTGTAGCGCGATCAGCACGGCCGCCCCGAGCGCCGCCATCTGACGGGGCCCGCGCTCGCGCGGGACGAAGGCCACGGCCAGGGCGAGGCCCGCCGCCGCGATCTTCACGAAGTCGTGGAGCCGGCCGAGGTCCTCCTGGCCCCAGATGCTGAACGGCGACGGTCGGGACACCTGGTAGCCGATCGTCCTGTCGTAGAGCTCGCGCACGCCGCCGTCGGGGATGAACGGCACCACGGCCACGGCCATCAGGACGCCGAGCACCAGCGCGTACAGGCCCGCCCGCGCGCGCTCGCGTGCGGGGAAGACCGCGAACAGCGGCGCGAGCGCCAGCGGGGCGAACTTCGCCGCCGTGCCCACCGCCACCGCCGTCGCGCGCGCCGCCGCTCCGAGCCGGGTCCGCGCGGGACGCACGGTCAGGGCCAGCAGGGCGGCCACGCAGGCGAGCGACACGAGCGCGTCGTTCGAGTTGGTCTCGAGCGCGAAGGCCGTGTACGGGTAGGCGGACCACGCGTAGGCGAGCGCCAGGCCGAACAGCCGGCCCTCCCGCCCCTGGCGCAGGCGCATCCCGAGCAGCAGCAGGCCGGCGGCGGTCAGGAGATCGAAGGCGATCGCGGCGCCGTGCGCCGCCGGAAGGTCGTCCCAGCGCCCACTCCACGGCAGCGCCTGCTCGAACGGCACGTAGGTGAGGTAGGAGAGCGGGCCGTAGGTGTCCCCGCGCTCCACGTCGTCGGAGAAGCCCGCTCCGTAGAGCTGGTCGCCGTCGGCGATGCGGTCCGCGCCGATGACTCCGGCATAGCCCACGTCGATCACGTTCGAGTCGACGACGTTGAGCCCGACCCGGAACGCCAGGAGGAAGACGAGCCCGACCAAGAGCGCGCTGGCCGGCAGGTGCGGAACGAGCCTGCGCTCGCGCTCGCGCGGGCGCAGTCCGGCCCACAGGGTCCGGAGCAGCAGATAGAGCAGCACCGGGTACACGAGCGGCACCGAGGTCTCGACGTCGCCGCGGTTGAAGTAGATGTGCGAGACGCCGAAGCCGAGCAGGACGAGCAGGTCGAGGTGGAGCAGGCGGAAGGGCCTGCGCAGGTCCACGAACGGGACCAGGAAGAGCACGCACAGCGGGATCCAGACGTAGGGAGCGTTCAGCTTGCGCCCGAAGGCGCCCTCGTACCCGCGCGCCATGGTCCAGGCGACCTGCGGGCCGGTCCACTCCTCGAGCACCGCCCCCGTGCGATCGTCGAGCTGCACCTGCACGAGCTGCTCGCCGTCGCGGAAGAAGCTGACCTGCCAGCGGCCGGCCCCCTTCGTGTACGCGGTCGGCTCGAGTCTCCCGACCTCGCGCTCGGTCTGCACGACCTTGTCCGCGCGCTCGGCGAGGCCGATCACCTCGTCCGCGCTGCGCTCGAAGAAGCGCGGCGGCTCCGTCTGCGATGCGGGGCGCTGCAGGTCCGCCGCCTGCGCCGGCGCGGCCACGATGAGGACCGCGAGCAGCGCGGCTGCGAGCGCGGCCCTCAGTCCCGCGACACCTCGATAGCGAAGCTCCAAATCTTGTTCCCCACGAAGTTGAGCGGTGTCGACACGGCGATCGCGATCGCCTGGGCGAGCAGCTCGTCCAGCCCCGCCACGCTCACCAGGAGCTCGAGGACGGTCGCGGCCACCAGGAACGCCCCGATGCTGACCGCGAAGAAGCGCGGCGCCTGGAACCCGGCGCGGCCGGCGCGGGCGTCGAAGGTCCAGTGGCGGTTCCACCAGAAGTTGTTCACGACCGCGACGACGAACGCCGCCGTGGCGGCGACGAGATGGTGGGTTCCGAGCGGGCCGACGAACAGCGCGAACACGCACAGGTTCACCACATAGCCCGAGCCGCCGACCGCGCAGAACTTGGCCAGCTGCACCCAGTTGTGCGGCTTGCTCATCCCGGCGCGCACGCGGACGTGCACGGCGTGGGGGCGGCGCGAGACGGTGGCCTCGCCCTCGTCGCTCATGCGGTCACGGTACCTGGAAGTGGTCGAGGACAAGGGGGGTAACGTCGGCGAGCGACCACTGCCGGCGCTCGGGGGCCTCCACGCCGCAGAGCATCAGCACCCCCTCCGAGTCATCGCGGTGAAGCGACCCGTGGCTGCCGCCGCCGACGTGGTCGGAGCCGCCCCAGTCCACGAACTCGTGCCCAGGAGTGGCCGAGACGAGCACGTCGCCGGAGTGCGGGCACTCGAGCGCCGACCACAACCGGCCGAGACCGTCCGGGTACTCGGCGCCCTCCACGTGGCCGCCGGCCGTCTCGAGGCCGAGCACGTCGAGGTCTCCCTCGAGCCGCCAGCCCGCGCCGCGGGCGTCGGTCACCTCGTCGCCCGGCCTGAACGACAGCTCGCCGCGCGCCGATGTCACGACCGCGCCGCCGTCCTCCCCGCGGATCACGAGATCCACGCCCTCGAGGCCGCCGAGCACGTCCACCACGCGCGGGACGAGCTCGTCGCGGCGATCCTCCTCGAGCACGTAGACCATCGCGGAGCGCGCGGCCGGGCACACGGCCAGCTCGGCCTCGGTGGGCGCGGGGTCCGACGGCGTGAGCACCCGCCAGCCGGCGAAGGCGTCGGCGAGGTTCACGCGCGCCTCCACCTTCGTCTGCGAGTGATCGGACATGACGATCACGGCGTGCTTCTCCAGGAACTCGTCGACACCTCCGGCCACGTGCATGATGCGCTCCAGCGCTCGGTCGGCCTCCGCGATCGACCGCACCTGCCCGTCGGGGCCGGCCTTGTGCGAGTACGTGTCGTTGTCTGGCAGCGAGAAGAGCATGAAGTCGAACAGGTCGTTCTCCACGAGGTAGGCGCCCACGCAGCCGGTGTGCCGATCGCGCTGCCCGGGCATCCCGAGCGCCGACGTGCAGCCCGTCTCGCGCGAGTCGAACAGGTCCGCGTAGAAGAGCTCGCGGGCGCCGTAGACGGGATGGCGGAACTGGGCCGCCTCGGCGATCCGCCTGTAGACGCTGGCGCCCGACGGCTCGTGGCGCGTGCGCCCGCGGTAGATCAGCCAGGTCGTGCAGGCCGTCCGCAGGCCGGCGTCGTCGAGGTGCTCGAAGACTGTCTTCCGGCCCCGCGTGAGGTGGGCCATGTTCATGTTGTAGACCGTGTCGAACAGCGAGCGGACGACGCCGAAGGCGCGCGTGGCCTGGAACGAGGAGCCGTACTCGACGTAACGCTCCTCCCCGCGGTGGTACCAGTTCATCGACGGGATGTGGTGCTCGCCGGGCCCGGTCCCGGTGGCGATCGCGGCCGACGCCACAGGGGTCACCGACGGGAACGTCGAGACGCAGTCGCGCACATAGGTCCCGCGTTCGCGCAGGGCCTCGAGCGCCGGCGCCCTCCCCTCCTCGATGGCGAGGTCGAGCATGTCCGGCTTGAGCGAGTCGATGACCGCCAGGACCAGCTTCTTCGGCTCGGCCACTACCGGAGAACCCGGAGGCCGGCGTACTTCTCGCCCTCGCGCCGGCGACTGCCGGCCAGCAGGAGGGCGAAGCCGATCAGCGCCAGGAACGAGAGCGGAGGCACGAACACCGCGACGGCCGCCAGCACGAGCGCGGCCGTGTCCGCGTAGACGTTCAGGAGCGCCGCGGCGCCGGAGTCGAGGCGTCGCCGCGCCCGGCTCGCCAGCCCGCCCACGGCCAGGCCCGCGAGCAGCGCGCACAGCGGCCCGGCCACGAGACCGATCACCACTCCATGCCCGCCGTCGGCGAGGGCGCCGGCGAAGAGCAGGGCGCCGAGGATCGCCCCGAGCGCCAGGAGCGCCACGTCGAGCGGCGAGCGCGCCTCGCCGGGCTGCGCCGACCGCGCGCGCTCCGCGCCGTAGGCCACCAGGCCCAGCAGGAGCACGACCCCCAGGAAGGCGGGCGACTCGAGGAAGCTCCAGTCGGTCCCGTCGAAGTCGATGCCCACGTCGCCGCGGGCGAGCGCCCCCGCGAGCAGGGGCGGGAGGAACGGGCGCACGCCGCTCGCTCCGGCCAGCCCGGCGCCGGTGCCGATGTCCATGAACAGGCTCATGAGGGAGAGGTACCCTGCGGGCGCATGACGATAGACCAGCCTGAAGGGCAGGGTCGGTCTGCGGCGAAGGGGTCGGCGTGAGCGTCTCGCGCGACCTCGAGCGCTACGCGGGCCTCTTCGCGGCGCGCACGAAGGTCATGAAGTCGTCGGCGATGCGCGACCTCATGGCGATCACCGCGCGCCCCGAGGTGATCTCGCTCGCGGGCGGGCTGCCCGACACGAGCACCTTCCCGCCCGAGTCGTTCGCCGCCGCCACGCGGCGGATCGCCGAGGAGTCCTGCGCGCGGGCGCTCCAGTACGGGCCGACGGAGGGACTCGACGAGACCAAGGCGTGCATCGCCGAGGCGATGGCCGCCGAGGGCATGCGCGTGGACGGCGAGGACCTGATCGTCACCACCGGCGGCCAGCAGGTCATCGACCTGGTGACCAAGGCGCTGATCGACCCGGGCGACGTCGTGATCGCGGAGGGCCCGACCTACCCCGGCGCCGTGCCCGTCTTCTCGTCCTACGAGGCCGACGTCGTCCAGATCGACATGGACTCCGACGGCATGCGCGTGGACCTGCTCGAGACGACGCTCGACAGGCTCGAGCGCGAGGGCCGCACGCCCAAGTTCGTCTACACAGTGCCGAGCTTCCAGAACCCGGCCGGCGTGACGATGTCCGCACCGCGCCGCAGGCGCCTGGTCGAGGTCGCGCGCGAGCGCGAGCTGCTCGTCCTCGAGGACAACCCCTACGGCCTGCTCCGCTTCGAGGGCGAGCAGCCGGAGACGCTCTACTCGCTCGACGGCGGTCTCTACGTCATGTACCTCGGGACGTTCTCGAAGACGCTCTCGCCGGGGATCCGGCTCGGCTGGGTGGCGGCGCCCGCGCCGGTGCTCGAGAAGATCAACCTCGGCAAGCAGGCCGCCGACCTCTGCACCTCCACGCTCTCGCAGCTGATGGTGAACGCCTACTTCGAGCAGGGCCGCTGGCGCGACTACGTCGCGTCCCTCGTCGACCTCTACCGCGGCCGCCGCGACACCATGCTGGAGGCGCTGGCCGACCACTTCCCGCCGCAGGCCGAGTGGACCAGGCCCTCCGGCGGCCTGTTCGTCTGGGCGACCCTCCCCGACTTCATCGACACGACCGACCTGCTCGCCCGCGCCCTGCGCGAGAACGTGGCGTTCGTGCCCGGCGAGGCGGCCTACCTCGACGGCCGCGGGCGCAGCTCGCTCCGGCTGAGCTTCGCCCTCTGCGACCACGACGAGATCCGCGAGGGGATTCGCCGCATCGGCGAGGTCGTTACCGAGCAGGTCAAGCTCTACGGCACGCTCACCGGCGAGCATCAGGCGGTCCCGCGCCCCGAGCCGGCGGCCGAGCCCGCCGACGGCGCGCGCGTCCTGCCCCTGCCCGGGCGCGCGGACCGCGAGCGCCGCGCACAGCGCGGATGAGCCGCGTGGCGGTCCTCAAGGGTGGCCGCTCGCTCGAGCGGAGCGTGTCGCTGCGCTCGGGAGCCCGCGTGGAGGACGCCCTCGGCAGGCTCGGACACGACATCGTCGCGATCGACGTGTCCACCGACCTGATGCCGCGCCTCCGCGAGGCGAACCCAGACGTCGCCTTCGTCGCGATGCACGGACGAGACGGCGAGGACGGGACCGTCCAGGAGCTGCTCGAGATCGCCGGCATCCCGTACACGGGCTCGGGCCCGGCCGCCTGTGCCCGTGCGACCGACAAGGTGCTCGCCAAGCACCTGATGATCGAGGCGGGAATCCCCACGCCGCCGTTCTTCGCCTTCAACGAGACCGCCTTCGGCGAGCTCGGGGCGGCCGAGGCCCTGCCCGCGATCGAGGAGCGGCTGGAGTTCCCGATCGTGGTCAAGCCCGCGAGCGGCGGCTCCGCGCTCGGGATCAAGTTCGCGCGCAACGCGAGGGACGTGCCGGCGGCCCTCGTGGCGGCGTTCTCCTATGACTCGAAGGTGCTGCTCGAGCGGCACGTCCGGGGGCGCGACCTGGCGGTGTCGATCCTCGACGGCGACGCCCTGCCGGTCGTGGAGGCCGTGCCGCGCGACGAGGCCTTCTACGACTTCGAGGCGCGCTACGAGATCGGCCGCACGGACTTCGTGTGCCCCGCAGCGCTCAGCGCGGATCTGGCCGGTCGCTGCCAGGACCTCGCGCGCGCGGTCTACGAGCTACTCGGCTGCCGCGACTTCGCGCGCGTGGACCTGATGCTCGGCGCGGACGGAGAGCCGACGGTCCTCGAGGCGAACCCGATCCCGGGGCTCACCGAGACGAGCCTGCTCCCCCAGGCGGCGGAGGCCGCCGGAATCGGCTTCGACGGCCTCGTGGGCCGGATCCTCGAGCTGGCGCTCAGTCGTCAGACGCGAAGTCTTCCGGCGTGACGTTGTCGAGGAAGTCCTTGAACTTCTCGACGACCTCCTCGGTGTCCTCGACCTCGTGCTCGAACTCGATCGCGGACTCGGAGATCACGTCCTCGGCGGCGAAGATGGGGGCGCCGGTCCGGACCGCCAGGGCCAGCGCGTCCGACGGGCGCGAGTCGATCGGGATCTCGCGGCCGTTCAGCTGAAGCGTGACCTCGGCGTAGAAGGTGTTCTCGCGCAGCTCGGTCACGGCCACGCGGGCGCAGGTGACCTCGAGCTCCGACAGCACCTCGCTGATCAGGTCGTGCGTCATGGGCCGCGGGGTGTTGGCCCCCTGGAGCTTCATGAGGATCGCCGCGGCCTCGGGATGCCCGATCCAGATCGGCAGGAACTTGTTCCCGTCGCGGGTCTTCAAAAGCACGATCGGCTGCTTGCCGACCATGTCGAAGCTGACCCCGTAGATGACCATCTCCTGCATCCCTGCGGACAGTCTAGACGTGGTGGGAAGCGGCGGCGGCGGCTGCGAGAACGCGGATGGGATGGGCGATCCTGGACTCGAACCAGGGACCTCGTCCTTATCAGAGACGCGCTCTAACCGACTGAGCTAATCGCCCGCGAGCGGCCGATTGTAGCGTCGGCCCCGCGGGCGGATCAGGGCTGCCGGCGCAGGGTGCGCTGGGCGAACTCGATCGCCTCCGAGGGCGACGCGAAGGCCAGCTCGACGACGCAGCCGTCCCCGCGCCGGCGGACCTTGACGTCTCGCCCGAGGGCGACCGCGAGGGCGTCCTCGGCAGCGGCGAGCGCCTCGGCGAGGTCCGGATGCACGATCACCGGCTCGCGCTCCGGGCGCTGCGGGACGCCGGCGTCCTCGCGAGCCCGGCGCTCGGTCTCCCGCACGGACCAGCCCTCGTCGCGGGCGGATCGCGCGAGATCGCGGCGGCGGCCGTGGTCCTTGCAGATCAGGATCGCCCGGCCGTGGCCCTCGGTCAGCTGCCCGCTCTCGATCAGCTCGAGCACCTCCTCCGGAAGGGCGAGCAGCCGGATCAGGTTCGAGATCGCCACGCGGCTGCGCCCCACGCGGCGGCCGACCTCCTCCTTCGTGAGCCCGAGGTCCTCGACGAGCATCGCGCAGGCGCGCGCCTCCTCGACCGGGTTGAGGTCCTCGCGCGCCATGTTCTCGGCGAGCGCGAGGTCGAGCCCCTCCCAGTCCTCGGTGTGGCGGACAACGGCCGGGATCAGGTCGAGCTCCGCGATGCGGGCTGCGCGGAGGCGGCGCTCACCCGCCACCAACTGGTAGCGGCCGCCCGCGAGCGGCCGGACGACGACCGGCTGGAGCACGCCGCGCGCGCGGATGGAGTCAGCGAGCTCCTGGAGCGTCGCCTCGTCGAACGTCTGCCGCGGCTGGTGCGGGTTCGGGTCGATCAGCTCGAGCGGGATCTGGCGGAGGCCCTCGCCCCCGCTCTGCCCGCGCGGCAGGATCGCCGCGAGCCCGCGGCCCATGCCGCGTCGCTGCGAGGGCGAGGTGCGGGGCTCGGCGCCTTGCTGACCGGGTTCGGGAACGTCGATCCCGGGCCACTCGGGCGACGAGCGCTCAGCCACGTGCCGCCACTTCCTTGGCGAGCCGCAGGTACGCGGCGGTGCCGGCGCTGTGGGGCGCGTGGCGGAGCGCGGGCACCCCGAAGCTGGGTGCCTCGCCGAGCCGCACGTTGCGCGGGATCACGGTGTCGAAGACCAGCTCGGGGAAGTGCTCGCGCACCTCGCGTTCCACGTCGCGCGCGAGCCGCGTGCGCGCATCGTGCATGGTGAGGATCATCCCGGAGACCGTGAGCCGCGGGTTCAGCTCGCGCTGGATCAGGCCGAGCGTGTCGAGCAGGCCGGCGAGGCCCTCGAGCGCGAAGTACTCGGTCTGGACGGGGACGATCACGCTATCGGCGGCCACGAGGGCGTTGACCGTGAGCGGCCCGAGGGACGGCGGGCAGTCGAGCAGCGTGAGCAGGTAGCGGTCGCGCACCGTCCCGATGCGGTCGCGGAGCGACGTCTCCGAGCCGGCGATCCGCGGAAGCTCCACGTTCGCGCCCGCGAGCTCCGGCGTGGACGGCACAAGGTCGAGCCGCTCGGCGGCCGTGGGGCGCGCCGCCTCGTCGAGCGTCAGCTCGCCGCAGAGGCAGTCGTAGATCGTCGGCGTCGCGTCCTTCGACTCGCCCAGCGCGACCGTGGCGTTGCACTGCGGGTCGAGGTCCACGAGCAGCGTGGGGTAGCCCGCGTCCGCGACGCTCGCGCCGAGGTTCACCGCGGTGGTGGTCTTGCCCACACCGCCCTTCTGATTGGCGATCGCCACCACGTTGCCCATGCAGGCGCGAGACTAGGTGGCGGCCCGGTCGGAAGCGGGCTCGCGGTGCGTCGGTTCGGGGGCGAACCGTCGACCTCGGCCTGAGGTTCGGGGGTGATCAGCCGAGCGGGCGCTTGCGGGCCGCACCGGCCCTGCGCGGAAAGCGCGCCGGCGTGGGCGCCACCTTGCGGCTCAGGTGGAGAGTGCGGTGACGGGCGCCCTCGAACGGCTCGACGGGCCGCGCGCCCAGGATCTCCATGCCGAGCTCCGCGGCGGCCGTCGCCGCGGCCTCCTGCTCGGGCGGCTCCAGCACCCCCTTCCAGGCCACCAGAGCGCCGCCCTCGCGCAGCAGCGGGGCGGCGTACTCGAGGAGCAGTGCGAGCGGGCCCACAGCGCGCGCCGTGACCGCGTCGTAGCCCCCGGCGCCGCCGCCGGCCGCGGCCGGCGCAGCGCCCCACTCCTCGGCCCGCGCGCGCACCGCCCGCGCGTTCGCGACCCGCGCGTGGCGGGCGAGCCGCTCGATCACGTCGGCCTTGCGGCCGCCGGCCTCGACGAGGTCCACCTGCGCCTGCGGCAGCGCCACGGCGAGGACCAGGCCCGGGAAGCCCGCTCCGGCGCCGATGTCGGCGATCCGCCGCGCCTCGCCGAGCTCGCGCGCCTCGAGCCCCGAGAGCGAGTCCGCGACGTGCGCGCGCAGCGCCGCCGCGGGCGTGCGCTCCGTGGTCGGTGGATCGGGCTCTGCCGCCAGCGCCTCGATCAGAAGCCGGAGCCGCCCCACGGCCTCGGCGGGCAGCCGGTAGCGCGCAGCCAGCCCGTCGAGCGTTTCACGTGAAACGCTCAGGCGTCCCGGAAGGCCGCGAGCGGGCTCACGACGAGCCTCCGGTCCGGCTCGTCGCCCTCGCTGTGCGTCTCCACGTCCCCGCGCTCGCTCAGGTAGTTGTGCACGATCTTGCGCTCGGGGGCGCGCATCGGCTCGAGCTCGACCGGCCGGTCGTAGCGGATCGCCTCGGCCGCGGCGCGGTCGGCCATCCGCTGGAGGGCGGCGGCGCGACGCTCCCGGTACCCGGCTGCGTCGACCGTGACCAGCTTGCGCGCCTCGTCCCCGCGGAACGCCGCCCTGTAGGCGATGTGCTGGAGCGCGTCGATCGTCGCCCCGTGCTTGCCGATCAGCAGGCCGAGATCCTCGCCGCTGACGGTCGCCCGGATCTCGTCGCCGGACTCCTCCACGTCCACGGCCGCGTGGAGGCCGAGTGAATGGACGGTGCGCGCCACGATCGCGCGCACGCGATCGGCGGGCTCCGCCGGGATCTCCTCCGCGGCCTCGCGCCAGGCGACAGGGTCCACCTCGGCGCGCACCCGGACGGGCTCGCCGTCGCCCTCCTCGACCACCTCGAAGCTCACGCACTC
>JAFGJG010000168.1 GCA_016929195.1 Thermoleophilaceae bacterium
GAGTCGGTTCCGCTCGAGACGGTCTACGAGTGGCTGCCGCCCGTGCTGCGCGACGACCGCTACACGCCCGGCATGCGCAAGTACCTGGCGAACACCGGCGAGGGCGTGGACGAGGAGCAGACCTGCGCCGCGCGCGTCTACAAGAAGGCGATTGAGGTGCTGGACGACGCTGTGATCCGCCAGCCGTTCTGCATGACGATCGACTGCTTCGACCCGCACGAGCCGTGGAGTCCGCCCAAGAAGTACATCGACATGTACGGCGACCCCGAGTACGAGGGACCCGAGATCGGCGTCACCCGCTACGGCAGCTCCGACTACCTGACGCAGGAGCAGCTCCGGCGCGTGCACGACGTGTACTCGGCCGAGGTGACGATGACCGACCACTGGCTCGGGCGCTTCCTCGACGTCTTCCGTGAGAAGAAGCTGCACGAGAACACCGTGATCCTGCTGCTCAGCGACCACGGCTACCTGCTCGGCGAGCGCGGCCTGACCGGCAAGGTGCCCTCGCAGCTCCACCCCGAGCTCGCCCAGGTGCCGTTCATCGTCGTCCACCCGGACGGCCGCGCCGCCGGCGAGACGACCAGCTACTTCGCATCCACGCACGACGTCGGCCCGACGCTGCTCTCGCTGGCCGGCATCGACCGGCCCGACTGGATCGAGGGGTACGACCTCTCGCCGCTGATGGCCGGCGAGCGGCCCGAGGAGGAGCGGCCCTTCCACTACGGGGGCATGTACAACCGCTTCTACATCCGCAACGACGAGTGGGTCCTGATCGCCGACAACCGCGGCGAGGAGCGGACCCTCTACGACCTCAAGCAGGACCCGCACGAGTTCTTCGACGTCGTGAAGGACAACAAGGCGCTGGCCGAGGACCTCTACCAGCAGGTCCTCGACGTGGCCGGCGGCCCGCTGCCCTATTACGAGTAGCCGTCCGGGTCCAGGTCCACGCGGACCGTCAGGAGGTCCGTCTGCATGAGCCTCACCGTCCTGGTGTTCATGCGCGTGGCCGGGCGCCGCTCGGTGATGGCGCGGAGGCGTGCGCGCGGATCGTCATCCGGGGCGATCCTCGCCGTGCCGGCGCGCCAGTGGCGCCCGGACCTGACCCGGACGCGCGGGTCGGCCTCGATGTTCCGCACGTAGGCCGCATTCCGGCCGTGCTCGGCGACGATCCAGAAGACGTCGCCGTCGATGCCGTCGGTGACCGGCGTGCGGCGGGGCTGCCCGCTGCGGCGGCCGGTCGTCTCGAGGATCGCGGTGCCGGGCGCCGGGATGCCGAGCCGGAAGAGCAGCCGAACGACCGGATTGAAGAGGTACTTGGCGAGTCCGGTCGCCAGCCGACGCTTGGCCATGGCGGCATATTGACGCAGCTCACGACCGCTTGAGAGGATTGGACCGGTGTTGACGACGGCTCTATCGCTGGCGGGCGCCGGGCTGGCGCTCGCCGGCAACGGCCCTCAGCCGCTGCCGGGCCAGCTGCCGGGACCGCCGCCGGTCCGGGTCGAGATCCGCGGGCAGTCGGCGCGGGCAGGCGCCGGAAGCTCCTGCTGGTCGACGGGGATGGACGATGGCACCAGCCGCACGGTCTGCGCGGACGTGGCCGGGCCGATCACGGGCCCGACCCTGCCGGCGCGCGGCAAGCGCATGGTCCACATCGACATGGGGGCGCCCACCCTGCGGCTCACCGCCGGCCTGCCCGGCAAGCGCTTCCGCGACCCCTGGCCCACGGATCCGACGCGGCGCCACTGGATCGTCCGCCTGCCGCGCAGGCTCGAGCGCAGCAGCGTGCTCTCGCTCGGAGGCAGCTTCAGCCAGGGCGAGGTCCCCTACGCCGTGACGCTGCGGCGGTCACGGGGGTGATGGTCGCGGCGCGCCGGGCCGAGTGCGTGCGACGGAAGCGTCGGTATCCGACGCAGATGTCGACCGCACTCCCCCGCTCGTGCTCTGCGGCGATCCTGCTCATGGCTCTCGCGCTCCCCGCCGCCGCGCTCGGCGCCCGGGAGTACGAGCGGCCGGCGCGGCCGGTCCTGAAGAGCCTCGACCACCGCATCAAGGCCGAGCGCGGGAGCATGTGCTGGACCACGACCGAGGACGGCGAGACCACCTCGGTCTGCGGCGACGTCTTCCCTCCGCAGCGGTCGAAGCCGCTGAAGGTGCGCCCCGGGGGCGCCATCCGCATCGACATGCGCATGCCGACCGAGCGGCTGACGGCCTGGCTCGGCGACCGGCGCACGCTGATCGCGAAGCGCCTCGGCGAGGACGGCCGGCGCTGGCGCGTCCGGCTGCCCGGGAAGCTCCGGAGCAAGGCGACCCTGAGCCTGCTGGCCGTCTACTCGCAGGGAGACTCGGCCTTCACCGCCACGCTCAGGCGGAGGAACCGCCCCTAGGAGTGCAGCGGCTCCTTCATCGACTCCGTCTCCGGAGCCTCGATGTAGGGCTGCTGCTCGTCCTGCTTCTCCTCCTCGTGGTACGCCGACTCGGCGTTCACGGCCCAGATGTCGTGCTCCGTGCCCTTCACGAGGTTGTCCACGGCGCGCATCGCCGTGAGCATGGAGTGGTCCGAGTTGTTGTAGCGGTGCAGGCCGTTGCGGCCGACCTGGATGAAGTTGTCGAGGCCGTCGAGCCACGAGCGGATGTCGTGGACGCGCTCGGCGTAGTCGGCGTCGTACATCGGATACGCCTTGGGCACGCGCACGACGAAGCCGAACTCGAGCTGCTCCTTGCGCGCCAGCCCGAGCTGCTCGAGCTCGCGCATGCCGAGCTGCACCAGGTCCTGGTCGTCCATCTCCCACATCCGGTCGCCGGCGAAGCAGAAGAACTCGAGCCCGACGCACGCCTTGCTCGGGTCGGGGACCATCCAGGGGCTCCAGGAGCGGAAGTTCTGGATCCGGCCCACGTTCACCTTCGGGTCGTGGATGTAGATCCAGTTGTCGGGGAACAGGTCCTCGCCGTCGAGCACCACCGAGACCGTGAGGAAGTCGCGGTAGCGGAGGCCGCGGGCGGCCGCGATCACCTCGGCACGCGGCTGCGGCTCGGCCATGCCGACGGTGTTGCGCAGCGGCAGCGAGGAGATCACCGCCGACGGCTCGTAGGTCTGGCCGCCCTCGACGTGCACGCGCACGCAGCGGTTGCCGCTGAACTCGAGCTTCGTGACCTTGGTGTTGAGCAGGACCTTCCCGCCGAGCTCCTCGATGTCGGTGGTCATCTGCTCCCACATCTGGCCGGGGCCGTAGCGGGGGTAGTTGAACTCCGAGATGAGGCTCGTGACCTTGTCGCCGCGGTTCCCGAAGAACGCCGACCAGGCGGCGCGGAAGAACGAGAGGTTCTTGATGCGCTGGGCGGCCCAGTCGGCGCGGATCTCGGAGGTGGGGACGCCCCACACCTTCTCCGTGTACGACTTGAAGAACTGGTTGAAGAGGAACCGGCCGAAGCGGTTCGAGACCCACTCCTCGTAGGTCTCCTCCTTGCCCTTCGGCTTGACCGCGGCCCACAGGTAGGAGGCCAGCGCGCGCGTGAGGTCGACCGGGCCGAGCTTCTTCATCACGTCCGGGCCGCGCAGCGGGTAGTCGAGGAACTTGGCCTCGCCGTGGCGGTCGCGCCAGTAGATGCGCGACATCCGCGGGCGCTTGAGGAACTCCTCCTTCATGATCTCGTGCCAGAGGTCGTCCACCTCCTGCACCTTCGTGAAGAAGCGGTGGCCGCCGAGGTCGAAGCGGTACCCGTCGCGGACGGCCGTCTTGGCGATGCCGCCGACCTGGTCCTCGGCCTCGAGCACGATCACCGGCAGGCCCTTCTTGGCGAGCAGGTAGCCGGCGGTCAGGCCCGCGGGGCCTCCGCCGAGGATCACCGTGGGCTTCTCGCGAAGCTCCGGCCGGGCGAGCTTGGTCTGTCCGTCGTGATCGGTCATGAGGTCTTTTCGTAGATGACTCCGCGCACTCCGATTCGCGTGGCGCGGCGGTAGAAGGGCGGGACCACCGCGACCCGCTCGAAGCGCTTGTCGGTTGCCAGCGCCTCTCCCCACTGGGCCGAGCGCCGTCTCACGAGCTCGGTCCACGGCGCGTCCCAGTCGTCCGCCCGCGAGGTGACGGGATAGACGATGAGCACCCGGCCGCCGGCCGGAAGGCTAGCAAGCAGCGGATCGAGGTCTTTCGCGGGGGTGGCGTCCTTCATCCGGTCGTAGCCGTCCGTCCAGTCCATGACGCGGTCGTTCTCGACCGCGCCCATCGCGTTCGCGTATCTCAGCTTCGGCGCCCCGCCGAGCCGTTCCAGGTGGTAGGCGATCAGCGGCCCCTGCTCCGGCTGCATCGACACCACGAGGTCCCCCTTGTGCAGCTCGGGAACCGAGGCGTTCCGCAGGTCGGCGGCGTTCGACTTGTTCGTGAGCCCGAAAGTACGCGGGATCGCCCAGATGCCGAGGACGATCACGAGCGCGACGATCCCGAGCTTGCCGGCCCGCGCCAGGCCGACCGCGCCCACGAGCAGCAGCGGGCCCAGGATCACGCCGAGGTAGCGGGTGGTCCACGCCGGCGACACCTGGGAGACCAGCCAGGCCACCGCCAGCGTGGCCAGCGGCACCGTGAGGCCGGCGATGATCGCGGTGCGCTCGCGGTCCTGGACCTGGCGCTGGAGGATCACGGCCAGGCCCGAGCCCCCGGCGAGCAGCAGGGCCACGGTCGGCGTGCCGCCGCCGAGAAGCCCCTTCGAGATCTGGATGGGCGCGCCGAAGTTGGGCGAGTTGAGCCAGGGCGCGCCCGTGTGGGCGATCTGGTGGAGCAGCGTCGGCACCCAGGGCAGGTACAGCAGCCCGACCACGCCGAACCCGATGAGGGCGTCGCGCACGAGCCCGCGCCGGTCCTCCGAGACGTACCAGCACGGCAGGAGCGCCGCGATGCAGCCGGCCGCCATGAAGAGCCCCCAGTTGTGCGTGTAGACGAGTAGAACGAGGAAGACGACGAAGGCCGGCAGGTAGCGGCGGTTGCGGAATGCGAACACGTGGAGGAACGCCGCGCCCGTGAGCAGCGAGAGCAGCAGCATGAGCGAGTACATGCGCGTCTCCTGCGCGTAGTTCGTGAGGAACGGGTTGACCGCGCACAGCGCCGCGCAGATCAGCCCCGCCCTCCGGCCGAAGAGGCTCCAGCCGGCCCACATCCCGCCGGGAACCGTGAGCAGGGCGACGAACATCGAGAGCCCCTGGGTGTCGGCCGGGCCGTCGCCGAAGACGTCGATCCAGACGGACAGCAGCATGTAGTAGAGCGGCGGCGAGCCGTCGACGCGCAGCACTCCCGGGATGTCGAAGAGCGGCTGCGACGCGATGCCGATCGAGAGCCCCTCGTCCATCCAGAGCGAGTCGCCGAGCGATTTCGTCCGCAGGTAGGCGGACACGACGAGCAGTGCCGCGAGGACCCCGGCAGGCACCAGCAGGCCCGCGGAAAGCGGGCCTACGCTCGGGAGGGCACGGGCGCGGGACGCGACGCTTGCCACCGGGCGATCCTAGTGATCAGGACGGCGGCGCCGGCAGGCGCGGCGCCGTCGGAGCGTCGGGCCCAGCGCGCGGGCAGGAGCCCACCGCGCCCTCCGTCGGCGCGGTCAGGAGCCGCCATTTCCCGGTCGTCGCAACCAGCCGGAAGCGGTCGTCGGTTGGCTTCGTCACGAGCGGGCCGTCGGGCACCGTCCGCGTTCGGAACACGGCACCCGGCGCGGGCGTCACCGCCCACCCGATGTCGATCCCGTGCAGGTGGAGCTCATAGGCGACCATCTGGGTCTGGAACGGGCCGCTGTAGGCGGTGCCGCACGCCTTGATCCGGTCGCGCCCGCCGACCTCCTTGATCATCGCCTTCAGGTCGTGCCAGAGCTGCGCCTCGTGGCGCAGGCCGCCCGACACGCGGCCCGTGTTATCGGCCTTCTCGACAATGAACGGCGAGAACACCGCGAGTGAGAGGAAGAACGCGGCCACTGCGGTGAGCGCCCCGGCGTGCTCGCTGCCGAACGCCCTCGAACCGAGCCACCCCACGCCCTGCAGCACGCGCGCCGCGCCGAGGCCGCCCAGGACGCAGACGGCGGCGGTCGTGACGATCAGGTAGCGCTGGTTCCCGGCGAAGCCGGCCTCGGTCATCCCCGCCACGAGCAGGAACCAGGCGAGCCCGCCGAGGGCGACGACGACGGTCTCCGCCTCGCGCCCGCGGTGCCTGATCCACATGTAGAAGGCGTAGACGGTGCCGATGATGATCCCGACCTTCACCGGGGCGATCACGACCTTCCGGAAGCGGCTCACCAGCTCCAGCGCGGGGTGCTCGGCGAAGGCGGCGCTGCCCGGGTTCGGGTTGTTGGCGCGCGCACCGGCGCGGAACGGGTCGCCCGATCCCCACCACTCGGGCAGGAACCAGAGCGCCGGGACGAGCGCGCCGAGGATCACGAGCCTTGCGCGCAGCCACGGCTCGGCGAACCAGAGCCAGAGCCCGTAGAGCCCGAGGAAGGGCCAGACCTCGGGGCGCAGCAGCGCGCCGGCGAAGGCCAGGTAGAGAGCGTGGTCGCGGCGGCCGTCGAGGTGCCGCTCGAACGCCCAGAGCACGAGTGCCGCCAGCAGCGCCTCCGAGTTGCCGAGAGCCGCGTCGCGCACGTACTTGAAGCTCGAGAACAGCGCGAGCGCCGCAAAGGTCCCGGCGAGGATCCCGTACCAGCCGCCGCCGATCAGCCGCCGCGCCAGCCTGAACGTCATGACGCAGGCCAGCAGGCCGCCGGCGCGGGCGATCACCAGCCAGAGGTACGCGGCCGTGTGGTCGCCGAAGAACGAGAACGGGACGGTGAAGAAGATCGGCAGCGGCTTCCACGACGGGCCGCCCTCGGTGACCAGGTCGAGGTGCGCGATCTCGCGGCCCCACATGATCCAGGCCCAGGGGTCGTATGTCGGCGTGGACGGCGTGAGCAGGCTGAATGCCGCCACCACGAGGCACGCGGCGATGATGACCGGCATCGATCCGGCGCGCCGTGCTAGCTCGCGGATCAGCTCGGCCCGCTCGCCGCCCCACGGCGGAGCCGATCCCGGGGAGTCGCCCTCCCGCCTGCGCAGCGGCCGGAGCTGTGCGGCGGGCGCCCGCATCTGCGCCGGCTAGATGGACGACTCGGTTGCCGCGCGCGGACGGGGCGTCGTGGTCTCCGCCACCTCGCCCACGCCGCTCGACTCGAGCCGCATCGCCGACCGCAGGCGGGACCACCCGCCGTAGCGGCTGACCAGGATGACCAGCCCGACGAGCGTGATCGGGATATAGAGGACGAAGCGCAGCAGCAGCATGTAGGTCACCGCCATCGAGCCGCTGGCCCCGAGCCGGCGCGCGCCGAACGCAACCGCGGCGTCGAACGTCCCGATCGAGCCCGGGGCGGCGGGAAGCGCCGCGACGAAGTTCGTCAAGGCGACCAGGTAGAGGGCACCGGTCATGCTGAAGTCGAGGTCGACCGAACGAGCCACGGCCAGATACACGGCGGCCTCGAACGCCCAGATGACGAAGGTGCCGGCCAGGAGCCCAGCCCCCTCCCTCCCGACGAGGGCGCGCGGAGCGTCGGCGAGCGGCCTCAGCCAATCGCGCGCGCGATCGAAGACATGGTGGCCGCGCAGGAACCACAGGGCGATCGCGGCCGCCACGAGCAGGAGGACGCCGGCCGCCGCCATGACCAGCGGCCGGTCGGTCGGGAGCGCGCTCGAGCTGAGGGCGCCGTAGACCACGACGACGAAGATCACCGCCAGTGCGAGCAGGTCGAGGATCCGCTCGGCCACCACCGACCCGAGCACGGTGCGCTTGCTCGCGTCGCAGCGACCCGAGAGCAGGACGACCTTCAGCGCCTCGCCGGCGCGCGCGGGCAGCACGTTGTTTCCCATGTAGCCCACCGTGGTGAGGGCATAGCAGTCGCCGCGGCCGGTGCGTACGCCGGTGACGGCGAGGATGCGGTGCCAGCGCTCGCCGCGGAGCAGCGTCGCGACCGCGTAGAGCAAGATCGCGGCCCCAAGCCACGCATAGGAGCCCGCATCGCTGGGCAGCTCGGGGGGGTCCTGCTTCGACGCCCACCAGATCACGGCGGCAAGCGCCACCAGCGAGAAGATGGCTTGGATCAGTGCGAAGCGTCGCTTCATTGGAAGGAACTCGGGCGCCCGGTGGATCAGAGCGCGGGGCTGAACGGCGCAGCCGACAGCGGCCGCGGGGACCAATCGGCGCGCTTCACGGTAGCAGTACCCCCGCCCGCCGGTAGGCCTTGTGGAGCGGTTTCCGCTGCTTCTGTCGCTACGCTCCGGCGCCGCTCCTCCGCCGTGCGCGCGCTTCGTCTCACCACCCTGGCCCTGCTCGCGCTCGCCGCCGTCCTGCCCGGGGCGGCCGCGGGCCAGGTCGACGTGCCCGAGCCCACGCCCGACCTGCCCGCCCCGCCGCTCGAGGTTCAGGCCCCGACCAAGCGCCTGCTTGTCAAGGAGGGCCAGGACGGCCGGCTGCTCCTGGGCGGGCGCTGGTACTTCCGCCAGGACGACACGTTCGTCGGCGAGCAGGAGGGCTGGTTCCGCCAGCGCGACCTTGCCGGCTGGACGCCTGTGCGCGTGCCGAGCAGCTGGAACGCGACCGACACGGAGCTCGACAGGGCGAGCGTCGGCTGGTACCGCAAGGAGTTCCGGCTGCCGAAGGCTCCGAGGGGGGTCGAGCGCTTCTGGAAGGTCCGCTTCGAGGGCGTGAACTACCGCACCACCGCGTGGCTGAACGGACGGAGGCTCGGCAGCTTCGTGGGCTACTTCCCGTTCGAGCTGGACCTGCCGAACGTGCGCTCCGGGCGCAACACGCTCGTCGTCAAGGTGTCGAGCCTTCGCTCACGGACGGACCTGACCCACTGGCGCCCGGCGCCGTTCAACGGGTACGGGGTGGGCGGCTGGTGGAACTTCGGCGGAATCCTGCGCGAGGTCTACGCCCGGGCGATCGACACGGTCGACGTGGAGCGGGTGGAGGTCACGCCCCGGCTCCGCTGCGTCCGCTGCCCGGCGCGCGTCGCCGTCCAGGCCACGCTCCGGAACATGACCGCGAAGAAGCGCAAGACGCGCCTGGCCGTGCTCGTCCGCGGACCCGGTGGCTTCGAGCGGCGCGTGCGGCTCGAGCGGGAGACGATCGCGGCCGGCGCGCGCTCCGAGCTGGGAGCGCGCGTGGACATCGAGAGCCCCCGGCTCTGGCAGCCCGGCCGCCCGGCGCTCTACTCGATGGCGGTCACCGCGAGCACCGGCAAGGACGAGCGGGTGGTCGGCACCTACCGGCTGGACTTCGGCGTGCGCAAGCTCGAGCGCCGCCGCGGAATGCTGTTCCTGAACGGGAAGCAGGTGCACCTGCGCGGCGCGAGCATCCACGAGGACGACCCGGACACGGGCGCCGCGCTCACGCCCGCCACGCGCGCGCTCCTCCTGAGCCGCCTGCGCGACCTGGGCGCGACGGTCACGCGCTCGCACTACCCCCTCCATCCCGCGTTTCTCGAGGCGCTCGACCGGGCCGGGATCCTCTACTGGTCTCAGGTCCCCGTGTACCAGCCGCCCAACTCCTTCTTCGAGCTGCCGGCGTTCCGCGCCTCCGCCGAGCGGGCGGTGCGCCTGACCGTCCAGAACAACATGAACCACCCGTCGGTGTTCGCCTGGTCGCTCGCGAACGAGCCCGCCGGGGCGCGCTCCGAGCTCGGCCTGATCGGGCGCGGCCTGAGCACCTACATCTGCGACGGCGCGGCGGCGGCCCGGGAGCTGGACGACACGCGCCTGATCGCCATCGACCGGCAGTCGCGGATCGGCGAGACGCTCTGGAGCCCGGCCTATCGCTGCCTCGACGCGCTCGGCGTCAACGAGTACTTCGGCTGGTACGACTCGGTGCGCGCGGACATGCCGCGCGGCCCGAGCACCACGGAGGAGCTGGGGCCGTACCTGGACCACATGAGGCGTGCCAACCCGGGCCTCGTCCTGCTAGTGACCGAGTACGGCGCCGAGGCCTCGCGCAGGGGCGCGGCCACCCAGCGCGGCACGTACGAGTTCCAGACGCGCTACACGCTCGCCCACCTGCGCGTCCACAACTCGAAGCGCTGGCTGGCGGGGTCGATCGCCTGGGCGCTGCGCGACTTCCGCGTCGAGCCCAGCTGGCAGGGCGGCGCTCCGCTCGCCTACTCCACGCCGCCGTGGAACAACAAGAGCCTCATCGAGGAGTCGAACGCCCGCAAGCCCGTCTACTTCGAGCTCCGGAAGCGCTGGCGGCGCACGAGGCCGCTCGGGTGATCCTCACCGAGCCTCTACGCTGCGCGGCCGTGAGGCGATCCCTCCTGCTGCTTGCACTCGGGGCGTCCGCCCTGTCCGGCTGCTCGCTGAGCTCGAGCAGCTCGGAGCCGGGCGACGACGACGGCGACAAGCGCGCCGCCGCGCTCACCTGCCTGACCGAGGAGAAGCACCTCGACGCCGCCGACCGTGGCGACAACCAGATCGTCGTGGGCGACCCCGAGAGCGGCCCGCGCATCGTCTTCTACCTCACCAGCGGGCAGGCGGAGGCGGCCCAGTTCGAGGGCGACGGCGAGGGAGCGGAGCAGATCGGCGCCGCCCTCCTGTTCGTGCGCGAGGCGGACGACGACACCCTCGAGTCCGTCGAGGACTGCCTGACGTCGCTCTAGATGCCGCCGAGACGGGTCAGAGACCCGCTCGCGGAGACCTCGTAGACCTCGATCCGGTTGCGCCCGTCGCGCAGCGACCCGGGCGGGATCATCACCCCGAAGAACTCGCCCTCCTCGCCCTCCGCGAGCGTGAACGTGTTGCCCACGGCCGCGATGCGCCCGTTCACGGCCACCGCGATGTCCCTCCCGGGCGTCCCGCCCTCGAGCCTCCCGACCGGGTGGGTGGGCAGGAAGTCCGAGCTCGTGTCCACGTTCGCGTAGTCGCCCGCGTCCTCGATCGTCACCGACCCCTTCCCCCGGCCCGTCGGCGCGGGCTGCCCGAGCAGCTCCTGGTGCGGCCCGATCTCGTACATGCGGCCGGGACCGTCGGCGCCGGTGCCGAAGAGGCGAGAGTTGCGCTCGCGGACGAGCGCCTTGCGGGCCTCGAACTGGGCCACGCTGAACTCGAGCGGCTCGAAGGTGTTGCGCTGGAGGATGCGCAGGTCGCGCCGCCGCTTCACGACGTCGCTGAAGGCCGAATGCCCGTCCATCTGGACCTTGGCGTCGATGTCCAGGAGATCGAGGATCGTCGGCAGGATGTCGATCGTCTCGACGTAGGCGTCGCTCGTCTCGCCCTTCTTCTGGCCGGGCGCCTTGATGAACAGCGGGATGGGCGCGATCTCGCCGTAGTTCTCGGCGTCGAGCCGGCGCCGGTCGCGCCGCCCCTTGACGAAGGCCACCCCGTGGTCGGCGGCGACGACGATCAGCGAGTCGTCCCACATGCCCTCGCGCTTCAGGTGCCTCCACAGCTCCTGGAGCATCAGGTCGGCGAACCCGGTCTGGAGGTAGTGGCGCTGAAGCAGCACGTCGAGCTGCCCCTGGTCGTCGAAGGCCTGGTTCGACATGCCCGGCACGGCGTCGTTCGGCGGCTTGCGATAGCGGCGCCCGTCCGGGAGGAACTGCCACGGGACGTGTGGCAGCAGCGTGTGCTTGAAGTTCAGGCTGGGCCGCTGCCCGGGCCGGATCTGCTCGATCCACTCCTCGAAGCGGGCACGGCGCCCGCCCGCGAGATTCGCGCGGGCATGGTTCCGGTTCTGGTCGGACGAGCTGTTGCCGCTGCCCGACCCGCCGGAGCCGCCGAAGTCCCCCCAGTTCTCCGACACCGAGTTCAGGTCGCCCTCGATCCCCGGCGGGGACACGACGTGCAGCCAGACCAGCCCCAGGTCCTCGGTCATCGACGAGATGCGGTCGCCGTAGGGCTCGTCCGGGCGCGTGTCCTTGCAGAGGTCCTTGGAGCAGACCGAGGTGGCCTCCTCCGAGACGTTCAGGCGGTGCGTCTTGGCGAACAGCGAGAAGATGCTGTTCGGGTGGTCCGCCGAGATCGGCAGCCGGTCCTTCGCGGGCAGGTCGCCGTCCATGATCGCCGGCTGCGCCCGCTCGGTTGAGTCGTAGATCGTGAACGCGTTCTCGAACCACGTCGCGTTCTTCGCCAGCTCGGCGAACCCGGGATAGCGGACCGTGTCGAGGTCGCCGTCACGGTCCACCAGGGTGTTCGAGGGCAGCTCGTCGAGCAGGACCACGACCACGTTCGCGTTGGTGACCCCGCCGACGCTCCGGGCTCCGGCCTCGTCGGGGAACGCGAGCTTCGAGACCGGCGAGCCCAGCAGGAACAGCAACAGGAACACGAGCGGAGCGGGCGTGAGCACGTTGAGGAAGGAGCGGACGGCCTCGGCGCGGGCGTAGAGCAGCGCGAGCGCCGCGCCGACGGCCACCGAGAGCGCGATCAGCAGCCCGTCCGACGCGTCGAAGGCCTTCTTGAAGGCCTGTGCCGCGATCAGCGTCACGAGCAGGCCGATCAGAACCACGTGCGCGCCTGTGAAGAACGGCCGCCCCAGCAGGCGGAAGAGCAGCTCGATGCCCAGCCCCACGAGCGGCGGGAGGATGACGAGCAGGACCGAGAAGGAGATGATGTCGAAGCCCGAGGAGCCGCGGGCCGCGAAGAACTCGGGGTTGTCGCCCAGCAGGTCGAAGAGCGGCTGAGCGACGGCGAAGGTCCAGAGGACCGCCAGGTTGGCCAGGTGCCAGAGGGCCTCCTTGGCGAGGCTCGGAGGCGCCTTCGGCTCGGCCGCCCCCGCGGCGGCCATCAGCCCTTCGGCCGGGCGTGGTACAGGACCCGGGTGCCCGACTCGAGCCGCTCCGAGCGCTCGACCTCGAAGCCCTCCCCGAGGCAGCGCTCGAAGAACCCGAGCTCGTAGTCGGGGTGAAGGCCGTCGCGCTTCGGCGCGAGGAGCTTCTTCACCATCGGGTCCTCACGCGTGGGGAACTCGATGACGAGCGAGCAGCCCAGGCTCGCGAGCCAGTCCACGAACTCCTTCACGGGCACGTTCGCGCTGATCGCGACGTGGTGGATCAGCGCCAGCGCCAGGACCAGGTCCGGCTTGCCGCGGTCGGGCATCGCCCTGCGCTCGAGCCCGCGCCACCCGAGGCCGGGCGACGGGTCGGCCAGGTTCATGGTGAGCGTCAGGATCTTCTCGTCGCCCTCGTCGCGCAGGTCGCGGTAGAGCAGATCGACCGGGCCCTGGTCGGCGTCGACCGCGACGACCGTGGATGCCCCCTCCGCGGCGATGCGCGAGTAGCGGCCGTTGTTCGCCCCGATGTCCCAGACGAGGTCCCAGTGGCGCGAGGTGGCCACCTGCCGCACGAACTCGTCCTTCCGCTGAGCGTCCGAGTCGGTGTAGGTGTTGCGCTCGCCGTAGGCGGTCCAGACGCCCTCGGGCGGGCTCCACTCGAGGCGTTCGACGAGCTTGCGCATCTTGCGCACGTTCGCGACGAGGATCTCCTTCTTGAGGCCCACGCGCTTGACCTCGTCCTTCACCTCCTGCGGCCGGTCGGCGTAGCGCTTCTCGAGCCGCGCGTGGAGGAATACGTTGGTGAACAGCCCGCGCCGGAAGCGGTCGCGGAACGACAGCAGCGCGCGCATCTCCGCCGGCTTGATGCCGTCGATGCAGCCGCGCAGCCACGGGTGGAACGGCACGCCCTTCACCGCCTGGAGCAGCAGCGGGTAGAGGTAGAGCATGCAGAACTGCCGGTAGCCGATCCAGGGCTCGCCCTCGCGCCGGCGCTCGAACGAGCCGATGTCGACGAACACGGGCCGCGCGCCGCGGAACTGGACGTTGTAGGGCGTCGAGTCCTTCAGGACGAGGTCCTTGTCGAGCGCGGCGAGCAGCAGATCGAGCTGCACCAGCGCGGCGTCCTTGAGCATCGAGAAGGTCCACTCGTACGGGTACGAGACGAATGGGATGCGCTCGTGGCGGAGCACGCCGGCGGGCTCGTGCACGAGCAGCCCGCGCAGCGCCTGCGTGTCGCCGGCGACCTCGGTGCGGACGATCCGCGGGTCGTCGAGCAGGCCGGCGTCGGAGACGGCCTGGAAGTCGGTCAGCCCGTCGGCCGACAGCGCACGGAACACCTCGCCGCCGCTGTAGAAGACGCGGCTCTCGGGGTCACGAAAGCTGCCGGGCTCGAGGCCGGTTCCGGCGGAGGTGTCGGTGGGCGGCCGCACGGGCGGCGCCGAACAGTAGCGGCGGCCGCGAACGGCCGCCCGGCCCGATCAGGCGGAGTCGGTGCTCCGAGCCGACGACGTCTCGACCGTGGTCTCCGGCTCGTCCTTCCTGATGCGAAGGAAGCGAAGGAGGCGGTTCCAGTACAGCTTGGCCGTCACGGCGACGGCGGCGAGCCCGCCGGCGATGATCTGGAGGATCATGCTCCCGCTGCCGGGATCCAGATATGCGAGAACAGTGGTCATCGTCTTGGTGGCGCTCCGTAGTTCGGGAAGCGGAGGAGGCTATCAGGTTGTTGCTGAGTTGTAACCCATACCGTGTTTGACGTACCACTTGTGAAATACCTGCAAAAACGCAGTAAATGGCCCCTCTGCGGCGCTCGCCGCCAGGTCGATCTTTACGCTGTGCCGAGCCGATGAAGCTCATCATCCAGATCCCCTGCTTCAACGAGGAGGCGACCCTGCCGGCCACCCTGGCCGACCTCCCGCGCGCGGTCGAGGGGATGGACTCGGTCGAGTGGCTCGTGATCGACGACGGCTCGACCGACCGCACCGTGGCCGTCGCGCGCGAGCACGGCGTGGACCACATCGTCCGGCTCACGAACAACCGCGGCCTCGCGGCCGCGTTCCAGGCCGGGCTCGACGCCTCCCTGAAGCTCGGGGCCGACGTGATCGTCAACACCGACGCCGACAACCAGTACAACGGCAACGACGTCGGCCTCCTGGTCGAGCCGATCGTCGCCGGCAAGGCCGACATGGTCATCGGCGACCGGCAGACGGACACGATCGAGCACTTCTCCCCGCTGAAGAAGTGGCTCCAGCGCTTCGGCAGCGCGGTCGTGCGGCGCGCGTCCGGCACGGGCGTACCCGACACGACCTCGGGGTTCCGCGCCTACAACCGCGAGGCCGCGCTTCAACTCCAGGTGGTCTCCAAGTTCACCTACACGCTCGAGTCGCTGATCCAGGCCGGGAAGATGCTCGTGGCCGTCGAGCACGTGCCGATCCGGACCAACGACCAGACGCGGCCGTCGCGCCTCTTCCCCTCCACCTGGGCCTACGTCCGCCGCAACGGGCTCTCGATCTTCCGCATCTACGCCCTCTACGAGCCCCTGCGCGTGTTCACCGCCGCAGCGGCGCTCGTCGCGCTCGTCGGCGTGGTGATCTGGGGCCGCTTCGCCTGGTTCTTCCTCGAGGGCGAGGGCAGCGGCCACATCCAGTCGCTGATCCTCGGGTCCACGCTCTTCATCGTCGCCGTGCAGCTGCTGGCGCTCGGCGTGGTCGGGGACATCCTGGCCGGGAGCCGCGTGCTGCAGCAGCGCATGCTCGAGCGCGTCCGGCGCGTGGAGCTGCAGCTGGGCGTGCAGCCGTCGCACTACGAGCCCGGCAGCGAGGAGTCGGGCCGCGAGCCCACCACGGGCGCCCAGTCGGGCGGGGCCACCGGCAAGGCGGAGGCCCTGCACCTGTGAGCGGCGGCACCGCGGCACCCAGCGCCGACGTCCCGACCGGCAACACCTACGACAAGTACGGGTCCGGCAACCCGGTCGTGAAGCGCCTGATGGCCGGCTTCCACGCCGACCTCGGCGAGCTGTTCGCGGGCGCCGCGCCGGCGTCCGTGCTCGACGTGGGCTGCGGCGAGGGCGTGCTCACGGTGGAGTGGGCGGAACGGCTCGGCGACGGGCGCGTGGTGGGCATCGACCTCGACGACCCGAAGCTCGCGCGCGAGTGGGAGGGACGCCGCCGCCCGAACCTGGAGTTCCGGGTCGAGGAGGCCACCGCCCTCTCGTTCGCGGACGACGAGTTCGACCTCGCGGCCGCGATCGAGGTGCTCGAGCACGTTCCGGCCCCGGAGGCCACGCTCGCGGAGATGGCCCGCGTCGCGCGCCGGCACCTCCTGGTGTCGGTCCCGCGCGAGCCGCTCTGGCGCGGCCTGAACATGGCGCGCGGCGCGTACATCCGCGACCTCGGGAACACGCCCGGCCACGTGAACCACTGGTCCAAGCGCTCGTTCACCGCGCTCCTCGAGCGCTACGGAAGCGTCGAGCAGGTGCGCTCGCCGTTCCCGTGGACGATGCTCCTCGTGCGAGTCTCGTAGCTCATGGCGAAGGCCGCCTCGGCGGGTCGCGGCTACGGCCGGGGGGCGGCGATCCTGTCGGTCGGGATCGGGGCGACCGGCCTCGTCACCTTCGCCTACTTCTCGCTCGCGAGCCACGCGCTGCCCGCGGACGAGTACGGCGGCATCGCGCTGCTGTGGTCGGCGGTCTTCATCACTGTCTCGGTCCTCTACCGCCCGGTGGAGCAGCTGCTCTCGCGGACGATCGCCGACCGCGACGCGCGCGGGATCACCGGCTCGGAGCACCTGCGCGTGGCGGCCACGATCCAGCTCGGGCTCGGGCTGCTCTTCGTCGTGGTGGCCCTGGCGCTCCGGGGCCCGATCGAGGACGACCTCTTCGACGGCTCGGCGGCGCTCTACTGGATCCTGATCGCGGCGGTGCTGGCGTACGCGGCCAGCTACTTCGCGCGCGGGTTTCTCGCCGGCCACCGGCGCTTCACCCTCTATGGCGGGCTCGTCCTGCTCGAGTCCGTCTCGCGCTTTCTGTTCGCGCTGGCCGTCACGGTCGGGATAGCCGAGGGCCAGACCGCGGTCGCGCTGGGCATGGCGGCCGCGCCGCTGATCTCCCTCGTCGTCGTGGTACCGGCGCTCACCCGCCACCTGACGCGGCCCGCGAGCGCGCGGGAGGCCGCCGCTCCGGGACCCGACGAGACCCCCGGCGAGCCCGAGTTCACGCTTGCGCACGGCACCGGTTTTGCGTTCGCCGTCCTCGCCATCATGCTCGCCGAGCAGACCTTCCTGAATGCCGGTCCGCTCCTCGTCCGCGCGACCGAGGGCGAGCAGGGCGCGGCGCTCGCCGGCTTCGCCTTCAACGTCCTCCTGCTCGCCCGCGCGCCGCTCGTGCTCTTCCAGGCGATCCAGACCTCGATCCTCCCCCACCTCACCCGCCTCTGGGTCGGCGACGGCGAGCGGGCGGCGGTCGACCCGTTCCGCCGCAGCGTCAACCTCACCCTTGCCGCGATCGGGGTGTTCGCGGGCGCCGTCGCCCTGACGATGGCCGTGGCGGGACCGGCCCTCATGGGCGTCGTGTTCGGCGGTGACTTCGACTACGACCGCGGCGGGCTGGTGCTCGTCTCGCTCGCGATGGGCCTCTATCTGTCCGCCGCCACGATCAACCAGGCCCTGCTGGCGCAGGGGCGCGCGCGTCAGGCCGCCGCCTGCTGGGTGAGCTGCGCGGTGGGCTTCGTGATCTTCCTCCTGGTCTCGCCCGTCGACGACCCGGTGCTGTCCGTCGAGGTGGCGCTGCTCGGCGCCGCGGCGGGTCTATGCACCTTCCTCTACACGCTGTACCGTCGCGCCTGACCAGTGCAGGAGTTCGTCGTGATCCCCGCCCGGTTCAACGGCCCGCCCGGGAGCGCGAACGGGGGCTACACGTGCGGCGTCCTGGCGTCCCTCCTCGGCGCCGACGTCGCGCAGGTGTCGCTGCGCACTCCCCCGCCGATCGGCCGGCCGCTCGCGGTGAACCACGAGGACGGGCGCGTGGAGGTCTATGACGACGGCATGCTCGTCGCAGAGGGCGAGCCGTCCGAGCTGCTGGTCGACGTGCCGGACCCGGTCGACCCCGACACGGCCGAGGCCGCGTCGGCCGCGGGCATGGAGAGGTGGTCCTCGGCGCATCCGTTCCCGACCTGCGTCATCTGCGGGCCCGACCGCGCCGAGGGCGACGGGTACCGCATCTTCCCCGGGGCCGTGGAGGGACGGGACGGGATCTTCGCGGCCGCGTGGACGCCGCACGAGTCACTCGCCGGCGCGGACGGCCACGTACGCCCCGAGTGCCTCTGGGGCGCGCTCGACTGCCCGACCAGCGCGCCCGTCGCGAACTTCGGCGAGGGGCCGCCCGTCGTGCTCGCCCGGCTCACAGCGCGCCTCGGCTGCGCCGTGCGAGTCGGGGAGCGCCACTCGCTCGTGTCGTGGTCGCTCGGGATCGACGGGCGCAAGCGGCACGGAGGCTGCGCGCTGTTCGACGAGAGCGGCCGGCTGCTGTGCGCGTCGCGCGCGCTCTGGATCGAGCTCCGCGACCCGCCCGCGGCGTAAGCTAGGCGGCGTGGCGAGCGTGCATCACCGCACCTGCCCGTTCTGCGAGGCCACCTGCGGCCTCGAGGTCACCCTCGACGGCGAGCGCGTGACGTCGGTCCGCGGCGACCGCGAGGACGTGTTCAGCCGCGGGTTCATCTGCCCCAAGGCCCACGGGCTGAAGGAGCTGCACGAGGACCCGGACCGGCTCAGGCCGCCGCTCGTCCGCCGCGACGGCGAGCTCGTCGAGGCCACCTGGGACGAGGCGTTCGCGGAGATCGACCGCCGCCTCTCCCCCATCCTCGCGGCACACGGGCGCAACGCCGTGGCCGCCTACGTGGGGAACCCGAGCGCGCACAACCTCGCGTACCTGACCTACGGCCCGGTGCTGCTGCGGGCGCTCGGCACCCAGAACGTCTTCACCGCGAGCACCGTCGACCAGATGCCGAAGCAGGTGGCGGCGGGGCTCATGTTCGGGCACCTGCTGAGCGTCCCCGTGCCTGACGTCGACCGCTGCGACCACCTGCTGATGCTCGGCGCCAATCCGCTGGTCTCGAACGGCAGCCTCCTCACCGCGCCGAACATGCGCGGCCGCCTGCGCGCGATCCGCGAGCGCGGCGGCAAGGTCGTGGTGGTGGACCCGCGCCGCACCCGCACCGCCGAGGAGGCCGATGAGCACCACTTCATCAGGCCCGGCACCGACGCGCTGTTGCTCGCCGCCATGGCCTGCACGCTCGTGGAGGAGTCGCTCGTGGACCCGGGCCCGCTCACCGAGCACCTGGAGGGGCTGGACGAGGTGCAGGAGCTGGTGCGCGCCTACCGCCCCGAGGACGTGGCCCCCGCGACCGGTGTGCCGGCCGGCGAGATCAGGCGCATGGCGCGCGAGCTGGCGGGCGCCGAGCGAGGCGCGGTCTACGCGCGGATCGGCACGACGACGCAGGAGTTCGGCACCCACGCGAGCTGGTTGGTCGACGTCCTGAACGTCCTCACGGGCAACCTCGACCGCGAGGGCGGCGCGATGTTCACGCTCGCGGCCGCGGGGCAGCGCAACTCGAGCGGCACCCCGGGAGGCGGGCGCGGGGTGCGCCTCGGCCGCTGGCAGAGCCGCGTGCGCGGGCTCGGCGAGGCGTTCGGGGAGCTGCCGGTCGCCTGCCTGGCGGAGGAGATCGACACTCCCGGGGACGACCGGGTGCGGGCGCTCATCACGGTCGCGGGCAACCCGGTGGTCTCGACCCCGAACAGCGGCCGGCTCGAGCGCGCCATGGAGCAGCTCGACTTCGTGCTCGCGCTGGACATCTACGTGAACGAGACGACCCGGCACGCGGACGTGATCCTGCCGGGACCGGGCCCGCTCGAGAAGTCGCATTACGACCTCGCGCTCTACCAGCTGGCCGCGCGCAGCGTGGCGAACTACTCCCCCGCCCTGCTCGACCATGACGGCCCCGCCGAGTGGGAGGTGCTGCTGCGGCTCGCCGGCATCGCGTCCGGGCAGGGGCCCGACGCGGACGTGGACGCGTTCGACCGGCTCGTGATCGAGACGCTCGTGGGCCGCGAGCTCAAGGACCCGGGCTCACGCGTGGCCGGGCGCGACCCCGCCGAGCTGCTCGAGGCGCTCGAGCCGCGCCGGGGGCCCGAGCGCGTGCTCGACCTGCTCCTGAGGGTCGGCCCGTTCGGCGACGGGTTCGGGGCCGACCCCGACGGCCTGACGCTCGAGGTGCTCGAGCGCAACCCGCACGGCGTGGACCTGGGTCCGCACCGCCCGCGGATCCCGGAGGTGCTGAGGACGGCCTCCGGCAAGATCGAGCTGGCGCCCGAGGCGATCGTCGCCGACCTGCCGCGGCTCGCTGCATCCATGGAGCGGCGGCCGAACGGCGAGATGGTCCTGATCGGGCGGCGCCAGCTGCGCTCGAACAACTCCTGGATGCACAACCTGCCCGCGCTCGTGAAGGGGAAGGACCGCTGCACCATGCTGCTGCACCCCGACGACGGCGAGCGGCTGGGGCTGGCAGACGGCGCGCTAGCCCTCGTGCGCTCGTCCGCGGGCGAGCTCGAGGCGCCCGTCGAGCTGAGCGACGAGATGATGCCGGGCGTCGTCTCGATCCCCCACGGCTGGGGCCATTCCGCTCCCGAGGCGCGGCTGAGCGTGGCGAGCGAGCACGCCGGCGTTAACAGCAACCTGCTCGCCGACGATACATTCGTGGAGCCGCTCTCCGGGAACGCCGTGCTCAACGGCATCCCGGTCGAGGTGGTCCCGGCCCCGGACCGGGCCGCGGCTCAGATCGCCTGAAGCATCGAGGCGCCGCAGCTGCGGCACGCCACGTCGGCGGTGTTCGACATCCGCGCGATCGTGGAGTGGGCGCCGCAGTTCGGGCAGCCCGAGCGCAGCTCGAAGCGGCGCAGGCAGTTCACGCAGCGATAGCGCCCGGCCAGGTTCGTGCCGTGGAGCGCGGGCTCACCGCAGGACGGGCACTGCGGCTCCGCAGGGGCGCTGTCGTCGAGGGCCGCGAACATCGCGAGTCGGGACAACGGTATCCGCTGTGGGCAGCCCTCAACCCGATATCGCCTCCGGCCGGCCGCGGAGGTAGTCAGCCGACTCCATCGCGCGGCCGCCCGCGGGCTGCACCTCGATCAGCTCGAGCGCTCCCGACATGGTGCCGAAAAGCAGCCTGTCGCCGTCTCCGCGCAGCTCGCCCGGCCCCAGCTCGGCGCCCTCGGCTGCGAGCGCCGCGCGCCTGAC
>JAFGJG010000169.1 GCA_016929195.1 Thermoleophilaceae bacterium
CCGGCTGTCGTCGCCGGAGTGATATCGCCGTAGCCAACCGTGGTCGCGGTCGAGATCGCCCAGTAGATGCCGTCCCAAGCCGTGAGGTCCTCGCCGTCCTGGTCCTTCTCGATGGCGGCGAAGGCCGATCCCGCGAGCAGCACCAGGAACGCCGTGGTAACGGCCGCATAGCGGACCCCATCCGGAGTGAACAGTCGCTTGATCGCCACCAGGCCGCGCGCGAGCCGCAGGAGCCGGAGGAGCCGGAACAGGCGAGCAGCCTGCATCGAGGCGGGCAGCACCGGCGGCGTGAGGATCACGATGGCCACGTCGAGCACGTGGTGACGCAGCCACCAGCGCCGATCGGGCACGACCGCGAGCATCGTCACCACCTCGGTGAGGAACAGCAGCCAGATGCCCCAGTTCGCCACCACGCCGATGTCCTCCCACGGCCCACCGGGGCTCGACTCCTCAATGGCGATGACCGGGATGACCAGGAGGGCGGCGATCAGCACCGGGACCTCGAAGGCTCGCTGAACGCGCTCTGACCGGTCGTCCACGTCGGCTACTTCGACGGCCAGTCCGATGCTCCCGCCCTTCCCGGGCTCTCACGCCGCCGGTCTAGGCGGATGCCAAGGCGCGGCAGGTCTCTCCCGGTTGGTGGCGTAGCTTGTGAAGTGGATGGGAGACCGCAGCGCCATCGAGTGGACTGAGGCGACGTGGAATCCGGTCACCGGCTGCGACAAGGTCTCGCCGGGCTGCGCCCACTGCTACGCCGAGGCGTTCGCGGAGCGCTGGCGCGGGGTCCCCGACCATCCCTACGAGCAGGGCTTCGACTTGAGGCTCTGGCCGGCTCGGCTCGATCAGCCGTCGCGCTGGCGGCGGCCGCGGATGATCTTCGTGAACTCGATGAGCGACTTGTTCCACGAGGACATCCCGTTCGAGTTCGTGGAGAGGGTGTTCGCGGCGATGGGGGAGGCGCACTGGCACACCTTCCAGATTCTCACCAAGCGCCACGAGCGGCTCGCTGAGCTGGCGCCGTTGCTGACCTGGCACCCGAACGTGTGGATGGGCGTGAGCGTCGAGAACCGGCGCTTCGTGCACCGCGCCGACTACCTGCGCGAGGTCCCGGCCGCGGTCCGCTTCATCAGCGCGGAGCCGCTGTTGGGCCCGCTCGAGGGTCTCGACCTCGACGGCATCGACTGGCTGATCGTCGGCGGCGAGTCGGGCCATGGGCACCGGCCGATGCGCGCGGAGTGGGCGCTCGATCTGCGCGACCGCGCGCTCGACGCTGGGGTGGCGTTCTTCTTCAAGCAGTGGGGCGGGCGTACCCCGAAGGCCGGCGGCCGCGAGCTCGAGGATCGGACCTGGGACGGGATGCCGCCCCGCGCGGCGGTCCTACCCGAGCCCGTCTTCGCCTAGGCGGGTGCGCCGCGGGACGCGCGGCTCGGCCATGTCGAACAGCCTGCCCTGCCCGAGCTCCTCGATCACCCGCAGCTTCACCTTGTCGAAGCAGCTGTCCATGATCCGCCTGCCCGCCGGATGGTCGGTGGCGAAGATCAGGAAGTAGAGCGGGGAGCCGGACTGCTTCTGCATCTGCTTGTCGAGCACCGTGGCGTAGCCGAGCTCGCGTAGCCCGTCCCCATAGAGCCGCACGTAGTCGCCGCGCGCCTCGTCGGCCGTGATGCGCTCGGCCAGCCGTGCCGCCGCTATCTCGCGCCAGCGACCGTGGCCGAACATGCGGTCGACCTTCTCGGGATGGTCAGCGATCAGGCGCACGAAGCCGGTATCGGTGGGGAACAGGATCAGCTGCTCGACCTTTCGCGGCTGCGCGCGCTTGTGGGCGGCGATGGCCTCCACCGTGGACCAGTGGAGTTCCGATCCCTCGGGGTCGAGGAAGGCGAACGCCGGAGCGCGCACGGGCACGTCAGCGAGCATCTGAGGGACGAGCTCGTTGGCGTCGCCCCGGGGGTAGATCACGGCTCGCGCGCCGTAGGGCTCGCAGCGGGCGCTGAGGGCGGCGTGGTTGCGCCGGCTGCCCTCGGAGCAGAGCACCTTGGTGGCCTTCGGGGCCCCGGCCTCGAGCAGGATGAGCGGCGAGCCCGGCATCTCCTCGAGCCTGGTGGTCGAGTAGTTCATGCCGGTGCCCGAGAACAGGTCGAGGCCGTACCAGCCGCCCGCGCTCTTGCAGGCCTGCGCGAAGCCGTTGGCGTAGGCGTGGAGGATCATCAGCTTCTCCTCGGTCCAGGTGTCCGCGTTGCGGGCGCGGAACCCGTCGCTGGCCTCGTGGTAGGTGTCGCGGCTCATCGACGCGACGGGCTCAGCAGGAGGACGCGATCACGAGGCGGACGTGACCGCGGCGTAGTCGAAGCCGCAAGTCGGGCAGACGGTGATGCCCTTCCTCACGGCCTTCCCGCATCTCGGGCAGGCGCGCCGCGTCCCGAGTCGCCAGGCCATGAAGGCGAGGGCGCCGGCGAAGACGGCCAGTGCGGCCAGGGTGCCCCACGTACGTCCTGGCTCGGCGGCGCCGCGGCTCAGGTAGTAGACGATGAGGCTGACGTCGATCAGCGCGACGAGCGCGGCCAGTACCCAGAGGATCACGCTGCCCGCCGTCCGCATCACCGCGCAGCGTATCCCGAGCGGTTGCCCTGTTGCGTCGCCGCGACCGCCGGAGGTCTCGGCCATGCCGAGGCGCCCCCAGCGGAACCTGTCCAAAACGGGCGGAAACCCATTCTGGCCAGCTTCCGCCGCTCGCTTAGGTCCGGTCGACACGGCACCCTGGCGGTCGTGCCGAAGCCGCCGAAGCCTTGCCTTGAGCGCCTCCCCGACGGCCGGGGTTGCCCCCGCTACGCAGAGCCCGGCAAGAGCAGGTGCGCTGCGCACCAGCGGGAGGCGATGGCCAAGCGTGACCTCAGCCCGGGCACGACTCCGGAATGGGCACGAGCCCGCAAGCAGGCGCTCGACCGCGACGGCTGGCGCTGTACCCAGTGCGGCAAGACGCAGGAGCAGGCGAAGGCCGACAGCCCCGCCGGCCGTGGCCTAGAGGTTCACCACGTGCGGGGCGAGGGTGTCCGCAGCCGGGTGCACCGGCTCGAGCACCTGCGCACCCTGTGCCGCGACTGTCACCTCGACACGCTCCGCAAGCAGACGCGGCCCGACTGGAGGAAGCAGAAGCAGGAGCAGGGCCGGAGGGCGGCGGAGAAGGCGGAGCGGGCGCGGGCGCGGCGCTGACGTCCTCGCCGGGGGTCGTCGGGAGGGACCCCCCAACCCCATCGGGCGTTGTCTCCTGCACAACCACTACGCGCCTTCATCCGGCCGCTGTTCCCGCCGTTTTTTGGTGAGGGCGCCAAACGACCGCCCTCCGCTGAGGCCTCAGGTCCGCTGGAGCGCCCGCCGCGCTTGATCGAGGGCGTCGGCGAGGCTGACGCGGGAGAGCCAGCGGATGCGGGTGCCTCCTGAGACGACGACCACCGAGTGCATGCCGTGGTGCTCGGAGGTCTCGACGGTGGCGCCGGCCTCACGGGCATCGAGCGCGCGGCGAAAGGAGGCCAGGTCGCTTCCCTGCTTCGAGGCCATCGCCGGGACGGTATCTACGCGGCGAGCTCGGGGAGCTTGCGGCGCGCGAACCCGCTGGCGTCGTCGTCGGCGGTCATGAGGACTAGCCGGCGGCCCGGCTCGCCCGCGTATGCGGCCGCCCAGGCCTCGCGCTGCTCGAGCCAGGTCCCCGTCCACCAGAGGGCGCTGTCGCCGGTCTCGCCGCGAACGGCGTAGCCGGCCGCGATGGGGAAGGCCCGGTCGAAGTCGAAGCCCAGGCGGCGGAGTCGGATGAGTGCCTGGCGGAGCCGCTGCGGCGGGGTCACGGCGCGGAGCCTAGGACGGCGGCCGGTCGGGGCGCCCCGACCGATGTACTTTCTAGCCCCGCCCGGTGCGTCTGGCCGGCCGGACATTGGAGGGGGCGGGGCTCCGGCGCGACACCGAGCAGCTCGGGCCTGGGCCCCGGCCACGATCCCAGCGCCTCCTCCTGCTCTCTCCCGGCTCTACCTGCGCGGCCTACCTCAGACCCGACCTCCTGCCCGGTTGGCGCTCTCCGGGGCTCCCACGGCCTCCTCCTGGGCCCGGTCCGGCCTGCTTCCCCGGCACGGGCCTTACTGAGAGCCCGGCACCTGCACTTCCGACCAGAAAGCCCTGCAAACGGCGCACTTCCGGCGCACTCCCGGCGGATGCGTGAGAAACTCTCTCTACAAGATCAAGTGGCCCCCGCACCGCGCTAACGGCCGGGGGCCTGACCCCAATCGGAGGTACCCGATGGAGCAGAAGCAGCGTAACCCCAAGCCCGCCGAGAAGCCGGCGCCCAAGGCGAAGCCCAAGCCCCCGACCCTCGCCCAGCTGCTCAAGCAGCGCGCGGCGGCGACGGAGCCCGGCAAGAAGGCGGCGCTCTCGAAGCGCATCCGCGAGATGGGCGGCGAGGTCCCCGGTCAGCGTCGGTCGCTCTCGCCGGAGGCGATCAGCGAGGTCCGCAAGCCCGGCATGACCCGCGATCAGGTGCTCGAGGCGCTCGGGGTTGAGGTCACCCCGGCGGCGCGGGCGCGCCTCCAGTACCTCGCCAACCGCGAGTTGGTGGAGGAGTTCGCGGCGGCCGAGTAGCCCCACCGGCACCAGGAAGGGAGAGGCTCGCTCCGGCGGGCCTTCTTCTTGCCGCCGCGCCCGGTCCTAGTCTGCGCGTCTCCTATCGGCGGGTCGAGTCAATGGAGAGCGGCTCGCCCCCACGGCGTTGAGGGCCCCGAACTACCGCCGGGGCCCTCGGCGTTTCGGGGGTCGTGACGACCGCGGGGGCGGCTAGCCTGCTGCGCTAGGCATCGCTCGAACTGCGGGAACAGCTTGAGCACCTAGGGGGCCCGGCTTCGGCCGGGCTCCTGCCGTTCTGGGCTTCCGTCCATAGCCGGAGTCACTCTGCCTGGCATGCTGTTCCCACGCTTCGAGGGTGTCGACGGTGCTCGCCCCGCGCGCTGAGCCGGAGACTCATCAGGCCAGCGCGGACGACCGCGACTGCGCGTCCTCTCAGCTACGGCCCACGCTGGAGGAGGAGCTGGCCCAGCTGGCGGAGAGGCCCACGTTCGAGCAGGCGATGCTCGGCGTGATCTGGTTCCGCCCGATCCTGAATGCGCGCTTCCGGGGGCCAGGCCGTCCCCGCCGGCGGCCTCGTAGGCGAGGTGCTGGCCGTCCCGCTGCTCGGCGTGTTCGCCGCGGCGGGGACTCGGGCGACTCCGAACCTGGCGAACCTGAGCCGCCATCCGGCCCCTGGGTGTGGTGGCCGGGCGCACCGCTTGACCGACTTCTTGTCGCCGGTCCCGTTTCGCGAGGGGCCGCCTAGACGCGCCCGCCCGATCTGTCAGGTACGCGGCTGGGCCGAGTGGACCCCCTAGGTCGGTCGCGAGTGTGGAGAGCAGTTGGTCTGTGCAACCGGCGCCGATGAGCCGGAAGGGGTTCACTCCCAGATCATCCCGTCGCAGTCCACCTTCGGGTGGAGGCAGGCGGAGTCGATTGCGCCGCAAGGCCCCGAGGTAAAGCTGCACCTGGGCTCGTTCGAGACTCCGCGCCGATCGCCATACCGGACTCCTCACCAGGCTCCGTCACGGATTCGGCTACTGCTCCCCGCAATGGGGGCAGTACGCCTCGGCCGCCCGTTTCCTACGCCCTCCACCCGGATTCTGGAGAGGGTGTCGCCGTCTCGTTGTAGAGCGTTCAGGAGTGGGGAGTGACGATCCCTGCTCATCCGTCGGTGGTATAATCCCTCGGGATGGCTCTTGATCGTCCGCGACTCCGTGACGCCCGTGTGCGAGCGGGCCTGACGCAGCGTGAGCTCGCTGCCCTGACGGGATTCCGCCAGCCGCACATCGCGAGGTGGGAGGGAGGCCAGGTGCCGCGGGTGGACACGGCTCTCCGGCTCGCCGGCGCCCTTGAGACGACGGTTGAGGAGCTCTGGCTCCCTGAGCCGGAGCGCGAGGGGAGGGCGGCCTGATGGAGGCCTGGCAGGCGCTCGCGCCGCGAGCGAAGGAGCTGAGTCCGGAGGAGGCGCAGCAGCGCCGTGAGGAGATGGAGGCGCTCAACGGCGCGATCAAGGACGCGATCGCGGACGGGCGCCGCGCGCTCTGGAGCTTGGCGGCGCTGCTCGACAGGTTCGACGAGGAGGACGGCTGGGCGGCGCTCGGCTTCAAGTCGCAGAACGAGTGGCTTGCCTCTCGAGAGATCGGCATCACCCGTGGTCGCTTTCACGATCTCGTGGACACCTATCGCGAGCTGGTCAAGCGCGAGGTCGAGCCGTCGGTGATCAAGGTGCTCGAACCGTCGAAGGTGCGGACGGTGCTCCCGGCTGTCCGGTCTGGGCGGGCGAGCCTCGAGGACGCCCTCGATCACGTCAAGACGCTCGGCTTTCGGGACCTGCGCGAGCGATACCGGGACCCGGAAGCTGGTCGGGGCGCCCCGACCAGTAAGCCCGGCCGCGAGCCCACAGTCGAGCCGATAGCAGTGCCCGGCAAGAAGCCGGTGAACGCGGCCACGGGTGAGCCCATTGCGCAGCCCGCGGCGGAGCCCGTCGGCACGGTGGAGAGGTCCGAGCCGGAGCCCGCGAAGCCCGAGGACCCGGCGCCGGCGGCGGGCGCGACCATCTGCTCCGACTGCGGCCAGGCGATTGCTCCACCGCTCCCCGACCAGCGCGTCCTCCTACGTGGAGCGCGGGAGGCCGCAGGACTGAGCCTCGAGCAGGTCGCGGAGGCGGTCGGCGTGTCGCAGGCGGCGCTGCGGGGGTGGGAGGTCGGCTCGCGCGAACCCGGCGCGTACGCCGCGGTGCGACTGGCCGGGCTGCTCGGCGCAGCGCCCGAGGCGCTCTGGCCACCTGAGGACGAACCTGGAAACGAGAAGCCCCGGCGGCCGTTGGCGCGGCCCCGGGGCACGACCGCATCGGGGGTAACCGATGAAGTACGCAGAGCCTGACGTAGAACGTGGCCAGAATGCATCCATAGGGGGTCGGCTCCCATGAGCGAGTGCGGGGTCCCACTGTTCGCTGAGGCCGACCGGCGGGTGATCCTGGTCCGCGCCGTCCCGGACGTCGGCGGCGCCGGCCTGATTCGCAGGGTTGGGCTGGTGGTCGCGCTCGACCCGGAAGACGTCGAGAGCGCCGAGGAGACCTTCCTGGCTCCGCTCGACGCGCGCAATCTGGCGGACGCCCTGTCACGGGCAGCTGACGAGCTCACACGGGAGGGCCGATGAGCGAGCCCCCGATCCGCGCCGCGTCCTACACCCGGGTTTCGAGCAAGCGCCAGGCGGAGGAGGGCCTCAGCCTCCCTGAGCAGCAGCGGCGCACGAAGAAGCACATCGTGGAGGTCATGGAGTGGGAGCACGTCGGCTCCTACATCGAGCCGGCGGTGTCGGGCAAGGTGCCGTTCGAGGAGCGGCCCGGCTTCAAGCAGGTGCTCCGGGACCTCGACGGGATCGACCGGCTCGTGATCCCGAAGCTCGACCGGCTCGGACGCTCCGCGAGCGAGATGCTGGCGATGATGGACCGGCTCGAAGCGGCCGGGGTCTACGTGGTGAACGTGGTCGAGAACATCGACACGTCCACGCCGATGGGGAGGTTCCTGCGCACGGTGCTGTCCGGCGTGGCCGAGCTTGAGCGCGACCGGATCGCGGAGCGCGTCAGCGACGCGAACGAGACCCGAGCCCGCGAGGGCCGGCGTGGGGGAGCGCCGCCGCCCTACGGCTACGACACGGAGAAGGGCGGCGCGCTGGTCGTCCTGGAGGCTGAGGCCGTGATCGTGCGCCGGGTCTTCGCGGAGTGGTGCGCCGGGGTCTCGCAGCGCGAGGTCGCGGCTCGGCTGAACCGGGAGGGCGTCCCGTCGAAGGCCGGCGGCAAGTGGCACCAGTCCTCGATCAGCCAGATACTCAGCAGCGTCGTGTACCGGGGCGACATGACCCACCGCGGCGAGGCTCATCCCGGCGAGCACGAGGCGATCGTGAGCCGCGAGCTCTGGGCGGAGGCCGAGCAGCTGCGGGAGGCTCGCAAGCGCTCTCCCGGCGGCGCCCGCGGTCGGCGCACGAGCGGGTCGCACCTGTTCGCGGGTGGCTTGCTGCGCTGTGGGTTCTGCGGTGAGCCGATGGTCGCGGTGACTCAGCCGACCCGGACCCCGGGAGTGCTGTACGAGGTGTACTCGTGCTCGGGGCGACGTCGGCGGCTGCCCTTCCAGCCGGTCGGCGGTTGGCCGTGGGGCGAGGACTTCCCCGAGAAGCTGCGCCCGGATCGCTGCCCGCAGACGCCGATCAAGCGCCACGTGATCGACGAGCCGGCGTGGGCGTTCTTCGAGCAGGTCGGCCTCGACCTCGACGCCACCCGTTCCGCGATCACCCAGGTCCACGACGCCCGCCGCGAGGAGTTCCGGGCGCTGCGCGAGCAGGCGGAGCGTGAGGCCCGCAAGGCCGAGGATCGGCTCGCCCGCGTGCGGCGCGACTACCAGGACGGCCGCCTCGACGCCGACGACTGGAACGACCAGCGCGACCAGCTGACCGCCGAGCTCGAGGCCGCACACGCTGAGGCCGCGCGCCACGCCGAGCGGGAGCGCGACCTCGAAGCCGAGGGCCAGGCGCTCGATGCCGAGAGCACGATCCTCAACGAGCTGGCCGAGATGCGGGCGCTCGTCGCAGGTCAGGTCCGGGAACGCTCAGGCCAGAGCCTCGACGCGGTGCGCGCGGCCCTCACCCGGCTGTTCGAGCGCTTCGAGCTGGTCACCCACCCGCTCGTGGACCCGGAGGGCCAGCTGCTCTACCACCCGACGCTCAACCTGCCCGACGACGGCGGGCCGCGGCAGTGGCTCAGGCCCTATGTGCGCCCCGAGGCGATCGAGCACGAGTGGAGCGCGGAGGCGGGCTCCCCGCTCGGCTTCCCGGCGCTGCGCAAGGCCTCCGTAACCCTCATCGACTCCACAAGCCGTTCCTCTACCCGGAGCTGCTCGCGCGCGTGCGCGCGGTGCTCCGGCGCGCGGCGGGGCGCCGGCCGCAGGGCGTGCTCCGCGTGGGCGAGCTGGTCGTGGACCCGCTCACGCGCGAGGTCACGCTCGGCGGCTCGCCGGTCGAGCTGTCGGCCAAGGAGTTCGCCCTCCTGCGACAGCTCGCCGAGGACCCCACGCGCGTCTACGGGAAGCACGAGCTGCTGCGCGACGTCTGGGGCTACCGCTCGATCGGGAACACGCGGACGCTCGACGCCCATGCCTGCCGGCTGCGGAAGAAGCTGCGCGGGTCGGCGCGGCGCTGGGTCATGAACGTGCGCGGTGTGGGCTATCGGCTCACGGACGCGCTGTGACCGGCGCGACCCTGCTCGCCGTCGCGGCCGTCGGGCTGCTGCTCGCGCGGACGCGCATCCAGGCCGGCCGCCTCGAGCGGGTCGCGTACGCCGAGCACGAGCTGCGCGGCGCCGTCACGGCGCTCGCGCTGATCGGGGCGCGGGCGGGCGGGGACCGTGAGGCCATGGCCGTGCAGCTCGACCGCCTCTGCGCGGGGCTGGCGGACCTGCGCGCGGCGCGCGGCGGGCAGCGGCCCGGTGGCGGTCGCGCGAGCGTGGACGTGGCGCGCTTCGCGGAGGCGCTCGTCGCCCCCTGGCGGCCGCTCGGAACCTCGCGGCGGGGCGCCGCCGGCCCGCGGATCGTCGCCGATCGCGGCCGGCTCGCCCAGGCGCTCGGGAACCTTGTGGCCAACGCCGCCGAGCACGGCGCCGGACCCGCCGAGCTGCGCACGCGGAGGATGGGCGACTCGGTGCGGCTCGAGGTCCGCAACCGGCGCGGCGCGGAGCGGCCGCCGGCGCCCGGGCGCGGGCGCGGGCGCGGCTTGGCGATCGCCGACCGCGCGGCGCGCGAGCTCGGCGGGCGGCTCGACGTGCGCGTCGAGGGCGAGGAGGTCGTGGCCGCGCTCGACCTGCCCGCCGAGTCTCCGTGACGAACCGCCGGCGCGGCCTTGTGCTGCTGGCGCTGGCGCTGGCCTGCGGCGGGCTCGCCGCGTCGCGCGTGAGCAGGCTGGAGCGCGAGGTTCAGGCGCGAGTGGGGCCGGGGGTGCCGGTGGTGGTGGCCGCGCGTGACCTCTATCCGGCGCGGCCCGTGCCGCGCGCGGCGCTGCGCGTGGCCCGGGTGCCGGCGCGCTATGTGCCGCCCGACGCGCTGGCGTCGGTGGAGGAGGCGGCCGGCGCGCGGCTCGCGGGGCCGGTGCCGCGCGGTGGTTACGTCACGGCCGGCAGGGTCGGCGGCCGGCCGGGGACACGCCGGCCGGGGCCGCTGCGCCCGGGAGAGCGCGCGGTGCAGGTCCGGGCCGCGGGCGGCGTGGCCGCTCCGCCAGGGGCGCGCGTGGACGTGCTGGTGTCGAGCGAGCCCGGCGCCGGGGCGGGCCGGACCATCCTGGCGCTCGAGGGCGTCGAGCTGCTGGCGGCGGCGGGCTCGCGAGCGACGCTCCGCGTGACGGTGCGCCAGGCCGTCTACCTCGTGGCTGCGGCGAACTACGCGCGCGAGCTGCGCCTGCTGCCGCGGCCGGCGGGTGATCGCGGCCGCGCGGGCGGCGCCGCGGTCGGGGCGGGCGAGCTCTAGCCGCCGGCTTCGAGCACGTCAACGCCGCCGTCGGCGCGCCCGAGCAGCGCCCGTTCCGCGAGCCCCAGGAAGAGACCGTTCTCGACCACCCCGGCCACGCACTGGAGGCGCGGGCCCAGCTCGTGCGGATCGGCCCCGCCCGGCAGCTCGCAGTCGAGGATGACGTGGCCCTCGTCGGTGCGGAACGGCTCGTCGCCGGCCATGCGCAGCACCGGGTCGTCCAAGAGCTCCGAGAGCCGGCGCCGCGTGTCGCGCCAGCCGAAGCGCACGACCTCAACGGGGAGCCGCGTCCGCTCGCCGAGCCGCTCCACGCGCTTCGCGTCCTCGGCCACCACCACGAAGCGGCGCGCGGCGGAGATCACGATCTTCTCGCGCAGGAGCGCGCCGCCGCCGCCCTTTATGAGGCCGAGGTGGGGGTCGACCTCGTCGGCGCCGTCGAGCGCCAGGTCGAGCGGGGCGCCGCCGTCCAGCTCCACGATCTCGATGCCGGCCGCGCGCGCCAGCTCGCCCGTACGCTCGGACGCCACGGCGGCGCGCACCCCGGGGCGGTCGCCGAGGATCTCGACCACGGCCCAGACGGCGCGCCCGGAGCCGAGCCCGATCGTCATGCCCGGCTCGACGAGCGCCGCGGCGGCCGCGGCGGCCGCCCGGCGGGCGCGCTGCTCCCCGTCTGCGCTCACGGGCGGCAGCATCGCACTCCGCGCGGAGGGTCCACGCGCACCGCTAGACTCTTACGAAACGTAAGTACCTATGGAGAAGAATCTGATGGAGAGACTCGTACTCGTGCCGGTGGACGACTCGGTCGTCTTCCCGAACATGTCGGTGACGCTGACGGTCGACGTCGGCGACGAGGACCGCGTCGTACTCGTCCCGCGCAAGGGCGACGAGTTCGCGAGCGTGGGGACCGTCGTCGAGGTCGGCGACCGCATCAAGCTTCCCGGAGGGGCCCGCGCGGCGGTCCTCAACGGGCTTCACCGCGCCCAGATCGGCGCGGCGTCCACCGACGCCATGGGCGTCCTGCGCGTGGACGTGATCGAGCAGCCCGACGGCGAGCCGGTCGACGGGCGCACCCGCGAGCTGGAGCGCGAGTACCGCGCCGTGGTCGAGGAGCTCCTCGAGCTCCGCGGCGACGACGGCCGGATCGCCGCGTTCGTCCGCTCGATCACCGAGCCGGGCGCGCTCGCGGACACCTCGGGCTACGCCCCCGACCTCACCTATGAGCAGAAGGTCGAGCTGCTCGAGGCGCTCGACGTGACCGAGCGGCTGGAGAAGGCGCTCGAGATGCAGCGCGCGCGGCTGGCGGAGATGCAGGTCCGGCAGCGGATCCGCGACGACGTCCAGTCCGGCGCCGAGAAGCAGCAGCGGGAGTACTTCCTGCGCAAGCAGATGGAGTCGATCCGCAAGGAGCTCGGCGAGGACGAGGGCTCCGTCGTCGACGAGTACCGCACGAAGATCGAAGCGGCCGGGATGCCGGACGACGTCCGCGAGCAGGCCGAGCGCGAGCTCGGGCGGCTCGAGCGGATGGGCGACTCGTCGGGGGAGGCCTCGATGATCCGCACGTACCTCGACTGGCTCGTCTCGGTGCCGTGGTCGAAGCGCTCCGACGAGCGGCTCGACCCGGTCCACGCGCGTGAGGTGCTGGACGCCGACCACGCCGGGCTCGAGGACGTCAAGGACCGCATCGTCGAGTACATCGCCGTGCGCAAGCTGCGCCAGGAGCGCGGCATCGCCGAGGACAAGCGCTCCGGCGCCATCCTCACGCTGATCGGGCCGCCCGGAACGGGCAAGACCTCGATCGGCGAGTCGATCGCGCGGGCCACGGACCGCGAGTTCGTCCGCATGTCGCTCGGCGGCGTGCGCGACGAGGCCGAGATCCGCGGCCACCGGCGCACGTACATCGGCGCGCTGCCGGGCCGGCTCGTGCGCGCCCTGCGCGACGCCGGGACGATGAACCCGGTGATCATGCTCGACGAGGTCGACAAGGTCGGCGCCGACTGGCGCGGCGACCCC
>JAFGJG010000170.1 GCA_016929195.1 Thermoleophilaceae bacterium
CGGCGGCCGCGTGTTCAGCGTGATCCTGCCGGGCTGAACCGCGGCAGCCAGTCGCGCACGGCGCCGGCCACGGCGGCGAGGTCCTTCTTCAGGCCGTGGTCGCCCGCGACCGTCACGACGGTCCGCCCGGCGGCGGCGGGCGGCATGCCGAACGGGTCGCTGTCGCCCTGCACCACCAGGACCGGAACCGCGACGGCGTCCAGCTCCTCGAGCCGGCTCTTCTCGGGGCGCCCCGGCGGGTGCACGGGGAAGGCGAGGCAGAGCACGCCCAGGGCGCCCGTGTCGGCTGCCGTCCGGCAGGCCACGCGCGCGCCGAGCGAGCGGCCGCCCGCCACGAGCGGAAGACCCGCGAGCTCGTTCTCGCACAGGTGCTCGACCACCGCGCGCCACGCCGTGTCGAGCTGGCTCGCGGGCGCGGGCGATTTCCGCCCCGCCACGCGGTAGGGCTGCTCGACGAGCGCCACGCTGAAGCCGAGTCCGAGCGCCGCGTCCGTGGCGGCGACGATGTCCTTCGCGCCGACTCCGCCGCCCGCGCCGTGCCCGATCACAAGGGCCGCACCGGGCCCGGGCGCCTCGTGCAGGTGCACGTGCGCGGGGCCGTGCGGCGTGTCGACCGCGATCATCGCGGCCGACACGCTAAGGGGTCAGACGTGGCGGATGCGCACCGGCCGGCTCCGCTCGCGCCGGAGCCGCTCGCGCTCGATGTCCCGCCGAACCTGAGCGCGCCGCTCGGCCGCGCGGCGGCCCTCGGCCACCATCGCCTCCAGGGCCTCGAGTGAGAGTCGTGAGTCCATGCGCAGCACTCTTCCGCGCGCGGGCGGCCCGTCCAATGCGGCCACCCCCCGAGCCGTGGTACGGCTGGCCCTACTTCAGGATCTCGACGGGCTCGATCTCGTCGGCGGGCTCGAAGCCGAAGACCTGCGCGTAGAACGACAGCTCGGCCTCGAGGCAGCGGATCACCGTCTCGCTGAGCCGGAACCCGTGCTGCTCGCCCTTGAAGGCGATGTAGGTGTGCGGCACCTCGTTCCGGGTGAGCGCCGCGACCAGCTGCTCGGCCTGCGCGGGCGGCACGACCTCGTCCTCGAGCCCCTGGAAGAGGATCACGGGCGCGCGGATGCGGTCCACGTGGTTGATCGGGGAGCGCTTGCGGTAGGTGCTGGCGGTGGCGGGATACGGCCCGATCAGCGTGTCGAGGTAGCGCGACTCGAACTTGTGCGTGTCGGCAGCGAGCGTCTCCGCGTCCGCCACACCGTAGTAGCTCGCCCCCGCCGCGAAGCCGCGATGGAAGGCGAGCGCGCAGAGCACCGTGAAGCCGCCGGAGCTCCGGCCGTGGACCGCGAGCCGGCGGCCGTCGGCCTCGCCCGCCTCGGCGAGGTGCGCGGCGGCGGCCACGCAGTCCTCCACGTCGACGATGCCCCAGGCGCCGTTCAGCAGCTCGCGGTACCTGCGGCCGAAGCCGGTGCTGCCGCCGTAGTTGACGTCGACCACGCCGATCCCCCGGCTCGTCCAGAACACGATCTCGGGGTCGAACATCGGCGTCGCGTGGGCGGTCGGCCCGCCGTGCCCCTGGACGATGATCGGCGGGAGCTCGCCCTCCGGGGCCTCGTAGTCGGGGTTGCGCGGCGGGTACCAGAAGGCGTGCGCGGTGCGCCCGTCCGCGCTCTCGAACTCGATCGCGCGCGGCTCCGGCGCCCACTCGGGCGGCAGCACCTCCTCGACCGCCGAGATCTCGCGCGCCCCGTCGGCCTCCGACCAGGTGACGACAGCCTCGTCCCGAGAGGGGGACATCGCCACGTAGATCACCCGGTCGCCGAGCGAGCGGACGTGCGGGTAGCTGACCGCGGTGTAGGGGAGGTCGAGCTCCTCGAGCCGGCTCGTCCCGGCGCGCAGCAGGCAGAGCCGCTCGACGCCGCGGTTCACGCGCAGGCAGGCGATGTCGCCGTTCGCGAGGAAGGCGTAGGTCGAGCCGCCGAAGCCCCACTGCGGGTAGCCGAGCTCGGCGCGCTCGGAGGTGAGCTGCTCGTCGTCGCGGTAGAGGTTCCACCAGCCGCTGCGGTCGGAGACGTAGTGGAGCACCCCGTCCGGGCTCCACTCGGGCTGCCAGATCGACTCGCTCGGCCCGCCCGCCACGAGCCACGCCTTGTCGGGCGCGTCGAAGGGCGCCGCCCACAGCTCCGTCCCGTCCCAGGGCATGTTCGGGTGGTCCCAGCAGGTCCACGCGAGCATCGCTCCATCGGGGCTGGGCCGCGGGAAGGCGTAGAAGTCGCGCCCCGAGGCGAGCACGCGCGGCTCGCCCTCGCCGTCCGCGGGCAGCGCGACCAGCTCGTTGCGCGGCTCGCCCCCGCCGTGCGTCTCGCGGACGCACACGACCCAGCGGCCGTCCGGGGTCACCCGCCCGTCGGCATAACGCACCGAGGCCGGGCGCGGCGGCTCAGGAGTTACCGGAAAAGGGCGGGCGCCGGGCTCCAGCCGGTAGAGGCGCTGGTCCTCGAAGTCGGAGTAGAAGGCCGTGTCGCCGTGCAGGCACCAGGCGCCGCCGCCGTACTCGTGTACGAGCGTCCTGACGTCCACGCCTGGCGGCGTCACGTCCTCGCCGTCGCGCACGAGAGTGGTGCGGCCCTCGTCCGTCGGCCGCCGCTCCAGCCACCAGGCCGACCCGTCGTCGCCGAACCACGGCTCCGAGTGGCGCACGCCGGCCTCGGCGGTCATGGCCGCGGACAGGGGCGATGGCCAGCTGCCGTACGGGGCGGAGGGCATTCCGCACTATATGCCGGTTATCCGTACTGCGGGTCAAATTCTCCTCTGCAAGAGTGCACGCCCTAATGGACCAGATCGTCACCGCACACGACCTCCGCCGGCGCTTCGGAGAGGGGGATGCGGCCGTCGACGCGCTCGACGGCGTGACGGTCTCCTTCGAGCGCGGGCGCTTCAGCGCCATCATGGGCCCGTCCGGCTCGGGCAAGTCCACGCTCATGCACATCCTCGCCGGGCTCGACCGCCCGACGTCCGGGACCGTGGAGCTCGACGGCGTCGACATCACGGCGCTCGACGACGGCGACCTGACGAAGCTGCGCCGCGACAAGCTCGGCTTCATCTTCCAGTTCTTCAACCTGATCCCGGTCCTCACGGCCGAGGAGAACATCGTGCTGCCGCTCTCGATCGCCGGCCGCAAGCCCGACGAGGAGTGGGTCGAGCAGCTGATCGAGACCGTCGGGCTCGGCGACCGGCGCACGCACCGCCCCTCGGAGCTGTCGGGCGGCCAGCAGCAGCGCGTGGCCGTCGCCCGGGCGCTCGTCTCGCGGCCCGCCGTCGTGTTCGCCGACGAGCCGACCGGCAACCTCGACTCGACCTCGAGCGGCGAGGTGCTCCACCTGCTGCGCCGCTCGGTCGACGAGTTCGGGCAGAGCGTGGTGATGGTGACCCACGACCCCGAGGCGGCGTCCTACGCCGACAGGCTTCTCATCCTGCGCGACGGCCAGGTGGTGCACGACTGCAGTGCGGGCTCCGCCGAAGAGGTCATCGAGCTGATGAAGAGCGTCGCCTAGCCGCATGACGAAGGTCGCCATACGCGGGATCGCCCAGCGCAAGCTGCGCGCGTTCGTGACCGTGCTGGCGATCCTGCTCGGGGTCGCCTTCATCGCCGGGAGCTACGTCCTCACGGACACGATCAACCGCTCCTTCGACGACCTCTTCGACGAGGCCTACCAGGGCACCGACGTCGCGATCTCGTCGAGCACGACCGGTCAGTCGGACGGCGGCGACCTGCCGCCCTTCTCGGAGCGCTACGTGAACGTGGTCCGGCGGGTGCCGGGCGTGAACAAGGCGGCCGGCGGCATCTTCTCGCTCGGGCGCTTCGTCGACGCGCAGGGCGAGCCGCTCTCGAACAGCTTCGCGCCCGAGTTCGTCAGCTCGGTCGCGCCGGAGCCCTTCGAGACGCTCACCTACACCGAGGGGCGCCCGCCGCGGACGGCGCAGGAGGCCTCGATCGACGAGTCCACCGCCGACCGCGAGGACCTCGGGATCGGAGACACGCTGCGGATCGCCGGCCAGGCGGGCGTGAAGCCCTACCGGATCGTCGGCCTCCAGCGGCTCGGCAACACGTCGTCGGGCGGGTCGAGCACGGCGCAGCTGACGCTGCCCGAGGCGCAGGCGATCACCGACAAGCGCGGCGAGCTCGACGGGATCTCCGTGCAGGCGGCGCCGGGGGTCTCCCCGCGCGTGCTGCGCCAGCGGATCGACCGCGTGCTGCCGCCGCGGCTCGTGGTCGAGACCGGCACCGAGGCCGCCGCCCGCCAGGCCCAGGACATCAAGGACGACCTCTCGTTCTTCCGCGTCGTCCTGCTCGTGTTCGGTGGCGTGGCGCTGCTCGTGGGCAGCTTCCTGATCTTCAACATCTTCTCGATCACGGTCGCCCAGCGGATCCGCGAGTTCGGGATGCTGAGGACGCTCGGCGCCAGCCGCCGCCAGATCCTGGGCGGCACGGTCCTCGAGGCGCTCGCGCTCGGCCTGCTCGGCGCCGGCCTGGGCGTGCCGGCGGGCATCGGCTTCGCGTCGGCCCTGAACGCGATCTTCAAGAGCTTCGGCATCGACCTGCCGAACACCGGCACGGTCATCGAGAGCCGCACGATCATCGTCGCGCTCGTGGTGGGCATCTTCGTCACGCTCGCCTCGGCGCTCGTCCCGGCAGTGCGCGCCACGCGCGTGTCGCCGATGGCCGCCCTGCGCGAGGCCGAGCTGCCCGAGAGCCGCACGCGCGGGCGCATCTTCACGGCGTTCGCCGTGCTGCTGTTCGCGATCGGGATCGGGATGACGTGCCTCGGCCTGTTCGGCGGGACAGACGACGCCAACGCGGCCGCCGGCCTCGTCGGCGGCGGCGCGGTGGCCACGCTGTTCGGCGTCTCGATGTTCAGCCCGCGCCTCGTGCGCCCGCTGGCATCGGTGTGCGGCTGGCCGCTCGAGAAGCTCCGCGGCCTGACCGGCCGGCTCGCGCGCGAGAACACCGTCCGCAAGCCGGGCCGCACCGCGGTGACCGCGGGCGCGCTGATGATCGGCCTCGCGGTGGTCGTCTTCGTGACCACGTTCGCGGCGGGCATCAGCGCCTCGGTCGGCAACGCGATCGACCGCAACTTCCAGGGCGACCTCGTCCTCCAGAACACCGACGGCTTCTCGACGATCAGCCCCGGCGCGGGGCGTGAGGCGGCCCGCACGCCGGGCGTGCAGACCGTGTCCTCGCTCTCGTTCGCGGGCGGGGAGGTGGGCGCGAAGGACGTGCGCGTGTCGGCCGTCGATCCGCGCAGCGTCGCGGACGTGCTGTCGCTCGACTGGGAGCAGGGCTCGCCCGAGACGCTCTCCTCGCTCCGGAACGACCAGACCGTGATCGACGACGCCTGGGCGAAGAACAACGACATCGACGTGGGCGACCGGATCCCCGTGCGGACGCCGCTCGAGCGGCTCGTGCCGTACACGGTCGTCGGCACGGTCAAGGACAACGCCGACCTGCTCGGCAACCTCGTGGTGACCGAGGAGCAGCTGCGGCGCGAGTTCGGCGTGCGCTCGCCCTCGCTCACGTTCGTGAAGCTCGAGCCGGGCGCGAACGCCGACGCGGTCCAGGACCGGATCAAGGAGGCCGTGAAGCAGCGCTACGGCACGGTCGACACGCTCAACCAGCAGGAGCTGAAGGACAACCAGGAGGAGCAGATCAACCAGCTGGTGGCGTTCTTCTACGTCCTGCTGGCGCTCGCGATCGTGATCTCGCTGCTCGGGATCGTGACGACGCTCGCGCTGTCCATCCACGAGCGCACGCGCGAGCTCGGGCTCCTGCGCGCGGTGGGCATGTCGCGCCGCCAGGTCCGGACGCTGGTGCGCTACGAGTCGGTCATCACGGCCCTGATCGGCGCGATCCTCGGAACGGTCCTCGGCGTGATCTTTGCGGCGCTCGTGTCGCGGCCGCTGGCCGACGAGGGCTTCGAGCTGGCCTACCCGGTCGGGACGCTGATCGTCCTGCTCCTGCTGGCCGCGCTGGCCGGCGTGCTCGCCGCGATCTGGCCCGCCCGGCGGGCGGCCAAGCTGGACGTGCTCGAAGCGCTCGCGTACGAGTAGCCGCCCACCGGCCCTAGGATCTGCGGGCCATGCCCGCCGACCGCACCGCCGCGGAGCTGACCGAGCGCCTGCTCGCGGGAGACAAGCGCGCGCTCGCGCGCGCGATCTCGCTGGTCGAGAACGACGACCCCGAGGGCTGGGCGCTCGTGCGCGAGGTCTACCCGAAGACCGGCAACGCGGCCATCGTCGGGTTCACCGGCCCGCCCGGCGTCGGCAAGTCCACGCTGATCGGCCGGCTCGTGGAGCACGCGCGCGGCCAGGCGCGCGAGGTCGCCGTCCTGTCGATCGACCCCAGCTCTCCGTTCACCCACGGCGCCCTGCTCGGCGACCGCATCCGGCTCTCCGAGCACTTCCTCGACCCGGGCGTGTTCATCCGCTCGATGGCCAGCCGCGGCTCGCTCGGCGGGTTGTCGGAGGCCACGCTCCAGGCCGCGCTCCTGATGGACGCCTCGGGCAAGGACGACGTCTTCCTCGAGACCGTGGGCGTGGGCCAGGCCGAGGTCGACATCATCGACCACGCCGACACCGTGGTGCTCGTGCTCATGCCCGGCAGCGGCGACTCGATCCAGGCGCTCAAGGCCGGCGTGATGGAGATCCCGGACCTGATCGTGGTCAACAAGATGGACCACCCGCTGACCGACACGATGGTCCGCGAGATCCGCGGCGTGCTGTCGCTCGGCCCGCAGGAGGGCTGGCGCGTGCCGATCCTCAAGACCGAGGCGAGCCGCGGCGAGGGGATCGCGGAGCTGGCCGAGAAGATCGGGGAGCACCACGCCTTCATCCGCGAGCAGGGCACGCTGGCGGAGCGCCGCCGCCGCAACCTCATGAACGAGGTGCTGGCGCTCGCCAC
>JAFGJG010000171.1 GCA_016929195.1 Thermoleophilaceae bacterium
AGCGCGCCGCGCTCGGCCGCGCGCCGCTCGCGCAGTCCGGCACGCTCACCCGGACGGCCGACGCCTACGCGCACTACCTTGAGTCGACCGGCCAGTTCGATCACCTCGCGCTCGCCGATCCGGGCGTGCGCGCGGTGGACCAGGGCTGGCCGGTGCCCGGCGGCTCCGCCGTCGGCGAGGCGCTGGCGCTCGCACCGTCGAAGGAGCTCGCGCTCGACGGCTGGAGGAACAGCCCGCCGCACTGGACGCTCCTGATGATGGACGGGCTCGACTCGCTCGGTGTCGGCCGCGCGGGTAACCGCTGGATCATGATGGCCGCCGACTGCGGCGCCGCGAGCTCACCGGCGCGCTGCGGGCTGAACGCCGATCCCGGCGCGGCGCCGCCCGGCGCCGGCGGCCCGGCGCCGCCCGGCGCGCAGCCCGGCCCGGTCGCGGGGCCGCGCAGGCCGCGTCTCGCGGTGCGGCTGCTCCGCCACGGCCGCCGGCTGGTCGTGCGCGTCCGGGTGGTGCGGGGCGAGGGGCACGTACGGGTCGCCGTTCGCAGGGGCACCCGCCGCGCGAAGCTCCGCCACCGCTCGAACGGCGACCTGCACCGCTACGCGGCCCGCCTGCCGAAGCGCGGCCGCTGGAAGATCACCATCCGATTCGAAGGGGCGGCCGGCTGGGCCGACCGCCGCCTGGCCGCCCGCACCGTCCGGTGGCGTCGCGCGGGGGGTGCCGTCAGTTCTGCATCCATGTGATGCACAACTGACGTAACCCCCGGCCCTCCGCCGGCTCGCAGCCTTCTAGCCCGCGGCGCTGCAGAAGAGCTCGTAGTCCGGGAAGACGCCCATCTCCTCGTCGGAGATCGAGTCTGGGTCCCGGGAGCAGATCGGGCACTCGGGGTCGCGCCGGACCTTCAGCTCGGTGAAGGTCGTGCCCAGCGCGTCGTAGAGCAGCAGGCGGCCGGCCAGGGGGTCGCCGGCGCCCGTGATCAGCTTGATCACCTCGACCGACTGGAGCAGGCCCATCACGCCCGGCAGCACGCCGAGCACGCCGGCGGCGCCGCAGCTCGGGGCGAGCTCGGCGGGCGGCGGGGTCGGGTAGAGGCAGCGGTAGCACGGGCCCTCGTATGGGTGGAAGACCGAGAGCTGGCCCTCGAAGCCGAGAATGGACGCGGAGACAACGGGAATCTGGAGCCGCACCGACGCGTCGTTCAGCAGGTAGCGCGTGGGGAAGTTGTCGAGCCCGTCGACGATGACGTCGTAGCCCTCGATGATCTCCATGATGTTCGAGGCGTCGAGGCGCACGGGGTACTTCTCGACCTTGACCTCGGGGTTGATCTCGTGGACCGAGATCTCCGCCGAGTCGACCTTCGGAACGCCCACGCGGTCGTTCGAGTGGGCGACCTGGCGCTGGAGGTTGGAGAGGTCGACGACGTCGTTGTCGACGATCCCGAGCGTGCCCACCCCGGCCGCGGCCAGGTACAGGGCCGCCGGTGAGCCGAGCCCGCCGGCGCCGAGCAGCAGCACCTTCGCGTCGAGCAGCTTCAGCTGCCCCTCGAGGCCGACCTCGGGGATGAGCAGGTGGCGCGAGTAGCGCTCGCGCTGCTCGGCGGTCAGCGCCCGCGGGACCTCGACGTCGTAGCCGCGGTCCTTCCAGAGCGTGATGCCGCCGCGCATCGACTCGACGTTCTCGTAGCCGAGCAGCTCCTGCATCGTGTGGGCGGCCAAGGCCGAGCGGTTGCCCGACTGGCAGTAGAGGATCACGTGGGAGGAGCGGTCGGGCGCGGCGCCCTCGATGCGCTGCTCGAGATACGAGCGCGGAACGTGCACGGCGCCCGGGATGTGGGATTCCTCGAACTCGTTCTGCTCGCGCACGTCGACGATCACGGCGCCGTTGCCGTTGTCGTGGACGTCGCGGGGATCCACCTCGCGGACCCCCTCCTTCATCCTGCGGATCAGCTCCGCACCGCTCGCCATTTCGCCTCTTAACTCCCGAAAGTTGGCCTGGATTCCAATACTTCAAAAAGTGTAGCGCCCTCGCGCGGTATCGCACGGCGCGAATTCGCCTCCGAAAAGCTACCGGGGCGCCCGTAGGCGCCCCGGTACCGAAGACCCAGACCAATCTTCTGCGGAAGCCTGCGGCGAGTCGCCTCGCCACTGAAGCCTCACGAGGATTCTCGTCCTTGCGAAGCCGTGCCGATATGGGTTGGAGACCCCATATGTACGTCCAGGCACGGAACCGATTCAAGGACAGACCGAGGATGACGCGCCGCGACGACTCGCTGATCGGCCAGGTCGTGGCCGCCAATGTGCTGCTGGTCGCGCTCACGCTGCTCGCGGCGAGCCTCGTCGCTGGGCTCGACCTGCAGGTGCCGAGCGAGCGCTGGCAGTTCCTCGTCCTCGCCCTGGCGATCATCCTCACGCTCTGCGTGAACATGTGGATGCTCCAGCGCCGCTTCAAGCCGCTGGAGCGGCTGATCGAGCGCATCGAGCAGGTGGACCCAGCCGCCCCCGGCGCGCTGGAGCTGACCTCGTCCCAGAAGCCGGCCGAGGAGATCTCCCGGCTCGCCGAGTCCTTCCGGCGCCTGCTGGAGCGCGTGGAGCAGGAGCGCCGCCGCTCGGGCCAGCTCGTGATCCGCGCCCAGGAGGAGGAGCGCCGCCGGCTGGCGCGGGACCTCCACGACGAGGTGAACCAGGCGCTCACCGCGATCCTGCTGCGACTCGAGGCGCTGGCGCAGGAGGCGCCGCCCGGGCAGGCGCCGGAGGTCGCCGAGCTGAAGCGCCTGGTGAACCAGGCCATGGACGAGCTGCTCAACCTCGCCCGCCAGCTGCGCCCCTCGGCGCTCGACGACCACGGGCTCGTCCCGGCGATCGACGCCCAGCTGAAGCGCTTCTCCGCCCGCACCGGCGTCGAGGTGCGCATGAACGCGGAGGGCGACATCGACTCGCTCGAGGAGGACGTGCAGACGGCGATCTACCGCGTGGCCCAGGAGGCCGCGACGAACGCGGAGCGCCACGCGGGCGCGACCGTCGTCGAGGTGGACCTCGAGGTCTCCGACGAGCGCACGCAGCTGCGCGTACGCGACGACGGCAGCGGCTTCGACCCGGGCCGCGCCGGGCGCTCGAACGCGCAGGACCCCGCGGACAGCGGCCTCGGCCTGCGCGGGATGGCCGAGCGGGCGCGGCTCGTGGGCGGCGAGCTCGACGTGCGCTCCGCACCCGGCGGCGGCACCTCCGTCACGCTGAGCATCCGATGATCCGCGTGCTGATCGCGGACGACCACGGGATCGTCCGCTCGGGGCTGCGGATGCTGATCGACCGCCAGCTCGACATGGAGGTGGTGGCCGAGGCGACCGACGGCGTCGGCGCGCTCGAGTCGACCCAGCTCGCCCACCCCGACGTGGCCGTCCTCGACGTGTCGATGCCGCGCATGACGGGCCTCCAGGCCGCGCGTGAGATCCGCGCGCACGCGCCCGACACGCGCGTGCTGCTCCTCTCGATGCACGACGACGCGCACTACTTCCTGGAGGGCCTCGACGCCGGCGCCGCCGGCTACGTGCTCAAGCGCGCGGCCGACACCGACCTGATCGAGGCGCTCCGGGCCGTCGCCGCCGGGCGCACGTTCCTCTCGAGCGAGGCCCAGCGCCAGCTGATGGAGCAGTGGCTCGAGGGCGAGGGCCCGGACGTGAAGGACCCGCTCACCCCGCGCGAGCGCGAGGTGGTCAAGCTGATCGCCGAGGCGTACACGAACCGGCAGATCGCCGAGACGCTGAAGGTCTCGGAGAAGACGGTCGAGTCGCACCGCGCGAACGTGCTCTCGAAGCTCGGGATGCGCGACCGCGTGGAGCTCGCCCGCTACGCGATCAGGCAGGGGCTGGTCGAGCCCTAGGATCCGCCGCGTGCGCGAGGGGCCGCAACCGGGTGACATCGGTGCGGTCGTCCGCCTGCATGGGCTCCTCTACGCACGCGAGTTCGGGCTCGACGCCAGCTTCGAGGCCATGGTCGCCCGGCGCCTGGGCGAGCTCACCGGGCGCGGCTGGCCGGCCGCCGGCGAGGGGCTCTGGATCGCGGAGCGTGACGGCGAGCCGGCAGGCTCGATCACGCTCGCGGCCGAGGGCGACGGTCTCGCGCGGCTCGGCCACTTCCTGCTCCATCCGGACCTTCGCGGTCAGGGCCTCGGGCCGCGGCTCGTGGACGCGGCCCTCGAGCGCGCGCGTGAGGCGGACCACCGCCGGATCGAGCTGCTGACCTTCTCGGAGCTCGGCGCCGCGGCGCGCATCTACCGCGCCGCCGGGTTCGAGCGCGTGAGCGCCGAGCCGCGCTCGCTGTGGGGCCGTGAGATCAAGATCGAGACGTACGAGCTCGCTCTCTGACCACCGCCTCGCACTACCCTCGGGCCGCGTGAACCCACGCGTGCTGATCGCGCTCGTCCTCGTGGCCGTGTTCGCGCTCGGGGCGACGGTCCTCGCCGCGGCCGGCTCGGACGACGAGGAGCCCGTCAGCGGGAGCAGCAAGTTCGAGGGCGCCGTGATGCCGAAGGGCCTGAGGGCGCCCGACTTCGAGCTCCGCAACCAGGACGGCGAGACCGTGTCGATGCGCGGCCTGCGCGGCAAGCCGGTGGTCGTGACCTTCCTCTACACGCACTGCGAGGACACCTGCCCGGTGCAGGCTCAGACGGTGAGGGGCGCCCTCGACCAGCTCGGCCACGACGTGCCGGCGCTCGCGATCGCGGTCGATCCCCCGCGCGACACCGAGGCGAGCGCGCGCGCCTTCCTCTCGGAGCAGCGCGCGCTCGGGCGCATCGACTTCGTGCTCGGCACCCGCGAGCAGCTGAAGCCGGTCTGGGACGGCTTCCACATCGCCCCGCAGAAGGCGAGGCAGGAGCACCAGGCGCGCTTCACCCTCGTGGACGCGGAGGGCTACCAGCGCGTGGGCTTCCCGGGCTTCGCGGCCACGCCGGAGGGGGTCGCGCACGACCTCCGGCTGCTCGAGGACGAGGCGCGTATCCTACCTCCCAGGTAGGTATTCGCAGATGATGTTCTCGACAAAGGCCGAGTACGGCGTGCGCGTCATGGCGCACCTCGCGCGCGAGGGCGACGTGGCCGACCCCGCGCCGATCCCGCTCGGCGCCATCGCCGACGCCGAGGGCCTCCCGCTCGCGTACCTCGAGCACCTCGTGCAGCGGCTGCGCCGCGCCGAGCTCGTGGAGTCCCGCCGCGGCGCCCACGGCGGATACTCGCTCGCGCGGCCGGCCGGCGAGATCAGCATGGCCGACGTCGTCGAGGCGCTCGAGGGCGAGATCGCCCCGATCGAGTGCATCAGCGCGGACGCCGACGGCGCGCTCGTGTGCGCCCGCGAGGGCGAGAGCCCCTGCCCGACGAAGCTGCTGTGGACCCGCGTCCAGGGGTCGATCGTGCGAACCCTCAGCGACATGACCCTGGCCGACCTCGTCCGCCCGTTCTCGAAGGAGTCCAAGGAGAAGCTGACCGTATGACGCTGGAGATCCAGAACCTGCACGTCCGCATCGAGGAGCGAGAGATCCTCCACGGCGTGGACCTGACGGTGAAGAAGGGCGAGACCCACGCCCTCATGGGGCCGAACGGCTCCGGTAAGTCCACCCTCGCCAACACCCTCATGGGCAACCCGAACTACGAGGTGACCGAGGGCAGGATCCTGCTCGACGGCGAGGACCTCACCGAGGCAGATCCCGACGAGCGCGCCCGCGCCGGCCTCTTCATGGCCTTCCAGTACCCGGCCACGATCCCCGGCGTGTCGGTGGCCAACTTCCTCCGCATGGCCGTGAACGCCCGTCGCGAGGAGCCGATCAAGGTCAAGGAGTTCGGGGAGATCCTCGGGAAGAACATGGAGCTCCTGAAGATCGACCGCGCCTTCACGAGCCGCTACCTGAACGAGGGCTTCTCGGGCGGCGAGAAGAAGCGCGCCGAGATCCTCCAGCTCGCAATGCTGGCGCCCGAGTTCGCCGTCCTCGACGAGACCGACTCCGGGCTCGACATCGACGCGCTGCGGATCGTCTCCGACGGCGTGAACGCACTGCGCGAGCAGGAGCGCGGCTTCCTGATCATCACGCACTACACGCGGATCCTGGGCTACGTGCGCCCCGAGTTCGTCCACATCATGATCGACGGCCGGATCGTCCGCGAGGGCGGACCCGAGCTCGCCGACGAGCTCGAGGACAAGGGCTACGAGTGGGTCCGCGAGGAGGTCGCTGCGAGTGCCTCCTAGCTTCGTGGAGGACCGCCGCAAGGCCGCGCTGAAGGTCTACGAGGAGGCCGAGGTGCCGACCTGGCGCCGCTCGGGCTTCTGGACCACGACACTGCGCAACCTCGACCTCGACGCCCTCGAGCCGCGGCGCTACGACGACCTGGACGACGTGGACTCCCGGATCGTGCAGGAGCACCTGGGCGACGAGGAGCACGCGGCGCTGATCGTGCAGCGCGGCGCGAGCGTGGTGCACACGGACGTGAGCGACGACCGCGTCATCGTGATGCCGCTCGAGCAGGCGGTGGAGGAGCACCCGGACCTGGTCGAGGAGTGGTTCGCCAAGCGCCTACCCCACGACGAGGGGAAGTTCCCCGCCGGCAACGCCGCCTTCTGGACCGGAGGAGTGTTCGTGCACGTCCCCGACAACGTGCGGATCGAGAAGCCGATCCAGGCCGTCTGGCTCATCGACGAGCCGGGCACGGTCCAGTGGGCGCACACGCTCGTCGTGGTCGGCGAGCATGCCGAGGTCAAGATCCGCGAGTACTTCCTGGCGCCCGGCTTCGAGGGCCAGGCGCTCCACGCGGGCGCCTTCGAGCTGTACGCCCGCCCGGGCGCCCAGGTGGACCTCGCGCACTACCAGGACTGGGGCACCGGCGAGGTGCACGACCTGTCGGTGCGGCGCGTGGAGATCGCCCGCGACGCACGTGTCAAGTGGGTGCCGATCCACCTCGGCGGGCGGCTGACGAAGCAAACGCTCGACATCATCACCGCCGAGCCGGGCTCGGACATGCGCCACACCGGCATGTACTTCACCGAGCGCGACGAGCACCTCGACCTGTTCACGACCGACAGGCACGAGGCCGGTCACACGACCGGCGACACGGTCTGGAAGGGCGCCCTCACCGGCGACTCGCGGGCCTCGTACGAGGGGCTGATCCACATCGTGCCGGGAGCGTCCGAGACGGACACCTACCTCCAGACGCACCAGATGCTGCTGTCGCCGAAGGCGAAGGGCGACGCGATCCCGTCGCTGATCGTGGAGACCGACAACGTCAAGGCGTCCCACGGCGGCACCGTCGGGGAGCTCGACCAGGACCAGATCTTCTACATGATGACCCGCGGCGTCCCGCGCGCCGAGGCGGTGCGGGTGCTAGTCGAGGGGTACTTCGAGGAGGTCGTCCAGCGGCTCGAGGACCCCGGCCTGGAGGACCTCGTCCGGCGCCGGATCGCGGACAAGCTGAAGGGCGCCGAGGACCAGGTGCGCGAGTTCATCGGGGAGCGGGCCGAGGCGGCCTGATGGGCGCCGTGGCCGAGAGCACCCTGAGCCGCCTGCGGGCGGACTTCCCGATTCTCGACCGGGAGATCAACGGTCACTCGCTGGTCTACCTCGACTCGGCGGCCAGCTCGCAGAAGCCGCGCCAGGTGATCGAGGCGATGGACTCGTTCTACGCGCACAGCTACGGAACGGTCCACCGCGGCGTCTACGAGCTGGGCCGCGAGGCGACCGAGCTGTTCGAGGGCGCGCGCGAGCGCATCGCGGCGTTCGTGAACTGGGACAGCGACCTGTCGATCTTCACCCGCAACGCCACCGAGGCGATCAACCTCGTGGCGTACGCGTGGGGCCGCGGCAACCTCGGGCCCGGCGACGAGGTGCTCATCACGGAGATGGAGCACCACTCGAACATCGTGCCCTGGCAGCTCGCCTGCGAGGACACCGGGGCGAAGCTCCGGTACCTGTCGGTTCCCGAGTCCGGCGAGCTGTCGCTCGACGAGCTCGACGCGGTGCTCGCGGAGGGCCGGGTCAGGCTTGTGGCGGTCGGCCACGTCTCGAACGTGCTCGGCACGATCAACCCCGTCGAGGAGATCGCCCGGCGCGCCCGCGCAGCGGGAGCGCTGACCCTGGTGGACGGCGCCCAGTCCGTGCCGCAGATGCCGGTGGACCTGCGCGCGATCGACGCCGACTTCTACGCCTGGACCGGGCACAAGGCGCTCGGCCCGACCGTCGGGATGCTCCACGGCCGGCGCGAGCTGCTCAAGGAGATGCGGCCCTTCCTCGGAGGCGGCCACATGATCTCCCGCGTAGAGCGCGAGCACTCGACCTGGAACGAGCTGCCCTGGAAGTTCGAGGCCGGCACGAACGCGATCGCGGAGGCGATCGGGCTCGGCGCCGCCGTGGACTACCTGGCGGCCGCCGGCATGGACGCGGTGCGCGCGCACGAGCGCGAGCTCACCGCCTACGCGCTCGAGCGACTCCCCGAGGTCGCCGGCATCACCCTCTACGGGCCGCGCGACGTCGACCGCCGCGGCGGCGTGGTGCCGTTCACGATCGAGGGGATGCACCCGCACGACATCGCCGAGCTCTGCGACCGCGAGGCGGTCTGCGTGCGCGCCGGCCACCACTGCGCCCAGCCGCTGATGCGGGTGCTCGGCGTGGGCGCCACGGCGCGTGCGTCCTTCCACGTCTACAACACGCGGGACGACGTGGACCGGCTGGTCCACGCGCTGAACGGCGCGCGCGAGGTGTTCGGCCTCTGATGGATGCTCTCTATCGGGACTACATCCTCGACCACTACAAGAACCCGCGGAACTTCGGCGAGCTCGATCCGCACGACCTCGAGTGGCACGACCACAACCCGCTCTGCGGTGACGAGCTGGGCGTGCACATCGTTGTGAAGGACGGCAGGGTCGCCGACCTCCGCTTCCACGGCCAGGGCTGCGCCATCTCGCAGGCGGCCGCGTCGATCACGTCCGAGGAGCTGATCGGGCTGCCGGTCGAGGAGGTGGCCGGCCTGGACGCCGACTGGGTGATCGACCAGCTCGGCATCGAGATCTCCCCCACGCGCCGCAAGTGCGCGCTGCTCGGCCTGAAGGTCATGCGCGGCGCCACGACGGGCGACGCGTCCTGGCCCGAGTAGCGGCTACGCGGTCGCGCGCTCGGCGCCGCTCGCCGGGTTCGCCTTCGCCCAGGCGATGATCTTGCGCGAGTCCTGGATGACCTCGTCCTCGTCGGTCACCAGCACGGGGACGATGTTCTGGCCGGTGAGCTCGCGGATCTTGGCCCTGGTCGGGTTCAGGGTGTCCCCGAGCACGCCGAGCCCGTAGACGCGCTCGACCTCCGGGTCCCAGCCGGCCTCGAGGAGCGCCTCGTGGGCGTTGCGGCACGGGTGGCCGCCCGGGCGCGGCGAGCGGAACGTTCCCCAGCAGACGTAGAGCTTCATGGCCGCAGCCTAATCGCGCGAGCGATGCGCTGGAAGCCGGCGTAGCGCCGGGCGACCGGCGGCGAGTCCCAGGTCTTCTGCGCGAGGACGCGCAGCCGCGGCGCGATGCCGCGGGCGGTCCGGGCATCGCTCTCGCCGTCCGGGTCGTCGTTCCACACGTGCAGCTCCGAGCCGAGGTTGAGGCGCGAGCCGCGCGGCAGGACGACCGCCGCGTCGGCCGGCTCGAGCCCGAGCGAGACCCCGTGGAAGCGGTTGACCGCCCAGGACTCGTACGCCGTCCGCATCGAGGGCCGCACGGCGCCGAGCGGGCTGACCACGTAGTAGGTCGGCCACCAGCCGCCGTTCAGGATGCGGTGGCCCTGGCGGACCAGCGTCCGCGGGCCTGGCCCCGCGTGGGCCGCCCACCAGTCCACGACCACGTCGCGGCGGAGCCTGACCGCCCGCCCGCCGGCGAGCCCGTCGTTCCACACGCGCAGCGTCCGCCCCCGCGAGCGCACGAGGCGGTCCATCCAGTTGATGAACGCGATGTAGGCGTCGGCTCCGTTCGCGCGCGGCCCGTAGCGCGCCCGCGCCCAGCGCTCGAGCCGCGGATGGCGCGCATAGTCCGCCTGATTGAGGTACTCGTCGGCGCCGCCGTGCCAGTAGCGGCCCGGGAACAGGTCCAGGTACTCGAGGATCAGCTCGCGCGCGAAGCGGCGCGCGGCCGGCTTCGTGACGTCCAGCCTGGAGGGGCCGCGCACCCCGCTCTCGTCCGCCAGCTGCAGGTTGGGGTGCCGCGCGAGCGCCGCGCGCATGTGTCCGGGCATGTCGATCTCCGGGATCACCCGGATGTGGCGTGCGCGCGCGTAGGCGACCAGCCCGCGGACCTGCCTCTTCGACAGGTGCGCTTTCGACACGATCTCCGGATGCGAGCCGCTGGCGACCCGGAAGCCCTGGTCGTCCGAGAAGTGGAGGTGGAGCTGGTTCAGCTTGAGCGCGGCGAGCTCGCGGATGCGGCCGCGCAGCCAGGAGGGGCCGAAGTAGCGGCGCCCGTTGTCGAGCATCAGGCCGCGCTCCGGGTAGCGCGGCCAGTCACGGGCCGTACCCGCCGGGACGGCGTTGCGGCGGCTCAACAGCTGAACGACGGTTCGCGTGCCGTAGAAGGCACCCGCGGCGGTCCGCGCCCGGACGCGCAGCACCGGGCCGGCCTCGAGCCGGTAGCCCTCCCCGCCGAGCCTCCGGTCGCTCGCCCCCAGCGCGACCTCGATGTCGCCGGGCATGGCCCGCACGCCGCTCACGACGGGGAGGCGCCGGCGCAGGTCGGCCGCCAGCAGCCGCGCCTCCGCGACCGGCCCGCCGGCGGGCACCACGATCCGTGCCGAGTCGCGCAGCACGAACGAGCCGGGCGCCGCCCGCCACTCACGCAGCGCGGGGATGGTCTGGGGCCGCGCCGCCGCCGCCGGCGCGGCGGCCACGACCGACAGGACGGCGGCAAGCGCTAGTCGACGAGGCATGTGACCGCGTCGGGCGCCGGGCGGACGAACACGCGCGCGCCGACCTCGTGGAGCTCGAGCGAGGGCAGCTGCACCAGCACGGTGCGCCCGCCCTCATGCCGGAGCCTGTAGAGCACGTCGTGGCCGCGGAACTCGCGCGCGACGATCTCGGCGTTGCCGCCGGAGTCGGCCCGCAGCAGCAGCTGCTCGGGCCGGACCGCCACGTGCACGGATCCGCTCGCCGGCGCACCGACGTCAAAGACGCCGAGCTCGGTCTCGACGCCCGATCCGCGCCCCACGCCGGCGAGCACGTTGACGTCGCCCACGAACCCGGCGGTCCAGCGGTTGGCGGGCCGGCCGTACACCTCCTGCGGCGCGCCGACCTGGACGATGCGGCCCTCGCGCATGACCGCGAGCCGGTCGGCGAGCGAGAGCGCCTCCTCCTGGTCGTGGGTCACGAGCAGCGCCGTGGCGCCGGCGTCCCGCAGGATCAGCTCGACCTCGCGGCGCAGCCCGCCGCGGAGGGTCGCGTCGAGGCTCGAGAACGGCTCGTCCAGCAGGATCAGCTCGGGAGCCGGCGCGAGCGCGCGCGCCAGGGCCACCCGCTGGCGCTCGCCGCCCGACAGCTCGTGGGGGTGGCTCGCGGCCTTGTGCTGGAGCCCGACCAGCTCGAGCGTCGTCCGCGTGATGCGCTCGCGCTCGTCGCGCTCGCGCCGCGAGAGCCCGAACGCGACGTTCGCCTCGACGGTGAGATGCGGGAACAGCGCGTAGTCCTGGAAGACGATCCCCACCCGGCGGCTCTCCGGGGGCACGAACGTGGACGGCCCGGCCAGCTCGCGCCCGCTCACCGTGATCGAGCCGGCGTCGGGCCGCTCGAAGCCCGCCATCAGGCGCAGCAGGGTGGTCTTGCCGCAGCCGGAGGGGCCGAGGACGGCCACGAGCTCGCCGCGGGCGATCTCGAGGTCCACCTCCTGGACCGCGCGCACCGGCCCGAACGACTTCGACACGCCGCGGAGCACCACGTCGCTCATGCGGGCACCGCCTCGCGCTCGACCTCGGCCCAGCTGCCCGCTCCCTGCGCCGCCTCGAGCTCGGCGCCGCCGCGGCCGGACAGCTTGATCATCAGCGCCACCGGCACGAGCCCGACGAGCACGATCAGGAGCGCCGGCAGCGCGGCGGTCTCGAACAGCGACTCCGTGGTCGCCTGCCAGACCGCCACCGCGAGCGTGTCGCCGTCGAGCGGCCGCAGCAGCAGGGTGGCCGGGAGCTCCTTCATCACCTCGGTGAAGACGAGCAGCGCCGCGGTGATCAGGCCCGTGCGCATCAGCGGGACGTGCACGCGCGCGACCACGTCCAGCCGATCGGCGCCCAGGCCGCGGGCGGCGTCGTCGAGCTCCGCCGGTATCCGCAGCATGCTCGACTCCACGGCGCCCCAGGCGAGCGCCAGGAAGCGGACGAGGTACGCGCAGAAGAGTCCGATCACGGTTCCGGTGAAGAGCAGCCCGAGGTCGATGCCGAACAGCGAGCCGGCGGCGTCGCCGAGGCGGTGGTCGACCCATGCCAGCGGCACGATCACGGCCACCGCCACGACCGATCCCGGCAGGCCGTAGCCGATCGTAGCCACACGGGCCGAGGCGCCCGCCACACGCGAGCGGCTGCTGCGCACCCCGTAGGCGAGGCCGAGCGCCACGAACGGGATGAAGAGGGCGCTCATGCCGGACAGCATCAGGCTGTTGCGGGCCGCGCTCGCGAACTCGGGCGCCAGGAGCCCGTCCTGGATCGACTGGACCGACCACACGCCGAGCTGCGCGACCGGCGCCACCACCACGAGGCCCACAAGCGCCAGCGGGCCCACCACCGCCGCAACCGCGGCGATCCCGTGGAGCCGCACCGGTGGCAGCAGGTCGCCGCGGGACGCGCCCTGGTGGAAGCGCGCGCGGCCGCGCGCGAGCCGCTCGAGCAGCAGCAGCATCAGCGTCACGGACACGAGCAGGGTGGCGAACTGCATCGCCGCCTCGCGGTCGAAGGCGTTGAACCAGACGCGGTAGATGGCGTCCGTGAACGTCCGCACGCCCAGGAGGTTCACCGTGCCGAAGTCGGCGAGCGTCTCCATGAGGGCGAGGGCCACGCCGCCCAGGATCGCGGGCCGCGCCAGCGGTAGGCCGATCCGGACGATGGCGCGGCGGCGCGACATCCCGAGCCCCCGCGCCGCCTCGAGCAGGGTCCGCGACTGGCTCAGGAAGGAGGAGCGCGCCAGCAGGTAGACGTACGGATAGAGGACGAGCGTGAAGATGCAGATCGCGCCCAGGTGGGAGCGCACGTGCGGGACGTCCAGCCCGAGCGCGAAGAGGGTGAAGACGTACCCGGGGACGGCGAGCGGCAGCACGAGGACCCACTCGATCCACGAGCGGCCCGGGAAGTCGCAGAACGAGACGAGCGCCGCCAGCGACGTCCCGAGCACCAGCGTCCCCAGCCCGACCCCTACCACGAGCACGGCGGTCGCCTCGACCGCCTCGGGCAGGTAGCCGGAGAACTTGGAGATCTCGCCGGGCGCCACGATGAAGCTGATCGGAAGCCCGATCAGCGGCCCGGCTATCAGGACTGCGCAGAGGACGGTCAGGACGGTGGCCCGCTCGGGCCGCCGCGGGGCGGGTATCAGTCCCACCCCACCTCTTCCATCAGCTGGAGGGCGTCCTCGAGGTGCTCACCGGCGCCCTGCACGTCGATCGGGTCGCGCTTGAAGGTGCCGAACTGGGCGATCTCCTCGGCGGGCCGCACGTCGGGGTCGGCCGCGAACTCGAAGTTGTTGTGGGCGAACAGCTCCTGCTGCTTCGGCTCGGTCAGGTACTGCATCAGCTCGATGGCCTTCGCCCGCTGGTCGGTGCCCTTCACGACGCCGAGGCCGGACAGGTTCACGTGGGTGCCGCGCCCGTTCTGGTCGGCCCAGACGGGGGCCACCGGGAAGTCCGGGTCCTCCTCGAGCTCGCGGCCGAGGTAGTAGGAGTTCGTCAGGCCCACGTCGCAGCTGCCGTCGGCGATCGCGTCGAGCACGTCGACGTCGGAGCCGAGGATCTCCGGGTCGTTGGCCATCCAGCGCTCGAGCATCGCCTTCGTCTCCTCGCGGCCGTCCTTGGCGATGCGGTCGGCGACGAACGAGACGTTGTAGTCGCTCGTGCCCGAGCGCAGGCAGAGCCTCCCCTTCCAGCGCGGGTCGCCGAGGCCGGCGTAGGTGGTCACCTCCTCGGGCCCCACGCGCTCCGTCGAGCGCATGATCGTGCGGGCGCGCACCGTCAGCCCGAACCAGTGATCGCCGGGATCGCGCAGGCCCGCCGGCACGTTCCGCTCCAGCTCGGGGTCGTCGACCTTCTCGAGCAGCCCCGCCTCCGTCGCGCGCCAGAGGTTGGCGGCGTCGACGGTGATCAGCACGTCCGCCCGCGTGTCATCCCCCTCGCTCTTGATCCGCTCGTAGAGCTCGGAGGCCTCGCCGCCGAACAGGGTGAGCTTCGTGTCCGTGTCCGCCGCGAAGTCCTTGAAGGGCTGCTCCTCGCCGTAGTGGGAGCGCGCCGTGTAGACGACCAGCCGGTCCGACGACGACCCGGAGGTGGCCACGACGACGCCCACGAAGCCCGCCACCACGAGGACGGCGGCGAGCGAGACGAGCGTCACGAGCCTTCGGCGGGACACGCGCGTTAGGGTACCCTAATCGGGCTTGCCGCCGACCGATCTGGGCTGTCGGCGACCCCGTCCCCCGCTAGAATCCAGATCTCCGACCTCGGAAATTGGATTTGGAGCAGATGGCGAGCAAGGACAAGACGCGAGTCGCGCGTCCCAGCGCGATCAAGGAGAACGAGCAGGGGCAGCTGATCGCCCGCAAGGGGATCTCCCGCGAGGTGATAGACGAGCTCTCGAAGGTCAAGGGCGAGCCCGAGTGGATGCGCGCCAAGCGCCTCAAGTCGTACGAGATCTTCGAGCGCAAGCCCATCCCGACGTGGGGTGTCGACCTCTCCGACCTCGACCTCTCCTCGCTCGTGCTCTACTCGCCGCCCGAGGCCGGCCGCTACGACAGCTGGGACGACGTCCCGCAGGAGCAGAAGGACACCTTCGAGAAGCTCGGCATCCCGCAGGCGGAGCGCGAGCACCTCGCCGGCGTCGTCGGCGTCTGGCGCCAGGAGCCCTTCTACGAGGGCCTCAAGAAGGAGTACGCGGACCTCGGGATCCTCTTCTGCGCCATGGACACGGCGGTCAACGAGTACCCCGAGCTCGTGCAGGAGCACTTCATGAACAAGTGCGTGCCGCCGCAGGACAACAAGTTCTCGGCGCTCCACGGCGCCGTCTGGTCAGGCGGCTCGTTCCTCTACGTCCCGAAGGGCGTGAAGGTGGACCTCCCGCTCCAGGCCTACTTCCGCATGGAGGGCTCGGGCGAGGGCACCTTCGAGCACACGCTGATCATCGCTGACGAGGGCTCCGAGGTGAACTACATCGAGGGCTGCACCGCCCAGACCTACTCGGTCAACTCGATGCACTCCGCCGTCGTCGAGATCTTCGTGAAGGAGGGCGCCAAGGCCCGCTACACGACGGTCCAGAACTGGTCGAAGGACGTCTACAACCTGAACACCAAGCGCGCCATCGTGGACGCCCACGGCACCGTCGAGTGGGTCGGCGGCTCCATGGGCGCCAAGAAGGTGATGCTCTACCCGGGCTCGTTCCTCATGGGCGAGTACGCCCGCGCCGACCACCTCAACGTCGGCGTGGCCTCGGGCGACGTCTGGAAGGACACCGGCGCCAAGGTCCTGCACCTCGCGCCGAACACGACCTCGAACATCCTCGCCAAGTCCATCTCCAAGGACGGCGGGATCATGGGCTACCGCGGCCTCGTCCGCATGGGCCACAACTCGCAGGGCTCCAAGGCCCGCGTGCAGTGCGACGGGCTGATGATGGACGACCGCTCGCGGTCGGACACGTGGCCCGACATCCAGATCCAGAACCCCCACGTCACCGTCGCGCACGAGGCCGTGGTGGGCAAGATCTCGGATGAGCAGCTCTTCTACCTGCAGTCGCGCGGGCTGACCGAGGAGGAGGCCGCCGCGATGATCGTGAACGGCTTCATCGAGCCGGTCACGAAGGAGCTGCCCATGGAGTACGCCATCGAGCTGAACCGCCTGATTCAGCTCGAGATGGTCGACAGCATCGGCTAGACGGGCTGCAAACCTTCGTCTGGCGCGGTCCTCGGTCGCTCGCGTGCGATGCACGCGTCGCTCCCTGCGTCCAGCGCCAGACTCGGTTTTCGCGCTCTAGCCGATGCTGTGTTCTCTAGGCGCCGGCCGGCGCGCCCACCTGCTCGCTCAGCAGGCTGCGAATCGCTGCCGGTTCCACCGGGCGTGAGAAGAGGAAGCCCTGGCCGAGGCGGCAGCCGAGCAGCCGCAGCTGCTCGCGCTGCTCGGGCGTCTCGATGCCCTCGGCGACTAGCCGCAGGCGGAGGGACCGGGCCAGCTCGATGATGCCGCGGACCAGGGCGTCGTCGCCGTCGCCGAGGCCCTGGATGAAGGGCCGCGCGATCTTGAGCCCCCGCACCGGCAGGTGCCGGAGGTGGCTGAGCGAGGAGTGACCCTCGCCGAAGTCGTCGAGCGCGATGCCGATACCGCGGTCGCGCAGGCGCCCGAGCTTGGCGATCGAGCCCTCGGGGTCCTGCATGACCGACGTCTCGGTCACCTCGATCGTCAGCCCCGCCGGGTCGAGCCCGGTCTCCTCGAGCGCGCCCGTGACGGTGCTCTCGAAGTTGGGGTCCATCAGCTGCCGGGCGGAGACGTTCACGCAGACGTTCACGTCACCGGCGCCGGCGCGCCGCCAGCGCATCGCCTCGGCGCAGGCCGCCCCCATCACCCAGGCGCCCAGTGGGACGATGAGGCCCGTCTCCTCGGCGAGCGGGATGAAGTCCGCCGGGGGCACGAGCTCCTGTCCCTCCCTACGCCAGCGCAGCAGCGCCTCGACGGATACGGCCTCGCCGGTGTCGAGGTCCACGATCGGTTGGTAATGCACCACGAGCTCCCCGCGCTCGACCGCGCCGCGCAGCGCGGTGACCGTCTCGAGGCGCTCCGTGGCGCGGTCCTGGATTCGCGGGTCGAAGAAGGTCCAGCCGTCCTTGCCCGTCTCCTTGAACCGGTGCACGGCCCGGTCCGCGCGTCGCAGCAGCTCCTCCGCTCCGAGCTGGTCGCGCGAGAGGGCGATGCCCACCGACGCCGTGACCACGGGTGAGGACCCGCTCACCGGGAACGGCTCCGCGAAGGCCCGCCTGAGCCGCTCGGCCGCCGCGATCGCGTCGTCCGGGCCGCGGATCCCCTCGAGCAGCACGGCGAACTCGTCGCCGCCGATGCGGGCGACCGTGTCGGACGGCCGGACGGCCGTCATCAGGCGAGCCGCCGCCTGCTCGATCAGCGCATCCCCGGCCGCGTGCCCGAGGCCCTCGTTCACGAGCTTGAAGTCGTCGACGTCGACGACGAGCACCGCGAGCGTCTCGTTCGTCGTCACCCGGCGGTCGAGCGCGTGCCGGATCCGGTCCTCGAACAGGGCCCGGTTCGGAATGCCCGTGAGCGAGTCCTCGAAGGCCTGGCGCTCGAGCTGCTCGCGCTGATCCTGGAGCGCTCCCGCTATGGTGTTGAAGCTCCCGGCCATCTCGTGGAGCTCGGCCGACGAGTTCACGTGCACGCGGTGCTCGAGGTCGCCCTCGCCGAAGGCACGGGCCGCGCGCGTCAGGCGGCGGATCGGGCGCACCATCTCGCGCGACAGCCTGCGCACGAGGAAGGCCGCGAGGGCGATCGAGGCGAGCAAAGCCAGAATCGCCAGCGCCCCCTGCTCGCGCCAGAGCCGCTGGGTCTCGGCGAGGTCGGTGCGGTTCTCCGCCTCCGACAGATCGAGCAGGCGGTCCACGCCGGCCGTCGCGGAGTCGATCGACGCCTCGAAGAGGTCCTCGGGGTCGGGGCCGTCCCCCGGCTCCTCGGCGCCGCCGGGAGGGTTCGCGCGCAGCTGCACGCCCGCCGCGCGCCAGTCGGAGCGCACGCGTCGCACGGCGGCAGTCTCGGCGCCCTCGTCGTAGGTCGCCGCGCCGAGGCGCCGGTCAACGTCCTGCGCCGCGGCGTCGAAGGCGCGCCGGGGGCCCTCCCCGTCCATGTAGGCGCTGCCCGCGGAGCCGGCCGCGCCGAGCGCCTTGAACAGCCCGAGGCTCGCCTCCGATTCCATCGCGACCTCCTCGGCGCGATCGTTGAAGCTGCGCGTGGCGTCGAGCAGGATCAGGCCGCTCAGGACGGCGCCGACCGCCACGGGTGCGACCACCGCAAGGGCGAAGACCACCAGCCGGTGGCGCAGCGAATACGTCCGCGCGGGCGGGTTCCCGGTTTCCTCCACTGTGGACCTATCGACAAGACAGGTCTGTCTCTCAATGGTCTTTTCGCCTTGGCGCGGCGGCGCTAGGGCCGCCGGAAGGCGCGGAGCGGCCTCTTGACGGCGCCGCCGGGCTTCTCGTGCACCGGCAGGCGCAGCCGGAGGTCCGAGACCCGGATCGACCACTCGAAGTTCGAGGGACGGCCGTAGGGGGTGTCGCGGCCCACGAGCTCGAGCTTCGGCACGTGGCCGGCCCTGAAGCGCCAGCCGTTCGGGTGAAGCTGGAAGACCTGCCGGCTGCCCTTGCGCGGGCGGAGCAGGCCGCGGGCCACGAGCTGCTGGGTGGCGCCGCCCGGCGCCACGTCCCAGAGCCTCATTGCCAGGGCGGGGTGCCTCCCGGAGACCGCGAACCGCGCGCTCACGGCCGGCGAGCCGAGCAGGGTGTAGCCGCGCCCGCCCGCGGCCGGGAGCCGGTACGTCGCCGTCCCGGCCTCGTCGGCGGCGGGCGGGGCCGCGCAGGCGCCCTGGCCGGTGATCGGGTCGATCGCCCCGGAGACCGCCTGGCTGCCCGAGCTTGAGAGGACCGTCTGCGCGCGGGGCGCGTAGTAGCGGACCTCGCCCGGGCTCAGGGCGTCCCAGGTGCGCGCCCGGTAGGGCCCGCCAGACGGTGCGTCGCTCGGGCACGTCTGCGTGAGCGCCTCGACGCCGCGCAGAACCCTGACGCGCCGCCCCTTCACGTAGTGGTCGAACCAGGCGTGCGTGCGCCGTGAGAGCAGCGCCACGTCCGCGGCCTTGCTCTGCCCGCGGGGATGCCCGTAGTCGAAGTGCAGCTGGGCGATCCGTGCGCGCGGGTACTTCGCGAACACCTTGTTCGCGTAGCGCACCGCCTCGTCGGCCGGGAAGAGATCGTCGGTGAATCCGTTGGAGATCAGGGTCGGCGCGGGCGGCACGCTCATCTTCAGGTAGTACGGCGAGTGGTTGCGCGCGATCTCGCGCGCGAGGTTCCGGATGTACGGCTTCGAGTCGTACGGCTCCCCGGCGCTCTCGGCCTCGTACCAGCCGGTCAGGTCGGCGCTCGGATCCGCGCCCTTGGGCGCGTAGTAGCCGCTGCCCATCCCGGAGACGTAGAGGCCGGTCTGGTAGCTCTGCTTCATGATCCCGACCGGGAAGAGGTCGTCGGTGAGGCCGGTGACCTCGGTGTCGAGCGTGCCGCCGTTCGGGGTGAGCGACGCCACCAGGTCAGACCACGGGACCTGAGGCGCGGCGGCGGCGATCTCCATCCGCCTCCCCCTCGGGCTCCGCCAGGTGACGTACCTCCCGCTGCGCAGCCGCACGCGGTTCCGCAGGGTGGCGAGCGCCAGGGACTGGCCGCCGCCGTACGAGGCGCCGGTGACGCCGATCCGGCGCGGCGCGACGATCCCCTGGTCCGCCAGCAGGCCGGCGAGGTACTGCGAGTCGCGCGCCTCGTAGCGCGAGTCCCCCAGGTGGACCCAGCCCTTCGCGCACGCGGACGGCGCGGCGGCGCGCGACGCGGCCGAGCCGCACGAGTCGCCGAACCCGCGCGCCGAGTAGTTGAGCACCGCGTAGCCGTCCTCGGCCCACTCCTTCGAGGCGCCGAGGCCGCTCTTGCTGCCGCCCCACCCGTGGAGCTGGATCACGAGCGGCAGGCCCCTGCTGCGCTTCGCGGGCAGCGTGACGTTCACGTCGAGCGGCACGCCGTCCCAGGTCGGGATCCGGTTCGCGACCGATCCCTCGCAGAAGCGCACGCCCTCCGCCGGGACGCATGCGAGCTTCCCGAAGGGCCTGACCGCAGACTCGGCTGCGGCCGGAAGCGACAGGGCCGCGACGCATGCGGCGGCCAGCACCCAGAGCCGGACTCTCCTCCCCATCGGGCGCGAGCATAACGGCTCAACGAACCCGCCTCGCGTGCCGATGCTCAGCTCGTGAGCGTCAACGATCTCGTGCTCGTCCAGGGCATGCACGACACCCGGTTGGCGCTCGAGCGGTGGAACCGGGAGCCGTGGAAGGTGATTCGCCCCTGGCTCCTGCTCAGCATCGGCATCGCCGTGCTGCTGCTCGTGGCCGTGTTCGTGATCGCGACCCTCACGACGCCCGACAGCTCGCGCTACATCCTGCCGGGCGTGAACAGCGACGCCACGATCTCGGACTACGCTCACGTGCTGTTCCGGAACTCGCTCGTGCTGGCTCTTCACGCCATGGCCTGCGTGGCCGGCTTCATGGCCGGGAGCGCCCTACCCCTGTCCGCCTCGCACCGCAGCGGAGTCGACCGCTGGGTTCACGAGAAGGCCGGCCGCTTCGCGATCGTCTTCGTGCTCTGCGCGACCGCGTTCTCGCTCTGCACGCAGGCCTACGTGATCGGCTCGGGGGCGGCGACGATCGCCCACCAGCTCGGCATGAGCCCGGGCGCACTGATCCTCTCCCTGCTCCCGCACGCTCTGCCCGAGCTGGTTGCGCTGTTCCTGCCGCTCGCCGCGTGGATCGTGGCGAGCCGGCGGGACGAGTGGCAGGACCTGCTCGCCGCCACCGCCGTGACCGTGGCGATCGCCGTGCCCACCCTGCTGGCCGCCGCCGCGGTCGAGATCTGGGTCTCGCCGCAGATCATGCTGGGCCTCGCCACGCACAACCCCCCGCTGCTCGGCGGGCCCTACTAAGCAAACGGGGCGGCCCGAAGGCCGCCCCGTTCTGATGCTTCGTCTCGGGCGCTAGGCCGCTAGCACTTCTTCTGCTTCGTGGCCTTGAACACCTGACCCTGCTCATCCGTGAACGTGGCCTGGATGGTGCGCTTGCCGCCCTTGCATCCGATCGAGGAGTAGAAGCCGACCTTCCGGCTCTTGCCCTTGATCTTCACCTTGCCGGTCTTCTTCAGGATCTTGGAGACCGTGTTGCGGACCGTCGTGTCGAGACCCGACGGGTGCAGCAGCTCCGGCGGCACCGTGAAGCGCAGGTCGGAGGCCGGGAGGCCGCCGATCTTCGTCTTGACGAACTTCGCCTTGATGGCGCCGTGAATCGGCGTCGGGCAGTTGATCGTCTTGTCGTTCGGGTCGGAGAGCTGCGGCTCCTTCGGGTCACCGTCGAGACGGATCGCCATGCCACCGTTCTTGCCCATGCCGCTGATGTTGTAGAGACCGAGCTTCAGGTTGCAGAAGATCTTCGTGGTCGGCACCGAGGCCGGGCCGACGACGTTCTGAACCAGGCCGGAACCTACCTTGGCCTTGTTGCACTTCGGGTCGATCGTTCCGTCACGGTTGGCCTGCGAGTACGTGCAGGACTTCGCGACCTTCGGGTACGTGACGAGCCCCTCGGACCCGATCGCGTACGTTTCGATCGGCGTCCCGCGAACGGACGGATCGTCGCTCTCGACCTGGAAATCGAAGCCGAGGGCGATCGGCAGCGGCTTGGCCACGGAGCCCTTGCCGCTCGGCTTGGTGCTGCCGTCGACCGTGTACACGTTCGCGGCAAGCGCGATGCCCGCGAGGGCCAGCGCTGAAATCGCAGTCAATGCTGCGATGGAAAGCTTTCGCATTCCTCCTCCTGGAATGAGACGGGTTCAAGAAAACGACGCCCGTCCGATTCTCTGCATGCCAAGGCGTGCGAGGTCCGGCGGACCGTCGCAGCCTATAACACGGCCGCAGGCAAATCGATGCGGCATCCTTCCCGCCCGTGAGACCGCCCGCCGGCGCCGAGATCCCCGCCCCCGAGTTCCCTCCCCAGCTGAGCTGGCTGGGCGCCCCCTTCATGCGCATGGACCGCCTGCTTGGGCGACACGCCGTGCTGATCGAGTTCTGGGACTTCGCGCGCGTCCACTCCCTGCGCACGCTCCCCTATCTGCGCGCGTGGCACGAGCGCTATGCGGACGCCGGACTCCAGATCATCGGCGTGCACAGCCCCGGCTACTCCTTCGGCCGCGACCCGGGCACGGTCGAGCGCGCCGTGGAGCGGCTCGAGGTCCCGTATCCGGTCGCGCTCGACCCCGAGCTCGAGGTCTGGCGGCTCTACGGCAACAAGGGCTGGCCGGGCCGCTACCTCTTCGACCGCCGCAGCCTGCTCCGCCACGTGCACTACGGGGAGGGCGAGTACCTGGAGACCGAGCTGGCGATCCAGGAGTGCCTGCGCGAGATCGACGCCGACGCCCGGCTCCCGGAGCCGCTCGCGCCGCTCCGTTCCGAGGACGCGCCCGGTGTGCTCATGGAGCCCCAGACCGCCGACATCGTCCTCCCCGCCGACCGCGGCCGGCTCGAGCTGGTGCGCGACTGGACCGACGGCGAGGACTGGATCGCGGCCGCCGACGCCGGGGCCGCGGCGAGCTTCACCTTCACGGCCGGTCAGGCGTTCGCCGTCCTGTCCGGCGACGACCTCGAGCCCGGCCTCTACGAGACCGGCGGGACCGTCACCGCAGAGTCGCCCGGCGTGCGCCTGCACGCCGTGCAGTTCACGCCCGTGCCGCCAGCGCCTTCCTGATCTCGCGCGGGAGCATGAAGCGGACGTCCTCCTGGACGACCTCGAACTCTGACACGTCATCCGTGCCGCGGGCGCGGAAGAACTCCACGAGGCGCTGAACGAGCTCCTCGGGCGCGCTCGCGCCGGAGCTGATCCCGACCACGCGCTTGCCGGTCAGCCACTCCTCCTGCACCTGGGTCTCGTTGTCCACCAGGTGCGCGTCCGCGCCGTGGTCGCGCGCCACCTCGACCAGCCGGTTGGAGTTGGACGAGTTGCGCGAGCCGATCACGAGGACCAGGTCGCACTCGCGCGCCATCTGGCGAACGGCCAGCTGGCGGTTGGTCGTGGCGTAACAGATGTCGTCGCTCTTCGGGCCCGTGATGTTCGGAAAGCGCTCGCGCAGGCGCCGGATGATCCTGTCCGTCTCGTCGACCGAGAGCGTGGTCTGCGTCAGGTAGGCCATCCGGTCCGGGTCGTCGACCTCGAGGTTGTCCACGTCCTCCTCGGTCTCGATGAGGACGAAGTGATCGGGCGCCTCGCCCATCGTGCCCTCGACCTCCTCGTGCCCCTCGTGGCCGATGAGCACGATCGTGTACCCCTCGGCGGCGAACTTCTTCGCCTCCACGTGGACCTTCGTGACGAGCGGGCAGGTGGCGTCCACGGTGCGCAGGCTCCGCGCCTCGGCGTTCGCGTGGACGCTCGGGGAGACCCCGTGCGCGGAGAAGACGACGGTCTCGCCCTCCGGCACGTCGGTCTCCTCCTCCACGAACACCGCGCCGCGCGCGCGCAGCTGCTCGACCACGTGCTTGTTGTGGACGATCTCCTTGCGCACGTAGACGGGCGGCCCGTAGAGCTCGAGCGCGCGCTCGACCGTCTGGACCGCCCGATCGACGCCCGCGCAGTAGCCGCGCGGCGCCGCCAGGAGCAGCTTCTCGGGGGTCGCCAGAGCCATCCCGTCAGAGGCTAGCGAGCAACCGGATCACGGTCTCGCCCGTCTGGTCGAGGCTGCGCTCGGAGACGGCGGAGAGGTCGTCGCAGCGGCGATGCCAGCAGGGGAACGTGAAGTCGATGAGGTCGATCGAGGGCACGCCCTCCTCCAGGAACGGCAGGTGGTCGTCCTGCACGCCTCCCGCGACCCCTGGCGGGAACGCCTCGACAGCCCCGGCCGCGCTCGCCGCGTCGCGCAGGCGCCGCCACAGACCGGCGTCGGACAGCCCCTCCCGCGGGATGCTCAGGTCCCGGTCCCCCACGAAGTCGAGCAGGATCATCGCGCGCGCGTCGCTGAGGCCCGGCGCGGCCACCCTGCTCCCCCTCAGGCCCCGCTCCGCGAACTGCGAGTCGGGCGTCCCGCGCGGGCTCTCCTCGCCGTCGAAGAGGGCGAACACCACCGTCCGCCGCAGCGTGCGCGGGCGGATCTCCCGGGCCAGCTGCACCGCGACGGCGGTGCCGGACGCGCCGTCGTTGGCGCCCACGAACCCGGGCTCGTCCTTCGTGTCGTAGTGGGCGCCGAGGACCACGAAGCCGTCTCCCCTCCCGGGCACGCGCCCGATCACGTTGCGGAGGCCGCCCGGCACCGCCTGGAAGCGGCCGCCCGGCAGCAGGCCGCGCAGGCGCTCCGCGAGCCGCCGCGACGTCTCGGAGCCGGCCGGGCGCGGGCCCATGTCCACCTGCTCGCGCAGCAGCTTCCACGCCGCGGCCGAGTCGAACCGGTCCGCGGGCTCGGCCGGCTCGTCCGCCGGGCCCTGCGCGCCGCCGCATCCGGCGAGCGCGAGAGCGAGCAGGGGGATCGCCAGGCGCCTCACGCCTCAATTGTGGCGAGGTCCCGCGACCCCGGGTAGGCTCCGGGCCGTGGAGGAGAAGCAGGCACACAGGGACAGGCTTACCGCGGTCGATGCGTCGTTTCTGCATCAGGAGAAGCAGGCGTCGCACATGCACGTGGGTGCGCTCATCACCTTCGAGGGCCCGCCGCCGTCACGCGACGAGCTGATCGCGCACATCGAGCCGAGCCTCGCGCTGATCCCGCGCTACCGGCAGCGGCTGGCGTTCCCGCCGCTCGAGCTCGGTCGCCCGTTCTGGGTCGACGATCCGAGCTTCAACCTGCACTACCACGTGCGCCATACCGCCCTGCCGCGCCCGGGCAGCGACGAGCAGCTGCGCGAGCTGACCGGCCGGATCTTCTCGCAGCGCCTCGACCGCTCGAAGCCGCTCTGGGAGCTGTGGGTGGTGCAGGGCCTCGAGCGCAACCGCTTCGCCCTGATCTCGAAGACGCACCACGCGCTCGTGGACGGCGTGTCCGGCGTGGACATCGCGACCGTGCTGTTCGACCTCTCGCCCGTGCCCGCGGAGCACCCGGCGACCCCGGAGTGGACGCCCGCGCCGGAGCCCTCGGACGCCGAGCTGGCCGCGGAGGGGATCAAGGGCATCGTCAGGACCCCGATCGAGATCGCGGGCCGCGCGCTCGGCGCCCTGAGCCGTCCCGGCCGCTCCGCCGAGCAGCTGCGCGAGGCCGCCGAGGGGGTCGGCGAGGTCGTCTGGGCTGGGCTCAACCCCGCCCCCGACGTGCCGCTGAACGTGCCGATCGGGCCACACCGGCGCGTGTGGTGGGTGGAGAGCCGGCTCGCCGACTTCAAGGCCATCAAGGACGTCCTGGGCGGGACCGTCAACGACGTGGTGCTCACGGTCGTCGCGGGCGCGCTCGGGCGCTGGCTCCGCGGCCGGGGCGTGCGCACCGAGGGCCTCGAGCTGCGCGCGCTCGTGCCGGTGTCGATCCGGGGCGAGGAGGAGCGCGGCGCGCTCGGCAACCGCATCGCCGCGATGCGCGGGCCGCTGCCGGTCTACGCCGACGACCCCGTGGAGCGCCTGCGGATCGTGCGCGCCGGCATGTCGGACCTGAAGGAGTCGAAGCAGGCGCTGGGCGCCGAGGTGATCGCGGGGCTCACCGGCTTCGCGCCGCCCACGCTCCTCGCCCAGGCCTCGCGGCTCAACTTCTCGACCCGCCTCTTCAACCTGATCGTGACCAACGTGCCCGGACCGCAGTTCCCGCTCTACATCCTGGGCCGCGAGATGGAGTCGATCGTGCCGATCGCATTCCTGCCCGAGAACCACGCCATGGCCGTGGCGATCATGAGCTACAACGGCAAGGTCCACTTCGGGCTGCTCGGGGACTACGACTCGATGCCCGACCTCGACAGGTTCGGCAAGCACCTCGAGGACTGCCTGGCCCAGCTCCTCACGGCAGCCAAGAAGGCGGACCGCAGCCGGGCCGCGAGCAACGGCTCCTCGAAGCGCGCCTCCGCGCGCAAGAGCGTCGCCCAGAAGAAGCCCGCGGCCGCGCGCAAGAGCGACTAGCCGGCGCGCGCCGCCGTCCGTAACGGTCCGGCGCGCCGTCCATCGGAAGCGTCCTGACTTGTGGTTGCAGGGCAACCACTGGACAGGACACTTGGGAAGAGCGACCTCCTGCGCGGTGCCGGCTAGCCGGCCCGGTGCTCCTCGACGAGCTCCAGCGCCAGCGCCAGGGTGCGCTCGTCCACGCCCACGGGCACCAGCTCGTGCTCGCGGGCGTACTCGGCGAGCAGCGCGTCGCGCACCTGGTCCCAGGTCGCGCCGGGCGCCTCCGCCGCCACCTCGCCCGTGGTGTCCGGGTCCCAGGCCAGGCCCAGCGCGTCGTAGACGGGTCCGAGCACCTCCCGGACGCGCGCCGCGCCCTCGACCGCCAGGACGACGCCCACGTGCGCCGCGCGCGCCACGAGGCGCTGACCCACGCCGGCGAGCTTGACCGCACCCCGCGCGTTGACGCTGAAGGTGCCCGGGCAGTACTCGCCCTCCACCTCCCCCACGCGCGCGTCCACGCCCAGCCCGTCCAGGGCGCGCTCGATCACGCCCGCGGTGGCCTGGAAGCGCGCCCGGATGTGGGCGCGCGGCTGGTCCTCGGGCACGGCGTGGGCGAGCCCGATCGTCCCTCCGTGGAAGACGGCCGCGCGGCCGCCGGCCAGCCGCAGCACGGCGTCGAAGCCGCGCTCGCGCGCCGCCGCCACCGCGGTTGCGTAGCCCGGCGCGATCGCATCCTGCTTCCCGAAGGCGACCATCGGCTCCGGGCGCGTCAGCCGGATCGTCTCCGGCAGCTCGCCCGCCGCCACGCGCTGGAGGACGGCCCGCCAGAGGGCGATCTCGAGGGCGGCGTCCCCCAGCGGAGGCCCGCCGATGACGTGGAGGCGGCTCAGCTCAGTAGCCGAGCGCGAACTTGGCGTCCTCGCTCATCATGTCCGGCGTCCAGGGCGGCGAGAACACCATCTTGGAGTAGACGTTCGTGACGTCGTCGAGCTCGCTGACGAACTCCTCGATCTGCTCGGAGACCTGAGGCCCGATCGGGCATCCGGGCGAGGTGAGCGAGAACGTGACGAACACCTCGCCCTGCTCCACCTCGACCTCGTAGATCAGGCCGAGCTCGACGAAGTCGAGCCCCAGCTCGGGGTCGATGACGTTGGTGAGGGCGTCCCGCACCTCTTCCACGGAAGGCATAACCCAAGGGTACAGCCGGCTCGTTTATCGTCAGCGGCGATGCCGGTCCTGGCGCTGATCCTCGTCTTCGTGATCGTCCCGATCGCGGAGCTGTACGTGATCCTGAAAGTGGGCGACGCCATCGGGATCGGCTGGACGATCCTGCTCCTCGTCGCCGACTCGCTTCTCGGCAGCTTCCTCCTGCGCTCGCAGGGCCGGACCGTCTGGCGGCGCTTCAACGGGGCGCTCGCCGAGGGCCGCATGCCGCACCGCGAGGTCATGGACGGCGTCCTCGTGATCTTCGGCGGGGCGTTCCTCATCACGCCCGGCTTCATCACCGACATATTCGGCCTCCTGCTCCTGCTGCCCCCGACCCGCGCGGTCATCCGGCGGCTCGTCGCCGCCCGGCTCGGCCGGCGTGTGGTGGTGGGCGTGACGGGCTCACGAGGGCGGCCGCCGGCCTTCGACGTCGAGGGCACGGCCAGCGAGTACCAATCGCCGCCCGGGCGGCTCGAGCGTTGAGCGCCCAGGCGCTCGCCGTCGCCTTCTACGACCACGCCCGAGAGCTCTACGGGAGCGCGCGCTCGGGCGCGACCGTCCTGTTCGAGGGCCGCAAGGCCACCGTGCTTCCCGAGGGCCCGAAGGTGCAGGCCACGGCCGGCGGCTGGACCGCCGTCCTGCCCGGCCGCTTCGAGCTCGAGCTCGAGCCGGTGGCGCCGGAGGCCGGCCTCGGCGGGGTGACCGCCACGGTCTGCCGGGTGCGCGGGGAGGTGGCGGGCCGGCGGGTCGAGTGCCTCGGAACCGTCGCCGAGACGCGCGACCTGCCCGCATGGGAGGACCTCGACGCGCTGCGGACGATCTCGGCCATCGCGGACGAGGGGCACGCCTTCGTGGCGCTCGCCCGGCGCCCGCGCGGCGCACGCGGCCACGACGAGGAGGAGATCAGCGCCTGGCTGCTCGACGAGGGCCGCCTCCTCCGGGTCGAGGACGCGCGCGTGTCGACCGTGTACGACGACGGCGGGCGCCAGCGCAGCGCCGGGCTCGAGCTCTGGGTGCCCGGCGAGGAGTTCGCCCGCCGCGGGTCGGGCCTCGTGCTGGCGGGCTCCTCGCTCGACCTCGACGGCATCCAGGTGCACGTCGCGATCTTCCGCTGGCGCCTCGACGGCCGCGACGCGACCGGCGCCTACGAGCTGATGGTGCGCAGCGACCCGCCCGCCGCGGCGTGAGGGGGACCTTCATCTCCGACTTCGGCGGGGTGCTCACCTCACCGATCTCCGAGGGCTTCCTCGCCTATCAGGAGGAGTCGAACGTGTCGCTGGAGGAGCTCGGCCGGGCGATGGCGCGCGCCGGCGAGGCGCACGGCGAGAACCCGCTGTACGCGCTCGAGCGCGGCGAGCTGACGGAGCGCGAGTTCGCCGAGCGCTTGGAGCGCGAGCTGCCGGGCGGCTTCAGCCTCACGCGCCTGAGGGAGCTCTACTTCGAGCGCCTCGTCCCGAACGCGCCGATGATCACGTTCGCGCGCTCGCTGCGCGAGCGCGGGCTTCGCACCGCGCTCCTGACGAACAACGTGCGCGAGTGGGAGCCGCACTGGCGGGCGAAGCTGCCCGAGATCGACGAGATCTTCGAGGTGGTCGTGGACTCGGCGTTCGTCGGCCTGCGCAAGCCGGACCGGCGCATCTACGAGCTGACGCTGGAGCGCGTCGGCGCCGAGGCGGCCGACTGCGTGTTCGTCGACGACCTCGAGGTCAACTGCGTCACGGCGCGCGAGCTCGGCATGGCGGCCGTCCGCTTCGAGGACACCGGCGCGGCGATCGCCGCGGTGGAAGCGGCGCTCGAGACCTAGCCGGCGCCGATCAGCCGAGCGAGGGTGGTGCGCATCGCCGCACGCGCCCGCTCGAAGCCGAGGCGCTGGTGGATGCGGTAGCTCTCCCAGGCGCCCCAGCCGGAGGCGGCGACCATCGCCGCCCGCACGGAGGCGCGTGTCTCGGCCGGGAGCCGGTCGAGCTCCGCGCCGAACACCCGGTCCACCTCACGCGCCTTCGCCCGGCGCGTGGCGGTCAGCCAGGCGGCGATCGTCTCCGACTCGTGCTCCCGGAGCAGCGCGGCACGGCGGACCGCGGTCACCCGCTCGAGCAGGCTCGTGCGCTGCTCCACGAACGCGTCCAGGCGCTCCCCGGTCGGCAGCGCAGTGTCGATCGGGTGCAGCGTCGGCATGATGCGCTCGTACTGGCGCACCGCGGCGGCGTTGAAAAGCGCCTCGCGGTCGCCGAAGTGCTGAAAGATCGAGCGCTCCGAGACGCCAGCGCGCTCCGCGACGCGCTCGGCCGTCGGGCTGAGCTCGCCCTCCTCGAGGAGCGACATCAGTGCCGTGACCACGGCTTCGCGGGTGCGTTCGGCCCTGACCGTGCGGCCGTCGCGAGTCCCTGTGACGGGCGCAGCTATACGCAGAGGATACGGACTGATCGCACGTCCGCAACAAAAAACGAGACGCGAACCTGGCGCTTGAGGAGCGCGCCCTCGCCGGCCGAAGCCGTCGGGTCGCGCGGCGGGCCTCACACCTCTTGGCCTCGCTCTTTGCGCCGTCAGTTCGCGTCTCTTGAACCAGTAGAACACCGTCCGAGGCCCCGGTCAAGGGGGAACCGGAGGGTCATCCCGCACCTTGCGGAAAATCAGCGTCCGCGCTTGCGCAGCTCGGCCTTCGCGACCTTGCGGAAGCGCATGACCTTGCTCGCGTTGATGCGGTAGCGCCGGAGCGTCGAGGCCGGCGGCAGCTCGAACCCGCCCACGAATCGCTGCGGGACGATCGACCACGAGCCGTCGTCCTCCTGCACGAGATCGCCGCGCACCTGGAAGTTCCGCTGCCAGGCGAAGTCCGGGGAGTGGTCGTGCGCGGTCAGGCAGGCGAGGCCCGGCTGCCAGGGAACCCCCACCGGCGCGCCCCCGAGCCGGACCCGGCTTGCCCCCCGGTCCACGCGGATCGGGACGCGCACCGAGAACGGGAAGCCGTCGGGGGCCACGAGCGACACGACCGCCTGCGGATAGCGCTCGCCCAGCTCGTCCAGGCGCGGGTCCCAGGCCGGGCCCGCCCCGGTCGCCGGCGCAAGCTCGGCGTCGGGCTCCTCGTCGTGGCCCGAGCGCACCTCCTCCATGCGCGCGTCGAAGAGCTCCGGCTCGCGGCTCACGTCGCCACCGTGCCAGACGTAGACCCGCTCGGGGCGCACGTGCACGTAGATGCGCGTGAAGTACCAGGCGAACAACCGGCGAAGGGGCTTCGGCGGCAGCTGGTCGGCGGTCGCCGGGAGCTTCTCGAGGGCCTCGCGCTCGTAGCGCTCGCGGTTCGCGTCGAGATCGCGGTCGTCCACGTCGGCCGTGCCCTGGACCAGCACCTGCGGCGGCTCGTCTGTGCCGCAGCCGGTCGGGTCGGAGAAGAGCAGCGCGACCTTCGGGTTGGCGCGCGCGTCGTTCGCCTTCTTCGGGTAGCCGAGCCCCGTGGTCACGTCGATGCACGGGTCGCCGGGGCGGTAGTAGGGCGTCACCGGCCAGGTGATCGGCTGCCCGCCGCGCGCGACGGTCGTGTACTCCGTCGTGATGAAGCGGTCGAAGACGCTCTGGATCTCGGGCGGGAGGCTGGCCGTCAACTCAGACCGAAGTCAACCACCGCCGTGGCCGAAGCTGCAAGTGATCCTGCACGGCTCGTCGTCCACGCTCGTGCCCGTGCGTAAAGGCGCACACGATCGCCGCCGATAACTGACTCGCAGGCTCGTAGCAGGAAGACCCGTTTGCAGACCTTTCGTGCCATCAACCGGCGGCTCCGCCGCGCCCTGAACGCACTCCGGCCGGAGGGCGGCTCGATGCTGATCGAGGTCATGGTCGGCGCGATGATCCTCGCGATCACGACGACCGCCGTGCTCGGCGGGCTCGACGGTGCGAACAAGACGAACGCGCGCAACAAGGCCCGCTCCGTCGCGGCGGCCCTGGCGGAGCAGGACCAGGAGCGCATGAAGGCGATGCCGGTCGCGCAGCTCCTGCCCTACATCACGACTCCCTACAGCCGCACGGTCGCGGTCAACGGCGCCAACTACACGGTCGTCTCGAGCGCCGCCTACGCCACCGACCCCGGCTCGGTCTCCACCGGCTGCTCGGCGACGGCGAAGACCCAGACCAACCTCAAGATCACGAGCACCGTCTCGTCGCCGTCCACGCGCGGCAACGTGGACATCGTCGGGCTCGTGACCCCGCCTGCGAGCAGCGGCTTCACCGCCGGGCAGGGCCGCGTGATCGTCAAGGTCGTGGACCGCGACCAGGCGCCGATCCAGGGCGTCAACGTCGCGCTGGCGGGGGCCTCCAACTTCTCCGAGGAGACGAACGCAGCGGGCTGCGCGATCTTCAGCTTCCTCCCGGCGGGCAACTTCACGGCGACCATCTCGGACGCCGGGCCACCCGCGAAGGTCGACTGGGACGGCCTCACCAGCCACGTCGAGGCCGTCACCTCGACGGCAGGCCAGACCACCACGTACGGGCCTTTCGAGATGGAGCGGCCGGCGACGATCAACGCCCAGTTCGACACCCGGGTGGGCACGTCGACCGTGACCGCGGAGTCGGCCTACATGTCGATCAACAACGCGAAGCTGGCCGTTCAGTGGCCGACGTACCAGACCACCAACGGCGGCACGAACGTGTCCGCGGCCGGGCTCTTCCCGTTCCTCGACGGCTACGGCATCTACGCCGGCAGGTGCATCCAGAACAAGCCGGCCACCGTGCAGAACACGACCCCGGATCCGAACCAGACCATCACCCCGACGGTCCGGGTTCCCTCGATCAACGTGCGGGTGGTCAACTCCACGAGCACCACCGGCTCGGGCCCCGCGGGCCAGAGCAGCTACACGATCGTCGTCAAGCCGTCCGACGGCTGCTCGACCACCTACCCGACCCAGACCAGCGCCTCCGTCACGTACGGCAGCACCACCTACGCCGGCGCGATCCCCAAGCCCGGCTATCCCTACGGCTCCTACACGGTCTGCGCGCAGCGCACGGTCTCGGGCGTCACGCGGCGAGGCTTCGCCGACAAGTACCCGTACGCGACGGGAACCGCCGTCAACACGGTCAACGAGACCGTCGACAACACCAGCGCGAACGGCAACGGCACCGGCTGGAACACGTCCGGCGGGATCATCCGCATCTACGTGCCCACCTCGGGCTCGACGCAGAACGGGTCGTGCCCGACGTGACCCGCGCACGCCACTCGGACGAGCGCGGCTTCACGCTCATCGAGATGCTGGTCGCCTCGTCGATCGGCGTGATCCTGCTGCTCGCGGCGTTCATGCTGCTCGACCGCTCCTTCTCCTCGTCGGCCAGCATCGCCGACCGCCAGGACGGCCTCCAGCGCGGCCGCCAGGCGATGGAGCTGATGACGCGGCAGCTGCGCTCGCAGGTGTGCGTCGTCGTGCCGCCGGCCACGAGCTACTCGGCGCCGGTGGCGTCGGCGGCTCCGCTCGCCGTGATCTTCTACGGGAGCCTCAGCGAGAGCAGCACGAGCGTCGAGAAGCGGACGCTCACGTTCGATCCCACGGGCACGGGCACGATCACGCAGAACGTGATCACCGGGACGCCGAACACCGTCTATCCACAGATGGCCTTCAACGGCGCCGGGACGACTACGACGCTCCTCACGAACGTCAAGCAGGCCGTCAGCGGCGGGAGCAACCTGCCCGTGTTCCGGTACTACCGCTACAAGCCGGGGGCGCCGGTCGGCGACCTGGAGGAGCTCAGCGCCCCCGTCGCCACGGCCAACCTCCCCAGCATCGCCCTCATCAAGATCGCCTTCCGCTCCTACGCGGCCCGGCCGATCAGCAAGGACAACGACGCGACCCAGCTCGAGGACGACGTCTTCATCCGCATCTCCGACTCGAGCGAGGCCCAGGAGACGCCACAGTGCATCTGATCCACCGCTGCCAGCAGGGCTTCACCACGGTCACGCTCATGGGCGTGCTGATGGTCGGCGGCCTCCTCGTCGCCGCCAGCTTCGCAGCCGTGGATCCCGACCTGGGCCTCACGCAGAAGGACGACGACTCGAAGCAGGCCTACGCCGCTGCCGAGGCCGGCATCAGCTACTACCTCAACCGGCTCGCGCAGGATTCGAGCTACTACACGTACTGCCAGAACGTGCCGTCGGCGAGCCAGAACGCCGTGAACCTTGCGTGGAACGGCTCGGACGCCAATACCGCGGATCCGGACATCGATGACCCACGGCGCTTCCGGACTATTCCCGGCACCGCCTCGGACTACGCGGTCGAGCTGCTCGCCGTGCAGGACGCGGACGCCACCGTCGAGCAGTGCGTCGAGGGCTCGCCCAGCTCGATGATCGACGCAAAGACGGGCTCGTTCCGGATCCGCGCCACCGGCCGTGCCCGTACCCCGATCGACCGGGACAACAACCCGCTCACCGTGAACGACCAGCCGAAGAAGCGCAGCATCGTCGCCACGCTGCGGCGCAAGGCGTTCCTCGACTACCTCTACTTCACCGACCGCGAGACGCTCGACCCGCTGGCCTACAGCGACTCGGGCGACCGGGCCTGGGCCGCCCTCAACTGCGACGCGCCGCGCCAGTCGCGGCCGAACGGCTGCACGGAGATCCAGTTCATCAGCGAGGACGAGATCAACGGGCCCTTCCACACGAACGACAGCATCCTCGTCTGCGGCTCGCCGAACTTCGGAAACGACGCGAACGACGCGATCGAGCTGAACCAGTCCAGCCCGGGATGGTTCTCGAACTGCGGCGGCTCGAGCCCCGACTTCATCGGCACGCTCGACTTCCCGGCCGGGGTCCTCCCGATGCCGCAGTCGAACGCGGCGCTCGAGGCCTCGGCGGACCCGAGCTACGTCTACTCGGGCGAGACGACGCTCGTCTTCAACGGCAGCTCGGTGAGCATCACGAACAACGGCTCGACCGTGTCCAGGTCGCTCCCCCCGAGCGGCGTGATCTACGTGAAGAGCACCAGTTGCTCCACCGGCTACGACCGCACCCAGGACTACGCCGCCGCGCCGGGCTGCGGAAACGTGCGCGTCTCCGGGACCTACGGCAAGGACATCACGATCGGCGCCGACAACGACATCATCGTCATGGACGACTTCACGAGCTCGAACACGACCGCCGTGCTCGGCGGGCTGATCGCGAACAACTTCGTCCGGGTCTACCACCCGGTGAGCTCGGGCTGGTCCGGCTGCAGCAACAACGGCGGCCCGGGGAGCATCCGGATCGACGCGGCGATCCTCGCGCTGAACCACTCGTTCATCGTCGACAACTGGTACTGCGGCAACGACCTCGGAACGCTGACGGTGAACGGCGCGATCGCGCAGAAGTTCCGTGGCCCGGTCGGCACGGGCTCGGGCGGCAACGTCGGGACCGGCTACGCGAAGGACTACAACTACAACGAGACGCTGAAGTTCCGCGAGCCGCCGTACTTCGTGAATCCCACCGACTCGCCGTGGCGGGTCATCCGCCAGAACGAGCAGGTGCCGGCCCGCTGAACCGCAGGAGCTCGGCGGCCACGAGCTCCGCGGCGCCCGACGTGGCGCCGTG
>JAFGJG010000022.1 GCA_016929195.1 Thermoleophilaceae bacterium
CGAGGGCCGGCCGGTCGGAGGTCATCGCTCGCGCGATCCGCTCGGTGGGCCGGTGGAGCAGCTCGCTGACGAGCGCGACGAGGAGAGGGGTGACCGCCGCGGCGATCCAGGTGCCGGCGATCCAGAGCTGCGAGGTCACGGCGGCGGCGGAGGCGGATGCCGCGCTCGCGATCGCGAGCGTGCGCGCGTTCAGCCGCCGCTCCTCCTCGCGCGTGCGCGGAGGCGAGGCCACGGCCCGCAACATAGCGAGCAACTAGGGTGCGCGGCATGACTCGCGAAGCTGACGTGGCGGTGGTCGGTGCCGGCCTCGCGGGCCTGACCGCCGCTCGGCGGCTCACCGCGGCGGGCGTATCCGTGGCGGTGGTCGAGGCGCGCGACCGGGTTGGCGGGCGCGTTCTCAACGAGGACATCGGGGGCGGCAACGTCGTGGAGGTCGGGGCGCAGTGGATCGGCCCGACGCAGGACCGCCTCGCCGCGCTCGCCGCGGAGGTGGGGGTGGACACCTTCCCCACATACGGCGACGGGCAGAACGTGCTCGAGTACGCGGGCCGGCTGCGCCGGTACAGCGGCACGATCCCGCGGATCAACCCGCTCGTGCTGATCGACGTGGAGCGTGCGCAGCGCAAGCTCAACCGGCTGGCGCGCAGCGTGCCGACCGAGGCGCCATGGGAGGCCGAGAACGCCGCCCGGCTCGACTCGGAGACGGCCGCCACCTGGATGCGCCGGAACGTCTTCACGCGCGCCGGGCGCAGCCTGCTCGAGCTGGGGATCGAGGCCGTCTGGGCCGCCGAGCCCGAGGACATGTCGCTGCTCCACATGCTCTTCTACATCCACTCGGCCGGCAGCCTCCAGATGCTGTTCGACACGGAGGGCGGAGCCCAGCAGGACCGCTTCGTGGGCGGCTCCCAGCGAATCCCGATCCGGGTGGCCGAGGAGCTCGGGGAGCGGGTGCTGCTGGGGCACCCGGTGAGATCGATCGCGCACGGGCCGGACGGGGTGCTCGTGCGCGCGGACGGCGCGGAGATAAGCGCGCGCCGGGCGATCGTGGCGATCGCGCCGACGCTCGCCGGCCGAGTGTCATACGACCCGCCGCTCTCGGGATATCGCGACCAGCTGACGCAGCGGATGCCGCTCGGCACCGTCGCGAAGTGCATGGCTATCTACCCCGAGCCGTTTTGGCGCGCCGACGGGCTCTCGGGCGAGGGCACGAGCGACGTCGGCCCCGTCCGGCTGACCTTCGACAACTCGCCACCGGATGGCTCCGTGGGCGTGCTGCTCGGGTTCCTCGAGGGCCGGCATGCACGCCGGCTCGGCCGCCTCCCGGCCGGCGAGCGGCGGACCGCCGTGGTGGACTGCTTCGCCCGGCTGTTCGGCCCGCGCGCGGCGAGCCCGGAGGCCTATGTCGAGCGGCTGTGGGCCGAGGAGGAGTGGTCGCGCGGCTGCTACGGATGCCACCTGCCGACCGGCGCCTGGACCAACTACGGGCCCGCCCTGCGCGAGCCGATCGGCCCGCTCCACTGGGCCGGAGCCGAGATCGCGACCGTCTGGAACGGCTACATGGACGGGGCCGTCAGGTCGGGCGAGACGGCCGCGCAAGAGGTGCTCGAGCGACTGGTTTAGCCCCCCTCGGGTCCGGTACCGACTAAGGGACGGACACGATCTGAAGGAGGCGACATGGCAGGCAAGCTCGAGGGCAAGCGGGTGGCGTTCCTCGCCACCGACGGTGTCGAGCAGGTCGAGCTGACCGAGCCCTGGAAGGCAGTGGAGCAGGAGGGCGGCAAGCCCGAGCTCGTCTCGCTCGAGGAGGGCGAGATCCAGGGCGTGAACCACATGGACAAGGGCGACACGTTCGGCGTGGACGCCACCGTCGCCGATGTCGACGCGTCGAGCTACGACGCGCTCGTGCTACCGGGCGGCGTGGCGAATCCGGACTTCCTGCGCGCGAACGAGGACGCGGTGCGCTTCGCGCGCTCGTTCTTCGAGGCCGGCAAGCCGGTCGGCGCCATCTGCCACGGGCCGTGGACGCTCGTCGAAGCCGATGTCGTGCGCGGGCGCACCCTCACCTCGTGGCCGAGCCTGCGGACCGACATCCGCAACGCCGGCGGCGAGTGGGTGGACGAGGAAGTGCATGTGGACAGCGGCTTCGTGACGAGCCGCAAGCCCGACGACCTGCCCGCGTTCTGCGCGAAGGTCGTCGAAGAGATCTGCGAGGGCCGCCACGATGAGCAGGCCCTGCAGACGGCGGGCGCCGGCGGCACCTAGCCGGAGTCCCGCCATCCCCCGACAGATTCCGGGGCGCCTCGCGGCGCCCCGGTTTCTTTGGCACGGAGGGTCCGTTACCCCGCCTCGGACAGGGGGGGTTCCGTCAGTTATGCATCCATACGGTGCACAATCCGCGGGACCCCCTCGCTAGGTTCGGCGCCGTGCGGCGCGACCCGGTCGTCTACCAGATCTACCCACGCTCCTTCCAGGACTCGGACGGCGACGGCGTGGGCGACCTGCGCGGCGTGCGCGACCGGCTCGGCCACCTCGCGGAGCTCGGCGTGGACGCGATCTGGCTGTCGCCGATCTACCCGTCGCCGATGGCCGACTTCGGCTACGACGTCTCGGACTACCGGAACGTCGACCCGGTGTTCGGGAGCCTCGCCGAGCTCGACGAGCTGATCCGCGAGGCGCACGGCCTTGGGCTCGGCGTCCTGCTCGACATCGTCCCCTGCCACACCTCGATCGAGCATCCCTGGTTCCGCGAGCACCCGGACTGGTACATCTGGCGCGACCGGCCGAACAACTGGTCCACCGCTTTCGGCGGCTCGGCGTGGACGAGGCTGGGCGACCGCTACTACCTCCACTCCTTCTACCCCGAGCAGCCGGACCTCGACTGGCGCAACCCGGAGGTCGTGGCCGCCATGCAGGACGTGTTCCGCTTCTGGCTCGACCGCGGCGTGGACGGCTTCCGGATCGACGCGATCGACCGCCTCCTGAAGGACCCCGAGCTGCGCGACGACCCGCCCGCCGCCGAGCCGTTCGGTCTCCCGCTGCGCGCGGACGAGGCCAGGCTCGCGCTCACGAACTCGCGCAACGCGCCGGACATGGGGGAGGCGCTCGGCGCGATCCGGGCCGCGGCCGGCGACGCGCTGCTGATCGGCGAGGTCTACCTGCCGGCCGCGCGCTGGGGGCCCTACCTCCAGCACTTCGACGCCGCGTTCGCCTTCGAGCTGCTCCAGGCGCCCTGGGAGGCGGGCGCGCTGCGGCGCGCCATCGAGGAGAGCACGCGCCTGCCCGGCGCGGCGTGGGTGATGTCAAATCACGACTTCGGCCGGCTCGGCACGCGCTTCGGCGAGGCGAACGCGCGCGCCGCGGCGATGCTGCTGCTCACGCTGCCGGGGCCGGCGTTCCTCTACCAGGGCGACGAGATCGGCCAGCTCGACGGGCCGCCGGGCGAGTCGGGGCTCGACCGCGCCGGCCGCGACCGCTACCGGCATCCCGTCCAGTGGGACGCCTCCCCGTCGGGAGGGTTCACGACAGGCACGCCGTGGCTGCCGCCGGTGGACCCGGAGCGACGGAACGTGGAGGCGCAGCGCGGCGACCCGGCCTCGATGCTCGCGTTCGTGCGCGAGCTGATCCGCCTCCGCCACGGTCTCGGCGACGGCCTCGAGCTGCTGGACGCGGAGCCGGGGCTGCTCGCCTACCGCCGCGGCGAGCACGTGATCGTCATCAACGTGACAGAAGAGCCGCGCCCGCTTCCTGCGGAGGCGGGAGACGTGGTGCTGGCCACGCACGAGGCGGACGGGCTTCCCCCTCATGCCGGCGTCGTCACCGCCTGATTAGTCCCCGCGCCTGGGGGGTAGGTAGGCCCGCAGGAGGAGGGAAGAGCTGCACGGACGGCATGCGATAGCGGTACTCATGGTGGTCGCGGCGGCGACGCTGGCCGCCTGCGGCAGCAGCGAGGGCGGCAGCGGCGCCCGCGCGATCAACTGGTACGTCTTCAACGAGCCCGGCGGCGCGTACGACGCGGCGGTGGACGACTGCAACAAGCAGGCGAACGGCCGCTACAACATCAACTACGTCAAGCTGCCGACCGACGCGAACCAGCAGCGTGAGCTGATCGTCCGCCGCCTGGCGGCCGAGGACGAAAGCATCGACCTGGTCGGCATGGACGTGATCTGGACTGCCGAGCTCGCCGAGGCCGGCTGGATTCTGCCCTGGGAGGGCGAGCGCCGCACCGTCGCGGAGAAGGACAAGCTCGAGGGCCCGCTCAAGACCGTGGAGTACAAGGACAAGGTCTACGGGATCCCGTTCACGAGCAACACGCAGCTGCTCTGGTACCGCAAGGACCGCGTGGACACGCCGCCCGACGACTTCACCTGGGACGAGATGATCGACGACGCCGTCGACAAGGGGACGGCCGTCGAGGTGCAGGCCCGCCAGTACGAGGGCCTGACCGTCTGGATCAACTCCCTGATCGCGGGCGCGGGCGGCCAGATCGTCGATCAGGCCGGCAACGTGAAGGTGGACGACAGCGCGAAGCGCGCGGCCGAGGTCGAGAGCAAGCTCGCCAAGTCCCCGGCGGCGCCGCCCGGAATGTCCACCAACGCGGAGGACCAGGCGCGCCAGGGCTTCGAGTCGGGGCGGTCCGACTACCAGGTCAACTACCCGTTCGTGTACCCGAGCGCCGCGGCCGTGGGCGAGGACTTCCAGAAGAACATGGGCTGGGCGCGCTACCCGCGCACCGACAAGGACGAGCCGAGCCGCCCGCCGCTCGGCGGCATCAACATCGGGGTCTCGTCGTTCTCGAACAAGCCCGACCTGGCGTTCGACGCAGCCGAGTGCCTCGCGAACGAGAAGCACCAGGCGATCGCCGCTGAGAAGGGCGGCCTCCCGCCCACGACCGAGTCGGTCTACGAGACCGAGCAGGTGAAGAAGGCCTACCCGTTCGCCGACCTGCTGCGTGAGTCGATCGAGGCCGCGGCCCCGCGGCCCGTGACCCCCGCCTACAGCGACATCTCGCTGGCGATCCAGAAGACCTTCCACCCGCCGGAGAGCGTCGATCCGGACGGGATCGTGGACAAGCTGCGCGACCGGATGGAGAAGGCGGCCCAGGGGAAGATCTTCTGATGGAAGCTGCGACCACATCGGCTCCGGCGGCCGCTCCGCCCGCCAAGAAGAAGGTGACCGACCGCGCGAAGGCCGAGCGCAAGCTCGCCTGGATGCTGTGCGCGCCCGCCGTGATCGCGATGATCGTCGTGACGGGCTATCCGATCGCGTACGCGTTCTACCTGTCGCTCCAGAAGTTCGACCTGCGTTTCCCGGACGACAAGGAGTTCGTCGGGCTTGCGAACTACGGGGACGTGCTCACGTCGAGCACCTGGTGGACGGACGTCTTCACGACGCTGATCATCACGGTCGTCTCGGTGGCGATCGAGCTGGTGCTCGGCATGGCGATCGCACTCGTGATGCACCGCGCCATCTTCGGGCGCGGGCCCGTCCGCGCGGCGATCCTGATCCCCTACGGAATCATCACGGTCGTCGCGGCGTTCGCCTGGAAGTTCGCCTTCGACCCGACCAGCGGGTTCGTGGCCGGCCTGCCGCTGATCTCCGACGACGCGCAGCCGCTCAACACGAAGAACGGCTCGTTGATGGTGATCGTCCTCGCGGAGGTCTGGAAGACCACGCCCTTCATGGCGCTGCTGCTGCTCGCCGGGCTGGCGCTCGTGCCCGACGAGCTGCACGAGGCCGCCAAGGTGGACGGCGCGAGCGTGACCCAGCGCTTCTTCCGGATCACGCTGCCCCTGATGAAGCCGGCGATCCTGGTGGCGCTGCTCTTCCGGACGCTCGACGCGTTCCGGATCTTCGACAACGTCTACATCATCCAACCCGGAGGGGCGCTCGGCACCGAGACGGTGTCGATCCTGGGCTACAACGTCCTGATCAACCGCGGGAACCTGGGCCTCGGCTCGGCGATCTCGATCCTGATCTTCCTCTGCGTGATCCTGATCGCCGTCTTCTTCGTGAGGGTCCTCGGCACCAGCACGGCTCAGCAGCGAGGGGAGGCCTAGATGCAGCACACGAATCGCGAGCGGGCCGCATGGTCCATCGGGATCCTCGTGGTCCTGTTCTACGCCCTGATCCCGGTCGCCTGGATCGCGGCGATCTCGCTCAAGACGCCCGAGCAGGTGGCCGACCGCAAGTTCTACTCCGGCTTCCACCTCGACAACTACGAGGTGATCTTCAAGGACGACATGTTCATCGCCGCGCTGATCAACTCGATCGGCATCGCGGCGATCGCGACGCTGATCTCGATCGTGCTGGCGGCGATGACCGCGTACGCGACCTCGCGCCTGAACTTCGCAGGCAAGACGGTGATCCTGTCCGGCGCGCTCGCCGTGGCGATGTTCCCGCCGATCTCGATCGTCGGGTCGCTGTTCGACATGTGGCGCGCCGTGGGCCTCTACGACACGTGGCCCGGGCTGATCATCCCCTACATGACGTTCACGCTGCCGCTGGCGATCTACACGCTGTCCGCGTTCTTCAGGGAGATCCCCTGGGAGCTCGAGCAGGCGGCCCAGGTGGACGGCGCCACGCCCTTCCAGGCATTCACCAAGGTGATCGTCCCGCTGGCCGCGCCCGGCGTCTTCACGGCGGCGATCCTCGTCTTCATCTTCGCCTGGAACGACTTCATCTTCGCCAACACCCTGACCTCGACCGACAACGCCAGGACCGTCCCGGCCGCGCTCGCGTTCTTCACGGGCGCGTCGCAGTTCGAACAGCCGATCGGCGCCATCGCCGCGGCGGCGGTCGTGGTCACGGTCCCGATCATCATCATGGTCCTGATCTTCCAGCGCCGAATCGTCGCGGGCCTCACCGCCGGCGCGGTGAAGGGATAAAAGGAGGAGCACCCGTGGCCCAGATCACCCTCGACGGAGTCACCAAGCGGTACCCCGACGGATACGAGGCCGTGTCCGACATGAGCCTCGAGATCCAGGACGGGGAGTTCGTGATCCTGGTCGGCCCGTCCGGCTGCGGCAAGTCGACCGCGCTGCGCATGATCGCCGGGCTCGAGGACATCTCGGACGGCGAGCTGCGCATCGGCGGCGACGTGGTCAACGACAAGGCGCCGAAGGACCGCGACATCGCGATGGTCTTCCAGAACTACGCGCTCTACCCGCACATGAGCGTGCGCGACAACATGGGCTTCGCGCTCAAGCTGCGCGGGCTCGACAAGGCCGAGATCGACAAGAAGGTCGAGGAGGCCGCTCGCATTCTCGACCTCCAGCAGCACCTCGACCGCAAGCCCGCCCAGCTCTCGGGCGGGCAGCGCCAGCGCGTGGCGATGGGGCGCGCGATCGTGCGCGACCCGGCGGCGTTCCTCATGGACGAGCCGCTCTCCAACCTCGACGCGAAGCTGCGCGTGCAGATGCGCACCGAGGTGTCGCGGATCCAGAACGACCTCGGCACCACCACGGTCTACGTGACGCACGACCAGACAGAAGCCATGACGCTCGGGGACCGCGTGGCCGTGATGCGCGCGGGACGGCTCCAGCAGGTGGGCGCGCCCATGGAGCTCTACAACAACCCGGTGAACCTGTTCGTGGCCGGGTTCATCGGCTCGCCGGCGATGAACTTCATGCCGGCCACGATCGAGGGCGACACGGTGAGGCTGCCGATCGGCGAGGTGCCCCTACCGGACGAGGTGCGCGGCCGTCTGGGCGACAGCGGCGGCAAGCAGCTGATCGCCGGCATCAGGCCGGAGAGCTTCGAGGACGCGTCGGTCGTGAGCGAGGACGTCAAGCGGCGCGGCGCGACGTTCCGCGCCCGCATCGACGTGGTCGAGTCGATGGGCTCCGAGCTGTACGCGCACTTCCGCGTGGAGTCCGACCAGGACATCGAGTCGCAGGAGTTGCGCGAGCTGGCCGAGGACGCGGGCGGCGGCGAGGTGCCCAGCTCGGGCGAGGCGGGCCAGATCGTGGCCCGGCTCGACCCGGAGAGCCAGGTCCAGGAGGGCCAGGAGTCCGAGCTGTGGGTGGACGCCGACCGGCTCCACCTGTTCGACCCGGACGACGGCCGCAACCTGACGGCCTCCGAGAACGCCCCCGCCGCTACCGGCGCCGGCGGCGACGAGCGGCCCGGGGCCTAGCGGCAGAACACGTTCACGCACTGCAGCGGGTCGCCGTTGCCCGTGGCGGTGTTTCCGCCGAGGTCGGTGACCCCCTGCACGGCTTCGATCCCGAGCTTGCCGTTGTCGTTCGCCACGTTGCGGCCGATCTCGGTGCGCGCGGCGTCGACCCGGATGCCGTCGGACCCGTTTGCGCTTGCGGTGTTGTCCACCACCCGGGTGTCGGCGGCCTGGGCAGTGACGTGGATTCCATTGAGCACGTTGTCGAAGCGGTTGAACCGGACGAGGGTCCCGGCCCCGCCCCCTATGACAAGCCCGTACTGACCGCCTGACTTCGTGTTGCTGAGCACACGGTTGTAGTCGCCGTCGATGCGGAGGCCCTGTTCGGCGATGACCGAGTTGCCGGAGATGACGTTCGCGTCACCCTGCACCGCGGTGGCGCCACGGCCGGTGAGCGTATTCCCGGTGAGCGTCGTCCGTGTCGCGTCGTCCAGGAGGTTGCCGTTGTAGCCGCCGAGCTCGTCGCGCACGAGCCGGTTGCCCGCCGAGTCGATCAGGTGCACGCCGAGCCACGCGCCGCCGACATGGCTGTCGGCGATCCGGTTGTGGTCGGACCCGACAAGGAGCAGACCGTCTCCCTGCCGGATCGTGATACCTCCGGACATGCTGCTGCGCGCGATCGTGTTGTGGTCGGAGAGGACCAGCAACAGGGCCGGCTCGCCTGCACCCATGGTCGAGTCGACGATCCGGTTCCTGTGCGAATTGACCAGCGTGACGGGAGAGAACGCCTCCCCATAGGAGCTCGCCGCCACGTCGAGCCTCGAGAGCTGATTGCGGTTGGCGCCTACCAGGATCACGCCGCGCTCGAAGTCGCTGACTCTCCCGTTGACGATGCGGACCCCGTCGTACCCGCCCGTGTTGTCGATCCCCCGGCCGTGAAGACAATCCGGGTCACACGGGTTCCCCCGGCGGAGGCCGTCCACCGTGTGGCCGTTCAGGTCCAGGGTGATGTGGTGGGCCCCGATCACCAATCCGTCGCCCGGACAGTCCCGCAGGTCGCTGGACAGCTTCGTATCGGTCCTGATCACCTGCCCGCACGTGACGGGCTGGGCGGCGGCCGAGCCGGCGCCGAGGAGGGCAGCGCACAGAGCGGCGCAGGTCGTCAGCATCAAACGCACGAGCTCGACACTACATTGGTCGACGAACTCCGCGCAAACCGTCCGACAGCCGCGTCTAGCGCAGCTCCTTCCGCAGCCTCCGCACCATCGTGTCCTCGTCCCAGCTGGGGCTCTCGAGCTCCCGGCGCAGCGCGTCGATGACCTCGTCGTTCCAGTCGTGGGTGCGCAGGATCAGGTAGCGCAGGTGCGACAGCCTCATGTAGGCCTCGGTGGCGGTGCCCTTGTTCGCGAGGCCGGCCTCGCCGAGCATCTCCACGACCGGCTCGTACTCCTCGCGGAACCACGCCTCCGCCAGCTCCGGGCGGCTCAGCGACTCCCCGGTCGCCTGCTTGCGGCGGAAGCCCCAGGCCTCCACGGCCTCGGCGAGCGCGGCGTAGCGCCACTCGTCGGATAGCTGGATGGCGCCGCGCGCCTCCTCGGGCAGCGGAACGCGCTCGCGGAACAGGCGCTCGTGGCTCTTCAGCGGCAGGTCGGCGAGCGTGATCTCGCGCTCGGCCCCGACCTCGGTGAGCACCTCCGTCACATATGCGTTGATGTCCTTGTGGCCGAGCGCCCGCGCGACCGACACGCGGTGGTGGCCGTCCTTCACGAAGTGCACGTCGCCGATCCGGTACACGTCGATCGGCGGCATGGCCTGGCCGCGGCGCTGCGCGGCCGCCACCCGCTCCCAGCGTGCGCGCACCTTGCCCGACGTGGGGCGGAAGCTGCGGTCGAACTCGCGCCCGCGATCGACGGTGCCGACGATCGAGTCGAGCAGGATCACCTCCTGGCCGATCCGGCGCTCGCCGCGCCGCCCGAGCGCCTGGAGCACCTCGTCGAAGGGCAGGATCACGTCGACGTCGCTCGGCTCGCGGCGCAGGCGCGTGTTCAGCCGCGCGAGCGCGCGGGCGCGGCGGGCGCGGCCGAAGTCGAACTGCGCGTCGGATTCGGGAAGGCCGGTGTCGCGCGCCACACCCCTAGTGATACCCATTGGCGTGGCATCCTCCCGCCCGATGAGGGCATACGTGACCCGCCGCCTGCCCGGCGGAGCCCTGGACCGGCTGTCCGAGCGGCACGACGTGGAGGTCTGGCCCGACCGGCTGCCGCCGCCCGCCGAGGAGCTGGCGCGTCCCACCGAAGGGCTGCTGACGCTCCTGACCGACCCCGTAACGGCCGAGCTGATCGAAGCTGCGCCGGGCCTCCGCGCGATCTCGAACTACGCCGTGGGCGTCGACAACATCGACGTGGAGGCGGCCACCGCCCGCGGGATACCCGTGGGTCACACGCCGGGAGTGCTCACCGAGACGACCGCCGACCTGGCCGTGGCTCTCATGCTGGGCGCCGCGCGCAGGCTGGTGGAGGGCGACGCGTTCGTGCGCCGCGGCGAGTGGGTGACCTGGGAGCCCGGCCTGCTGCTCGGGCGCGACCTGAGCGAAGCGACGGTGGGGATCGTCGGGATGGGGCGGATCGGAAGCGCCGTGGCGCGGCGGCTGGAGGGCTTCGGGGCGCGCGTGATCGACAGCCGCGCCATGCCGCTCGAGGAGTTCCTCGAGCAGGCGGACTTCGTGACGCTCCACTGCCCGCTCACGCCCGACACGCGCGCCCTGATCGGCGCCGAGGCGCTGGCGCGCATGAAGCCGACGGCCTACCTCGTCAACACCGCGCGCGGCCCGATCGTGGACACGGACGCGCTGCTGGCCGCCCTCGAGCGCGGCGAGATCGCCGGCGCCGCCCTGGACGTGACGGACCCCGAGCCGCTGCCGGGCGGCCACCCGCTGCTGGGCGCGCCCAACCTGCTCGTCCTCCCGCACCTGGGCTCGGCAACCGTCGCGACGCGGGAGCGCATGGCCGACATGGCCGTGGACAACCTGCTGGCCGCGCTGGACGGCGAGCGGATGCCGCACTGCGTGAACCC
>JAFGJG010000023.1 GCA_016929195.1 Thermoleophilaceae bacterium
CCTCGCCGACCTCGCCGTCCACCGGGACCGCCGCCTGCTCGAGGATCTGGCCGACGCGCGGCTCGCCCCGCTGGCCGACCGCACGCCGGGCGCGCGGACCCGGCTGATCGAGACGCTTCGCGCGTGGCTCGACCACCAGGGCCGCGTGCCGGACGTGGCGCGCGCCCTGCACGTGCACCCGCAGACGGTGCGCTACCGCCTGGTTCAGCTGCGAGAAACCTTCGGCGACCAGCTCGACGACCCCGGCGCCCGCTTCGAGCTCGCGCTCGCGCTGCGCGCGCCTCAGCCCACCTCGCGCAGCCTGCCGCTCTCCACCTCGTAGACGAACCCGCGCACGCTCTCGGTGTTCGGGACGAAGGGATTGCCCCGGAGCGCCGAGATGGTGTCGCGCACGTTCTGATCGAGGTCGCTGAAGGCCTGCGCCATCCACTCGGGCCGCTGCCCCGTCTCACGCTCGAGGCGGTCGCCGAACTCCTCGTCCGTGACCATGAGCAGCCCGCAATCTGTGTGCTGGATGACGACGATCTCCACGGTTCCGAGCAGGTGCTGGGACAGGGCGAGCGAGCGGATCACGTCGTCGGTCACGACGCCGCCGGCGTTGCGGATCACGTGCGCGTCGCCCTCCTCGAGGCCCAGGAGCCTCGCCGGGTCGAGCCGGGCGTCCATGCACGCCAGCACCGCGAGCTTGCGGCTGGGAGCCGGTGAGGACTTCTTCATCGCGTACACACGCTACAAATCCGCCCCGCAACAACCCCGCCGATGGGTCTCGGGGCGATCGGCAACCGCCTGTACGTGGCGCTGTTCGGGCGGCTCCAGGTGGTCGGCCTCCCGCGCCGTGTACCGCGTCAGCCCTAGCGGGACGCTGAGTTTCGACGACCGGGGCCGGCGCGGTGTGCAGTCACCACGCCGGCCCCGATTCGTCCTGTGCGCGCACCGGTGGTCGCATCCGGTCGAAGCGAGCACCGATGACTGGAGGAGAGTGCACCCCCGCAGCATGCCGCGAGAAGGAGCCGCCGTCATTCGACGGCTGGCGAAAGTTCGGGCCCCGCGGCCCGACCGATTGTCGATAGCGGGCCTCCCGGGCGGCCGGCCGCTAGCCTTCCCGCGCCTTGCGCTCGTTGGCCAAGCTCTGCGCCGGTCCGGTGCTCGCCCTCGCAGGGCTGAACCACTTCCGGATGCCGCGGGCGTACGAGGCGATCATGCCGGACTACGTGCCGGCGCACCGCGAGCTCGTGATGGCCTCCGGCGTGGCCGAGACCGCGGCCGGGCTCGCGACCATGCACCCGCGGACGCGCCGGGCCGGCGGGCTGCTCGGGATCGCAACCCTGATCGCGATCTTCCCCGCCAACGTGCACATGGCGCTGCACCCTGAGCGCTACAGGAAGATCCCGCCCGCGGCGCTCTACGCCCGTCTGCCCTTCCAGGCGCTGTTCATCTGGCTGGTCTGGCGGGCTACGCTGGCCGACGACGCATAGCCGGCGCCAGGTCCGGGTTCTGCCACCCGGTGTCGGCCGGGTTGACGTTCGTCCCGGGCGGGACGATCTCGTCGATCCGGTCGAGCACCTCGTCCGAGAGCGTCACGTCCGCAGCGGTGAGCTGCGACTCGAGGTGCTCCATCGTGCGCGGCCCGATGATCGCGGCGGTCACGGCGGGGTGGCGGATCACGAACGCGATCGCCATCTCGATCAGCGTCAGGCCGGTCTCCTCGGCCAGACGGGCGAGCGCGTCCGCCACCTCCAGCTTGCGCTGGTTCGCCGGCAGCGACATGTCGTAGCGGTCGGGGATCATCTGCGCCCGCCGGGAGGTCTCGATGTCGGCGTCCAGCCGGTAGCGGCCGGACAGCCAGCCACCGGCGAGCGGGCTCCAGGGGATCACGCCCATCCCGTAGCGCCGGCAGGTGGGCAGGACCTCGGCCTCCACGCCGCGGATCAGCATCGAGTAGGGCGGCTGCTCGCTCACGAAGCGCTCGCGCCCCCGGCGCTCGGAGGTCCAGTGGGCCTCGACGATGCTGCTCGGCGGGAACGTCGAGCAGCCTGCGTAGCGGATCTTCCCCGCGTGGACGAGGTCGCTGAGCGCGCCCAGCGTCTCGTCGATGTCGGTGTCCGGCTCGGGGCGGTGGATCTGGTAGAGGTCGATCCAGTCGGTGCCGAGCCGGCGCAGGCTGCTTTCGACCTCGCGCACGATCCAGCGGCGCGAGTTGCCGTACTGGTTCGGGTCGTCGCCCATCTTGCCGTGGACCTTGGTGGCGAGCACGACGTCGTCGCGACGCCCCTTGAGCGCCTTGCCGACGATCTCCTCCGACTCGCCGCGCGAGTACACGTCGGCGGTGTCGACGAAGTTGATCCCGGCGTCGAGCGCTCGGTGGATGACCCGGATCGAGTCGTCGTGGTCGGTGTTGCCCCAGGCTCCGAACATCATCGTCCCGAGGCAGAGCGGCGAGACCATGACGCCGGTGGTGCCGAGGCTGCGGTGCTCCATCGCGGCCCAGACTAGAGATGCAAGCCCGCTGTCTCGGCGTCGCGGCGGGGTCGTAGCCTCGCGGCGTGCTCAGGGAGATCGAGGGCGCGGAGCTCGAATGCCGGCTGACGCCGCTGGGGCGGCGATACCGGCCGGTGCGCGGCGAGACGGCGCTCGCCCCGTCGTGGGGGGCGCGCCGCCAGCGGGTGCTCGCCGCCGCCGCGAGCGCCGTCCCCGTGCCGGTCGCCGAGGAGCCGCGGCGCGTGTGCTGGTGGTTCGAGGAGCGCTTCTACTGGGCCGACGACGGGCTCGGCGCGGAGGACGTGCTGGCGCTCGTCCGTGAGCGCGAGCGCCGCAGGCGCCGGCGCCTCGAGCGCGCGCATGCGGCGCTGGCGGGCGACTCGCCGGCGCCGCGGCGGGCGCGGATCGGCCGTGAGACGCGCGTGGCCGTCTTCACGCGCGACGGCGGGCGCTGCGCGGAGTGCGGCTCCAGCTTCGACCTCCAGTACGACCACGTGATCCCGCTGGCGCTGGGCGGCGGCGACGGCGTGGACAACCTCCAGCTCCTCTGCGCCGACTGCAACAGGCGCAAGGGCGCGGCGTTAGGGTGAGCACTGATGAGGAGGACCCTGCTCGCCGCCTGCCTCGCCGTCTCCGCCCTGCTCGTGGTGGCGGCCGGCCCGGCCGCGGCCAGGCCCGTCGGCTGCAACGGCGACTGGCGGCTGTGCGGCAAGCGCTTCGACCGCGTAACGCTGCCCGCCACCCACAACGCGATGTCGGCCCAGTCGCTCGGATGGAGCATCCCGAACCAGCAGGTCGGCATTCCGGACCAGCTCGCGGCGGGCGTGCGCGGCTTCCTGCTCGACACCTACTACGCGCACGTTGAGCCGAACGGCACGGTCGTCGCCGACGCGACGCCGACCGCGGCGAGCCGGCTCTACCTCTGCCACGTCGCGTGCCAGCTCGGCGCGACGCCGCTCGTCGACGTGCTCCGCTCGATCCGCACCTTCCTCGAGCGCAATCCGCGCAACGTGATCGCGATCATCAACGAGGACTACGTGACTCCGGACGACTTCGCCCGCGAGGTCCGGCGCGCCGGCCTGCGCCGCCACGTGTGGCGCGGCCGGACCGGGCCGCACTGGCCGAAGCTCCGGAAGATGATCCAGAGGCGCCGCCAGGTCGTGATGATGGCCGAGCGCGACTCCGGGAACGTCCCCTGGTACCACGAGGCCTACCGCGGGATCCTCCAGGAGACGAGCTACAGCTGGGCCACGCCCGCGCTCATCACCGACCCCGCCAACTGGGCCGCGAGCTGCGCCCCCAACCGCGGCGGGACGACCGGCTCGCTGTTCCTGATGAACCACTGGTCACCGCCGTTCGCACCCACACCGGCCGGATCGGCGGCGGTGAACGCGACCGACGTGCTGGTCGGCCGCGCGCGCACCTGCAAGCGCATCCGCGGCCTGATGCCGACGATCGTCGCCGTGGACATGTTCCAGAGCGGCGGGCTCTTCCAGGCGGTGCGCCGCCTGAACGGCCTCGGCTAGCCCAGCGCCCGCGCGCCCGCGAGCGACTCGCGGCAGACGTAGCGGAAGTGCGCCAGCCAGAAGGCGCGCAGCGCGCGGTAGGTGGGGCCCTCCGCGACCTCCCACGAGCCGAACGTGCTGCGCTCGGGGCCGAGCGGCGCGAAGCGGTAGCTGTGGAGCGCGTGGAAGCCCGGCGCGTCGACCTCCCAGGTCACCCGGTCGTTGGGGACCGCCTCGACGATCTCGGCGCGCGCGGGCAGCTTGTACAGGAGGGCGGGCCGGATCGGGTTGAACGCGAACCGGAGCGTCGCGCCCTCGCGCAGCTCGCCGCCGTCCACCGACGCGCGCCAGAAGCAGGGATTCCACTCGGGCCAGCGCTCCACGTCGGCGAACAGCGCCCACATCCGCTCGACCGGGAGCGCCACCTCGGTCGAGCCGGTGATGGGCAGCGGGGCGGCGTGCTCGATCCCCCTCACCGCGTCAGTATCGCGGCCCGTCGGTGTGCACGTAGAGCACGGTCCCCCGGCCGAGCTCGCCCGCCGCGTTCGCGGCGCGCAGCGCCGCCACGGCCTTCGCCGTGTAGACGGGATCGAGCGCGAGCGCGTCGCGCTCCCGGGCGGCGGCCGCGGCCGCCTCGCCCTCCGGGGTCGGGTGTCCGTAGCCCGCGCCGATCCAGCCGTCGAGGATCGTCACGTCGGCCGCCGTGGGCGGGGGCGCCTCGAGCCTCGCGCCGCGCGAGCGCAGCAGCTTCGCCGCGCGGCCGGCGAGCCGCGCCACGGAAGCCGGGTCCGCCCGCAGGTCGCGCGTGACCGGCACGCCCACGACGCGCGTGCCGAGCCCGGCCAGGCGGAGGCCCAGCGCCAGGCCGGCGGCGCTGCCGGAGGACCCGATCGCAACGACCGCGTGCGAGGGCTCCGGGAGCTCGCCCGCGGCCACCTGCGCGGCGAGCTCGAGGCTCGCGTCCACGTAGCCGAGCATCCCGAGCGGACTCGACCCCCCCGCGGGCACCAGGTAGGGCCTGTGCCGTGCGATCAGCCACGGCAGCGCGAGGACCGTGCGGCGCTTCGTGCGCGTGAAGTGGAGCGTCGCGCCCGACGCGCGAAGGCGCTCGAGCTGGGCGCTCACGTGCTCGTCCACCGGCTGGTCCACGAGCGCGAGCGCCGTGCGCACGCCGTGGTCCCTGCCGTAGAGCGCGGTCGCGAGCCCCCAGTTGGTGCCCAGGCCGCCGAAGGTGAGGATCGTCCGCCCGCGGCGGCGCGCCTCCGGGAGGAGCCACTCGAGCTTGCGGACCTTGTTGCCGCCCCAGGGGCCGGAGCCGAACGCGCCGTCGTCCTTCACCCAGACCTCGGCGCGCCCGTCGGCGGACAGGCCGTCCAGCCGGCGCACCGGCGTCGGGCCGTCGCTCAGGGAGAGGTGAGGCAGCCCTTCGCGGACCGCGGGGTAGCGCTCGTGGAGCAGCACGGGCCGTTAGCGTGCCACGGGCGATGGAGCGACGGGCACAGCGGCTGACGGCCGGCGCGCTCACCGCGGCCCTCCTGCTGGCCGCCGCGTGCACGGCACAGGCGATCCCGTGGGATGCCGGCGGCGCCGTCCCGCCGGGTGAGACGCCGGCCGTGAAGCGCCCCGATCCGGATTGCACGCAGAGCTATGCCGACGACCGGCCCCGCGGCGGCCCGCGCGTGCGCTTCGGCATCGGGCCGCGGCTCGCGGGCGAGGCCGGGTCGGCCCAGACCACCCCCACCGTGCGCGAGGACGCGCGCAAGCGCGACGCCGCGCTCGTGCGCCTCAAGGGCACGCGCTTCCTCGCGGTGCGCCTCAACCGCCTGTTCATGGCGGACGGCCGCAAGGGCATCGCGAGCTTCCGGCGCATGGCGGCCCACTACGCGCGCCTTGGGCTCGAGGTGGAGCTTCAGGTCCGCTACCACCCGCGCGACAGCGACGACGGGAACATCGCGAAGTGGCTCCGCTACGTGCGCTCGGTCGTGCGCGCGTTCGGTCCCAACCGCGCCGTCACCGGACTGCAGATCACGAACGAGGTGAACATCTCGTACTCGAAGAACACCTCCGACGGCTTCTACAAGCGCGCCGTCGAGGCGCTCGTGCGCGGCGTGATCGAGGCCAAGCGGACCTCGCGCCGGCTCGGCTACGACCACCAGGAGATCGGCTTCAACTACGCCTTTCGCTCGACGGGCCCGGGCGCGGGCGACGACGCCCGCTTCTGGCGCGCGGTGGGACGGCGCGGCGGGGCGCGCCTCCGCAGGGCGACGGACTGGATCGGCCTCGACATCTATCCCGGTACGTTCACCCCGGGGATCCTGCTCCAGGTTCCGATCGTCGACATCGGAGACGCCTTCCTCGAGGGCGTTGCCCAGGTGCGCGAGTGCTACATGCCGCTCGCCGGCTTCGGCCGCTCGAAGCCCCTGCGGATCGAGGAGACGGGCTATCCGACCGGCCCCGGCCGCAGCGAGGCCGCCCAGGTGCGCGCCACGCGCGAGTTCGTGCACGCTGCCGTGGCATACCGCGGCACCTACGGAATCAGCGACTTTCGCTGGTTCGGGCTGCGCGACAACAACAGCGAGGGCCCCAACTTCCAGTCCTTCTTCGGCCTCCTGCACGACGACTACTCGCCCAAGCCGGCGTTCGGCGTGTACCGGCGACTGGTGGCCAGGCACGGCCGCCGCTGAGAGCGGTGCTACCGTCCGCGTTTGGTCTGGCCCACCGTGGGCCGGGAAATGCAGTGCGAGCGGTCGCAGTCGTTGCTCGAAGGGCACCTACGGCGTACGCGGCACACGACGTGGGGAGGTACCCATGGCAACAGGAACGGTGAAGTGGTTCAGCGACGACAAGGGCTTCGGCTTCGTCACCCCCGACGAGCCGGGCAAGGACCTTTTCGTGCACCACACGGAGATCGCGGGCGAGGGCTTCCGCTCACTCGCTGACGGCGCACGCGTGGAGTACGAGGCCGAGCCGGGCGACAAGGGCCCGAAGGCCGTCAACGTCCGGACCATCTAGGTCCGCGCAGCCACCTCGTCCAGGACCGCCACCACCTCGTCGGCCAGCGCGGGACCGTCCGCCGGGTCGACCGGGGTGGCGGTGATCCTGACGACCACGTCGTCGCCGTCGAACTCCTCCAGGTCGACGTGCGGCGCCGAGCGCGTGGAGACGCTCACGTTCTCGTCCAGCCGCCTGTGAACGTCGCTCGGGCGGATGTCCGCGTCGAGCCGGGCGCGTAGCTCCACGGCCGACGGCTCGCGCAGCGGCACGATGGCCGCCGCCAGCACGACGGAGTTCGGCACGAGGATCCTGTCGGCGCCCTTCGCGAGCGTCGTGTAGAGCAACCCGAGGGACGAGACCGTCCCCTCGAGCTGGCCGGCCACGCTTCCCGCGTGCAGCCGGATGCGGTCGCCCACGCGGTAGGGCCGTGCGCTCAGCAGCACGGTGCCGGCGATCAGGTTCCCGATCGTCTGCTGCGCGGCGAGACCGAGGATCACGGCGGTGAAGGCGCCTCCGACGGCCAGCGTGGCGGGATCGAGGCCCGCGAAGCGGAGCGCTGCAAGGAGCGTTGCGAGCATGGTGAGCAGCCGGATCAGGAATCCGACGGTCCCCGCGGTGCCGGGATCGAGGTGGCGCTCGAGGTAGGGCCAGAGGGCACGGCCGAGGCTGACGGCAAACGCCCAGCCGAGAATCACGAGCGCGACCACCGTCGCCGCCTTGACCGGCATGTCCGCTCCGAATACGGAGTCGCGGTGGGAATACGCGGCCACGACGCCCGCGATCAGCGCCACGAGCACGGCGACGTGCGCGCGCGCACGTCGCGCCTGCTCAAGGGCGCGCGCGCTCACCTGCCGCGCGCGCGACGGTGGTGGGGCGTTCTCGGTCATCCGATCACCGTCCCGTGTGCACCGGCGCGCTAAACGTTCGTGGCCGGAAGTACTAGGGCTCGATGACGTTGCGCGGGTCCGGCCGGCGCTCGGGCGGGGCCTGGCTGTAGTCCCCGAAGGGCCCGTCGCGCTCGGCCACCGCGGCGCCGAGCCCCTCCTCCTCGACCTTCCGGATGAAGCGGTCGGCCTCGGGCGTGTTGCGCATCAGCCCGTCGAGGATCGGGCCGAGCGTCTGGATGGCCCCGAGGCCCATGCCCTCGAAGGCCTGGTTGACGATGAGCTTCTGCGCCGCGAGCTGAGAGGCCGGGATCGAGCACAGACCGGCCGCCAGCTCGGCGACCGTGGACTCCAGCTCGGCGAACGGCACGGCGCGGTTGATGAGGCCGGCCTCGGCCGCCTCCGTCCCGGTCAGCGGGCGACCGGTCAGCGCGTGCTCCTTCGCCTTCGTCAGCCCGAGGCGGTAGATCCACATCCCCGAGAGGTAGGCGCCCCACATGCGGCTGTAGGGCGTGCCGATCACGGCGTCCTCGCTCGCCACGACCAGGTCCGCGCAGAGCGCGAAGTCGCTGCCGCCGCCCACGCACCAGCCGTGGACCTGCGCGATCACCGGCTTGGGCGCGCGCCAGACGCTCATGAACTTCTGGGTCGGAGCGATCTCCGGCGCGGTCGCGAAGGCGAAGTCCTTGCCCGGGTCCCAGCGCTCGTCGCTCGCCAGCCACTCGTCCCAGTGGTGGAAGCCGCCCCCGAAGTCGTACCCGGCGCAGAAGGAGCGCCCGGCCCCGCGGACGACGATCACCTTCACCTCGTCGTCGCGCACCGCGGCGCCGACGGCCGCCTCCAGCTCGTCGGGCATGGGCGGGACGATGGTGTTGAGCCGCTCCGGCCGGTTCAGGGTGACCGTGGCCACGCCGTCCGTCGCGCTGTACAGGAGCGTCTCGTAGTCGCCGCCGGCCACGGCGGGCACGGTAACGGCTAGGCCGCCGCCGGGACCTCCTCGCGCACGCGCGGGCGCGCGCGGAGAACCGTCGTCGCGCCGCGGCGCGGGCTCAGCGTGATCGCGCGCCGGCGGCTGCGCTCGTGCTCCGCGTACGGAGCGCTGAGCTCGTTCCCGGCGAGCACGGCCCGGAGCACGATCTTCATCTCCACGAGCGCGAAGCTCGCGCCGAGACAGCGCCGCCGCCCGCCGCCGAACGGGATCCACGTGTAGGTGCCGGGGCCCTCGTCGAGGAAACGCTCCGGCCGGAACGCGTAGGGATCGGGATAGAGCGCGGGGTCGTGATGCACGAGATAGGCGTTCGGCACGAGGCACACGCCCTCGGGGTAGTCGAAGCCGCCGATCGTCACGGGCTGCTTCACGAGCCGCGGGGCCGCGTTCGGCAGCACGGGGCGCCGCCGCAGCGCCTCGTGGATCGTGGCGGTGAGGTATGCGTCGCCGTCGCCCGAGTCGACCTCGTCCACGAGGCGAGCCATCACGGCCGGCGCGCGCAGCAGGCGCTCGAACGCCCAGGCCAGCTCCGAGGCCGTCGTCTCGTGCCCGGCCACGAGCAGGGTCATCAGCTCGTCGCGCAGCTCCCGGTCGGTCATGGGCGACCCGTCCTCGTGCCTGGCCGCCAAAAGCATCGCCAGCACGTCGTCGCGCTCGGCGCTGTCGGCGCGGCGCTCGTCGATGAGCTCGAACAGCAGCCGGTCGGTCTCCTCGCGGAGGCGCACGAAGTACGCCCACGGCCCGCGGCCGCCGAGGTCCTTCTGCATGAACGGCAGCATCCCGAGCGGGCGCGCGCCGAGCGCGAGGATCTTCGTGAGCCGCTCGCGGATCGCGTCCATCCGCGCCCCCGGGTCGAGCCCGAACACGGCGCGCAGGATCACCTCGAGCGTGAGCCCCTGGAGCAGCGGGTGCAGCTCGACGGGCCGCTCGCGCGGCCAGCCCGCGGCCTCGCGCTCTGCCACCTCGGTCATGAGCCCGGACAGGCGCTGCATCCGCTCGCCGTGGAAGGCGGGCAGCATCAGCTTGCGCTGCTCGAGGTGGGCCCCCTCGTCGAGCAGGATCACGGAGTTGCGCCCGACCACCGGCTCGAGGATCCGCGCGCCCTCACCCGGGTGCAGCACGTCCGGAGGCGCCGTGAAGACCTCGCGGATCTCGTCCGGGTCCGAGAGCATCACGAACGCCGGCGTCTGGAGGAGCCGCATCGTGAAGCGCTTCCCGTAGCGGCGGCGGTTGGACTCGAGGAAGGAGACCGGCCGTGTCCACCACGCGACGGTCTGAAGCGCTCGCGGCTGGCGGGGGCCTGGTGGCAGTGCGTTCAGCAAGCCAAGTCTCTCCTCACCCCGCAAGGTACGGCACCTCACGCGGGGCGAAGTGTGACCGTCCGCACACAGCGTCACCGGCAGCGCTGCCGAGCCGCCGCCACGGCGCTGCCCTCGGTCTCGAAGAACTCGACGCGGCAGACCTTCCCGCGCGCGAGATTGAACACGCAGTAGCCGGCCATCGCGACCTTCGCGCCGCTGCGCTTGCCGGCGCCCTCCGCGCGCCAGTGGGTGATGACGCAGTCGCCCGCCTCGCTCGGCTCGTCGATCGCGAACGACAGCTCGCCGAACGACTGGCGGAGCTTCTCCGCCCATTCCACGGCGCCGCGATAACCGTAGTTCCAGCCCGCGCCCGGGATGCGTGGCTCGTCCTGCAGCTCCGCGCGCGCGTCCAGCTCGTTGAGCGCTCCGAAATCGCCGCGGTTGAACGCACCGAGCAGGCGCCGGACGACCTCGACGTTCTCCGAGAACACCGCGCGCCCAGTATGGCGCGCGGTGTTGGAAGATGCACGCCCGTGAGCGAGCCCTTCGTCCACCGCGAGCGCGTCCGCTTCGGCGACCTCGACGCCATGCGGCACCTCAACAACGTGGTCTACCTGCGTTACTTCGAGAGCGCCCGGATCGCGTTCATGTCGCAGCTCTCGCCGGGCCACAGTCCCGCGAATCCGGAGCGCGGAGACTTCGGCTTCATCTTCGCCGAGTGCCACATCAACTACCGCTCGCCGGTCCACTTCGACGAGGAGGTGGAGGTGCGCTGCTCGGTCGGCGAGGTGCGCCGCTCGGCGTTCCGGATCGACTTCCGCATGGAGGTCGGCGACCGGCTCTGTGCCGAGGGCTACGGCTGGCTCGTGGGCTTCGACTACGGGGCCGAGAGGGCGATGCAGCTGCCCGGCGAGCTGCGCGCGAGACTCGAGGCCGAGGCTCAGACGGCAGCCGGGTAGGGAGTGCGTGCGACGTTTCCGTCGGGTGGCGACGGAGATGTCGACCACACGCGGCGGCGTGACCTCAAGTCCCTCGCTCGGACGCCCGATTGGACCCGGGTGGAACTTCGCCGCGCATCGCTCCTCGCCCTCGCGCTCGTCGCGCTCGGCGCACCGCCCGCCGCGGCCGCGCCGCTGAACCGGCCGGACGACCCGGTCGTCGTCACGGGAGCCGGCGTGCCCACCCTGACGGGGGCGGCTCCCGGGCGCATCGCCGCATTCGCCTGGTCGGGCGCGTGGCAGCAGATCCCGGTCCAGGTGGACGAGCGGAAACTCGTGGACCTGCGCTCGGCGTACCCCTCCCCGTTCTCCTGCGGCGGGAACAGCCTCTGCTTCACCCCCTTCTCGACTCCGGCGAAGCTGCGCTACGCGGACCCCGGGACCCGCATCGGCGCAGACCCGAACCCCGCGCTCGACGGCGACGACGAGATCGCCTTCATGGCGAAGGACGCCGGATCCGCGGCGGCCGGGGCCGCCACCGACCCGCCCGGCGTGCTGCCCGGCACGCGGAGGGAGATCGTGATCACCGATCCGCTGGACGGCGGGCGCGGCTACGTCTACCTGTTCCGCCACGACGGCTCGCTCGACCCAGCCGCGGGGCGGTCGTACGTGACCTACACGTTCAGCCTCGCGACCGGCCCCTACCTCACGACCTACAAGCACGCGGCCGGCTCGAACACCGAGACCTCGAGCGTCTCCACGCCGTACTACTCGCGAGCGTTCATCGACCGCTGGCGCGAGAGCGAGCTGCGCGTGCTCAGGAGCGGCGCCTCCGGCGCGGACGTCCTCGACCGCAACGAGAACCAGTTCTTCCCGGACTACTGCGGCCGCTCGCGGCTGACGTTCGCCCAGGGCGAGGGCGCCTTCCTCGCGAACCGGAGCGGGCCGGTCCGGGCGATCCGCGCCTTCGTCGGCGCCAACAGCGGCCCGATGACCGAGCACCAGCAGATCTTCTACGAGGGCCGCGAGGAGGACACGACCTTCCTGCGCGTGCACTCGATCCCCGCGGTGATGAGCTTCCTCGACTACAGCGCGGCGGCGTCCGGGATGACCTACCGGAACAACAACAACACGGGCGGCGTCACGATCGACGGGGCGGCCGACACGGTCGCGGCCGGGCCGCTCACCTGGGAGAGCGTGGACGGGCCGCAGGGCGCCGTCACCAGCGTTCACACCTGGAGCACGACGGTCGCGGCGAGCAAGTTCACCTCGTTCTACCGCGACAGCGCGAGCCCGCCCTCGGGCCAGGCGCCCTGCCAGGGCGATTCGGGCTACTACGGAGCGAGCGGCCCGTTCGTGAACGGCTCGATCGCCGACACGAACGAGCCGACGAACGGCGGCGCCCCGGATGACCGGCTCACGACCACGCGCACGCTCTTCTTCGGTGCGCCGGGGACGTCGAGCGGCGCGCTCCGCCGGCAGCAGGTCAGCGCGCCGCTGACGACGAACGCGCGGCCACCGGTCACGACGCCGCCGGCCGGCCCGGGCCCCGCCGTCCCTCCGCCCGCCCCGGCGGAGCCGAAGGCCCCCGCGAAGCCGCGGGTGAAGCTCGCGCTGAAGGTCCGCTACGGGCGCGCCCGCGGCTGCGCTCGCCGCGTGGCGCTTCTCACGGTCGCCGGCACCGGCCTCGACCGCGTCGCGCGCGCGGGCCTGAGGCTCGGGTCTCGGAAGCTGGGGACGGATCGGACGCGGCCGTTCCGGATGAAGGTCACGCGGCGCGCGCTGCACGGGCGCGGCCGCGCGCGCGTGCGGGTGGGCGTGCGGCTCCGTGGCGGGCGGCTCGTCACGCTGCGAGCCCGGGTGCGCGGGCTCTGCTAGGCCGGGTCCACCGAGTCCACGAACAGGTCCACCTGCGGCTCGGCGCCCTCGACGTACATGTAGGGGCTGAAGTCGGTCACGCCCTCCTCGGCCAGGACGTCCTCGCAGAGGTAGGTGTTCCCCGTGCACTCGCGGCTCGGGCGGGTGACGATCGCGTAGGCGGCGTCCGCGTAGAGCTCCGGCCGGCGTGAGCGCTGCATCGCCGCGTCGCCGCCGAGCAGGTTCTGCACCGCCGCCGTGGCGATGATCGTGCGCGGCCAGAGCGCGTTCGAGGCGATCCCCGCCTCGCGGAACTCCGCGGCGAAGCCGAGCGCGCAGAGGCTCATCCCGTACTTGGCGATCGTGTAGCCGATGTGGCCCTCGAGCCAGCGCGGCTCCAGGCTGATCGGCGGAGACAGCGTGAGGATGTGCGGGTTCTCCGCCTCGCGCAGGTGCGGTATGCAGGCCTTGCTCACCACGTAGGTCCCGCGCGTGTTGATGTCCTGCATCAGGTCGTAGCGCTTCATCTCCATCTGCTCCGTGCCGGACAGGTTGATCGCCGACGCGTTGTTCACGCAGACGTCGATCCCGCCGAAGCGATCGGCCGCCTGGGCGACGGCCGCGTTCACCTGCTCCTCGTCGCGGATGTCGCCGACCACGGGCAGCGCGGTGCCGCCCGCCGCCTCGATCTCCTCCGCGGCGGTGAAGACCGTGCCCTCGAGCTTCGGGTGCGGCTCCGCGGTCTTCGCGATCAGCGCGACGTTCGCGCCGTCGCGCGCGGCGCGCAGCGCGATCGCGAGCCCGATGCCGCGGCTGCCGCCCGAGATGAACAGGGTCTTGCCCTGAAGGTCTGCCATTCGTGGGACTAAAGCAGGCTGCCGCCCGGGGGGACCACCCAGAGCCGCTCGGCGCGCTCGGAGACGGCGGCCGGGTCGAGCTCACCGACGATTGCCACACCGCGCTCCTCCATCGTGCGCGCCAGCTCCCCCCACGCACGCGCGACCGAGCCGACCTTGGCCGTCGGCCCCCAGCCGGTGACGTCGCGCAGCTCCTGGGCTCGCTCGGCCACCTCCGCCGCGGTCAGCTCCGCGAACGGCTTGCTGCGCCCGCCCGCGAACACGGGCTCCGCCAGCACCACCGCGGGGTCGATCCGAGCGCTCATCCGAGCCGGGCCGCCGCCACGGCGAGCTGTCCGTACGAGATGCCGCCGTCGTTCGGCGGAAGGCGCTCGGGCAGGAGCACCTCGAGGCCGGCGGCCTCGAGCAGCGCGGCCGTGCGGCTCAGCAGCAACCGGTTCTGGAACACCCCGCCCGACAGCACCACCGTCTCGACCGCCCGGCGCTCGGCCACGAGGGCACAGGCGCGCGCAGTCGCGGCCGCCACCGCGTTGTGGAAGCGCGCGGCGACCAGCGCGGTCTCCGTCCCCTCGTCCACCGCGGCCGCCACCGCCGCGACCGTCGAGCGCGCGTCCAGCACCAGGGGCTCGCCGCCGTGGTCGACCACCGGCAGCGGATATGCCCCGCCCTCGGCCGGGTCCGCGGCGGCCTCCAGCTCGACGGCCGCCTGGCCCTCATAGCTGACCGTGGTCCGCACGCCGCAGATCGCCGCGACCGCGTCGAACAGGCGCCCGGCGCTCGACGTCAGCGGGGATGCGACGCCGGTGCGAACGAGCTCCGACACCTTGGCCCAGCTGCCGGGGTCCACCCGCGGCAGCGGCGGCGCCTGGCCGAGCCAAGCGCACGCCATGCGCCACGGCTCGCGGATCGCCGCCTCGCCGCCCGGCATCCGCACCGGGTGCAGTAGCCCCGCGCGCTCGAAGCCGCGCAGGTCGCCGAAGAGCAGCTCGCCGCCCCAGACCGTGCCGTCCGCGCCGAAGCCGGTGCCGTCGAAGATCGCCCCGACCGCCGGGCCCGTGCGGCCGTGCTCCGCGAGGCACGCCGCCATGTGGGCGTGATGGTGCTGCACGCCGACCGTCTCGACGCCCTCCAGCTCGAGCGCGTGCTTCGTCGACAGGTACTCGGGATGGAGGTCGTGGGCCACCGCCTCCGGCTCGACCGCGAAGAGGCGCCGGAAGTGGTCGATGCCGTCCGTGAACGAGCGCAGCGTCTCGTAGTTGCGCAGGTCGCCGACGTGGTGCCCGACCCAGGCGTCGCGGCCCTTGGCGAGCGCGAACGTGTTCTTGAGCTCGGCACCGGTGGCGAGCAGATGGCGTCCGCAGTCCACGGGCAGCTCGAGCGCCGCCGGCACGTGGCCGCGCGAGCGCCTCAGGAGCTGCGTCCGGCCGTGGGCGACGCGCACGACCGAGTCGTCGGTGCGCGTCTCGATCTCGCGGTCGTGCACGAGGAAGAGGTCGGCGATCTCCGTGAGCCGCTCGCGAGCGTCCTCGTCGTCGTAGGCGATCGGCTCGTCGGACACGTTGCCGCTGGTCATGACGAGCACCGCGCCGGTGTCGGCCAGCAGCAGGTGGTGGAGCGGCGAGTACGGCAGCATCACGCCGAGCTCGGCCGAGCGCGGGGCGACCGCACCGGCAACGGGCGCGCCGGCACGCCGAGGCGCGAGCACGATCGGTCGCGCCGAGTCGAGCAGCAGGCGCTCGCCGGCGTCCGACAGGACGGCGAGCTCACGGGCCGCCGCGAGATCGGGCGCCATCAGCGCGAACGGCTTGTCCTCGCGGTGCTTGCGGGCCCGCAGCTCGGCAACGGCGCGCTCGTGGTCGGCCCGGCATGCGAGGTGGAAGCCGCCGAGACCCTTGACGGCGACGATCGCGCCGGCGAGCAGCGCCCGCGCGGCCGCGGTCACGGGGTCCGCGCCCGGCTCGGCGGCCGGGTCGCCGCCCGCGAAGACCAGCGCGGCACGCGGGCCGCACTCGGGGCAGGCGTTCGGCTGGGCGTGGAAGCGGCGGTTCGCGGGGTCGTGGTACTCGGCGCTGCAGGCCGCGCACATCTCGAACGCGGCCATGGTGGTGTTGGGCCGGTCGTAGGGGACCCCGCGCACGATCGTGAAGCGCGGGCCGCAGTTGGTGCAGTTCACGAACGGGTAGCGAAAGCGCCTGTCGGCGGGGTCGAGCAGCTCGGCCAGGCAGTCGGCGCAGGTGGCCGCGTCGGGCGCCACGCGGGCGTCCGGCTCCCCGCCGCCGCGGGTGACCCGGATCTCGAACCCGGCCTCGCCCGTCGCCGGCACGCTGCCGGCCACGACCCGCTCGAGCCGGGCGAGCGGGGGGGCCTCCAGCGGCAGCCGCTCGAGGAAGCGCTCGACGGCCTCGGTGTCCCCCTCCACCTCGATCACCACGCCGTGCTCGTCGTTCAGCACGAAGCCGTCGAGCCCCAGCTCGGCCGCCAGCCGGTGAACATAGGGCCGGAAGCCCACGCCCTGAACCACGCCCTGCACCTGCACGCTCGCGCGGGCGCGCGTGGCGCTCACACGGCCTCCACGAGCTCCCGCAGCAGGTGGTAGGCGCTGGCCTGCGCCTCCTGGATGCGCGGGATGTGCTCCGAGCGGGTGACCACCACGTGGTCCGCAAGCCGCTCGGAGGCCACCCTGCCGCCGTCGTAGCCCACCATCGCGATGGTGCGCAGACCGCGCCGGCGCGCCTCGCCCAGTGCCGCGATCACGTTCGGGGAGTTCCCGCTCGTGGAGATCGCGAGCAGCGCGTCGCCGTCGCCGCCGTACGCGATCACCTGGCGGGCGAAGATCGCCTCGGTGCCGATGTCGTTCGCGATCGCCGTGAGGATGGCCGGGTCCTCGGTGAGGTCGATCGCGCGCCGGGCGGGCCAGCCGGGCGCGGGCGGTCGCCTGAAGTCGGCGACCGCGTCCATCGCGTCCGTGGCCGAGCCGCCGTTGCCGAGCGCGAGCAGCGTGCCGCCGGCGTCGAGATCGCGGCGCAGGCCCTCGGCGGCGCGCAGCAGCTCGGCGCCGTTCTCCTCGAGCGTCTGGGCGCGCAGCACGCCCACCTCCTCCGCCTTGGCGAGCACGGAGCGCCGCACGTCCTCGACGACGGCCTCGAGGTCGTGCTCGCGCTCCCCGAGGAAGGGGTAGAGGAAGCTGGACGCGCCCGTGTCGTGCACCGGCCGCGCCTCACGGCCCTCGAGCAGCCCGCGGTGGTCGAAGAAGACGTGCACGAGCTCCCAGAGCACGTGGTAGAGCGTCTCCACGAGCTCCTGGCGGACAGACGCGTCCGCGCTCGGAGGCTCGAACTCCCACTCCGCCCCGGCTCGGGCGAAGGCCAGGGTCAGGCAGCCGCGCTCGCGGGCAGCGCCGATCGCCGCGGCCGCCTCGCCGCCGTCCTCGGGCGCCCCGAACCCGATCGCGATGTCCCCGGGGTCGGCGGTCAGCGCGACCTGCTCGCCGAGGTCGCCCCCCTCGCCCGCCAGCGCGATCGCGGGCAGCGCCCGCTTGCCGACGATCACCGGGTGCACGAACTCCACCGCCACGTGCCGGGCGTCCGAGCGGGCCGCCGGCGTGCGGCCGAAGGCGATCAGCCGCCCGCCGCGCGCGAAGCGCTCGGCCATCCGGTGGCAGAGGCGCGCGAGCCGCTCCGCCTCGGCGCCGAAGAACTCCTCGTTCGCGCGCGTCCGCTCGGCGAGAGCCGCCTCGAGCAGGCCGCTCTCGAGCGCCTGCCTCAAGCGGGCGCCTCCACCGGCGAGCCCATGCGGGCGAGCCAGTCGCGCCACTCGCCGAGCCCCTCGCCCGTCTTGGCGCTGACGAGGATCCGCTCGACGCCGGGACTCACCTGATCGAGGTTGTAGAGGAACTTGTCGAGGTCGAAGTCGAGGTGCGGCAGCAGGTCGATCTTGTTGACGAGCACCAGCTCGCAGGCCCGGAACATCAGCGGGTACTTGAGCGGCTTCTCCTCGCCCTCGGTGATCGCGGAGACCATTACGCGGGCGTCCTCGCCCACCCTGAACTCGGCCGGGCAGACGAGGTTCCCGACGTTCTCGATCACGAGCAGGTCGATCTCGTCGAGCGCCAGCCCGGGGAGGGCGGAGCGGACCATGTTCGCGTCGAGGTGGCACTCGCCCCCGAAGCCCGGCGCCGTGTTCAGCTGCGTGACCGGCACGTGCAGCGCCGCCAGCCGGTCCGCGTCCATCGAGCCCTCGACGTCGCCCTCGAGCACGCCCAGACGCAGGCCGGGAAGGTCCGTCGCGACGCGCTCCAGCAGCGCGGTCTTGCCCGCGCCGGGCGCGCTCATCAGATTCACCACGCGCACGTCCGCCCGGTCGAAGTCGGCCCGGTTCGCCTGCGCGATCGTGTCGTTGGCGTCGAGCGCCCCCTCGACGATCCTCACCTTGGTGCGATGCATTCGGCCTCCTCGACCTCTATCGACTCAACCTCGAACTCGTCCCCGGCCGCGACCTCGACGCGGCCGGACGGCCCGCAGTCAGGGCACATGAAGACCGGCACGTCGATCTCCCACTCGCGCTCGCAGCCCGCGCAGCGGAGGCGCGCGGCGACGAGCTCCTGCTCGAGCCGCGCGCCCTCGCAGACCGTCCCCTCGGCGACGAAGCCGAAGTAGAAGTCGAGCGTGTCCGGCACCACCTGCCGCAGCGCTCCCACGCGCATGCTCACGACGGTCACGGGCCGGCCCGCCGCGTGCTTCACGACTGTGTTCACGATCGCGCTCGACAGCGACAGCTCGTGCATGCTCAGCCCGCGGCGTAGGCGGCGTCCGAGCGCAGCTCGTCCGCCGTCCCCACGACGAGGTCCACGGCCGCGTCCACCGCGCGCTCCACCTCGTCGCTGAGCCCGAGGCCCATCTCCTCGACGCGCGCGGGCTCGCACGCCACCACGACCACACGGCCGGGCCAGGCGCCCAGCGTCTTCACGAAGCGCAGGACGGTCTGCGGATCCATGCCGTGCGGGTTCAGCACCTGGCCGTCCTCGATCCCCGCCTCGGCATCCTCCTCGGACACGTCCATGACGTAGAGCGTGCCAGGCTCGCCGCCCTGGCGGCTCACGTCCACCAGCACGAGCGCGTCGTAGCCGCGCATCACCTCGTAGGCGAGGTCGAGGCCGCCGGTGCCGAAGTCGAACACGGCCGTCCCCTCCGGCAGGTCACGCCGCTCGAGCCGCCTCACGACCTCGCCGCCGAAGCCGTCGTCCGACAGCCATGCGTTGCCGATGCCGGCGATCAGGATCCGCTTCATCGCACCACCTCCACCTCAGGGGGGAAGAACCAAAGGAACCGCCCCGTCTCGCGCATGATCTCCTGGCCCGGCTGGTCGACGCTGACGCCGAGGTGCACGCGGCCGTCGTAGTCGCGGTAGATCCGCTCGACCGTGACCGTGCGCCCCTCGAGCATGCGGGCCTGGAGGTCCGCCTCCACGCCCGGGCGCACGATCACCTGCCCGCCGCGGCGGAAGGTCACGCCGTCGACCTCGACCTCGGGGAGCCCGCGCGTGGGGTCGCGCACGTCTGCCGACGGCCGCGGCGGCTCGCGCGTGACCGGGTCGCGCACCTCCACGCGGCCGTGCAGCCTCAGCAGCTCCTCCGGCGTGACCGCGCTGGCGCGGTCGATCATCTCCCGGACCGCCGGGTCCTGCTCCTCGATCTCGGCACGCTCCGCGTGGCTGAGCGACTTCACGTGGAGGACGAGCGCCTCCTCGATCTCGGTGTTGTCGAACAGGTTCCCGCGGCTCTCCGGCGCGATCTGCGGATGGTCGGGCAGGACGATCGCGGCGCCGAGCATCACGTCGTCCTCCGGCGAGGCGAGCACCGGCCACGTGTTCACGCTGTCGCAGGGCGCGTCCAGCTGGGAGAGGAAGCGGCCGCCGTCAACCCGCAGGAGCGGGTGGGTCGAGATGAGCGAGCGGGCGATGGCGCCCGCCCGGTCCACGTCCGCCGGCGCATCGGTGAGGTTCTCGACGCGGTACGACACGAGCCTGCGCCCGCCATCGACCTGGGCCTCGGCGAGGCGCGTGCGGATCGCGAGCCCACCGCGCCGGAACTCGCCCTCGCCCTCGATCCGCTGCTCCTCCGCCTTGTGGCGCTCCCCGCTCGGGGCCAGGAAGCGGACCTCCGCGGTCACCTCCCCTTCTCCCTCCACGACACACCTCAGTTCGAGGTGGTCGTGTGTGGTGTCGAGCGTCCGTGCGTACGAGGGCGGGTAGACGATCCCGAACGGCGTGGGGGTCGCGTTCTTCGCCGCCCCCGGCGTGTACGGGTAGAGCGCATAGCCCTCGTACAGGAGCGTGTCGACCAGCTCGTTCACCTTCTCAGCAGCTCCGCGACGCAGGCATCCAGGGTCGGCAGTGCCCGCTTCGCCTTCTCCTCCTGGAGCGCGCGCAGCGTCCCCTCCCGGAGAGCGATCCAGCCGGTGCCCGGGTAGTAGTGCTCGATCAGCTCGCGCCAGACCGCGACAGGCAGGCGGAACTCGGCCGAGCACGACCAGGGGATCAGCGACATCTGCAGCCGCCCGTCGTCGCCGCGATAGTGGACCGTGCCGTTGAAGTTGAACGCCAGCGGCACCTCGCCGTCCTCGAGTCCTTGGAGGTACTTGGCCGAGGCCACCTCCATGTCGTAGCTCACCGGCACGGGCACGCGGAAGGTCGTGCTGCCCGTGAACGCCGGCACGAGCACGTCGGCCTGGTGCCAGACCAGGTTGCGGGTGGTCGTGCCCCAGCGCTCTGGCGCGCCGAACAGCTCGACGAGCCGCTCGCGCGTCTCGGCGTCGTAGGCGCGCCGCGCCGGCTCGATCATCACCTGTGCGGACAGGGCGATCGCGTACACCTGCCGCCCGCCCGGCTCGCTGACGTTCACCGCGAACTCGAGCGCCGGGACGGCGGCGTGCCGCCGCCCGCTCGCGCCGATGACCTGGAACTCCGGCTCGGGGGCGACCGGGACCTCGAGCACCTCGGGCCGGCTCACGCGGCGACCGCCCGCAGATCGTCGAAGTAGCCCTGGATCGCGCGCTCGACCTCCGCGCCTCCGGAGATCCCCTCCCACGCCGCCTTCACCAGCCCGACCAGCATGTAGCAGCGGTCGATCGGGGCGATCGCGAATGCCGGCGGGTCGGACATCCGGTTGACGATCAGCGCCTCCGCGTCCGGCTCGAGGTCGCGCAGCGCGGGGTTCATGCCCGCGAGCCGGTCCCAGGTCTCGAAGTGCAGCTCGCTCTCCGTGGCACCGGCCGGGCTCGGGTACATGGCCACGACGCAGTCGGTCACGCTCGAGTGCATGAAGAACGCGAGCCCGATCGGGATCCGGAACTGCGCCCAGAGCTCGTCCGGCAGCCGGAAGTCGTCGAGCCACACCGTACGGTTGCCGACCGGCCGGAAGTCGGCGTCGCCCGAGCGCAGCGCCCAGCAGCTCTCGCAGGTGCAGACGATCTGGCGCTCGTAGGTGTTGAGCATGTGCCGATGGTCGGCCGGCACGGTCGTGCCGCAGAGGTCGCAGCGCTCCTCCGGCGACACGGGCTCAGGCGGCGAGGGCTTCGCGAGGCCGCGCAGCCCGGACACCATGAGCGCCCGCCGCTTGCCTGCCACCGCCCTGTCGAGCTCGGCGCTCACAGCGCCACCCTCACCTCCTGCTGCTCGCGCAACAGCGGGACGGGCTGCAGCTGTAGCTGGTCGTCGTCCATCGAGCGGCCCGCCTGCGGCAGGAAGTAGCGGCGCCCGCAGGACGGGCACGCGAGCGCGCCGTCGTCCAGCTCGCCGCCGTCCAGTGACCCGCCGCAGCCCGCGCAGCTGTTGCGGTACGCGAGGAGCGTGCCCTCGACGTTGGCGACCACGAGCGGCACGCCGTCCACGTCGGCGGCCGAGAGCGCGGCGGTGCCGTCGATGGCGAGCGTGTGCCAGGCGGGCGCGCCGTTCATCTGGATCACCGGGAGCGGCACGCCCGCGACGGGCTCCGGCTCCTCCTCGATCACGCCCTCCACGTCCATGCCCTCGAGGTCGGGAGCGGCCGCCTCGAGCGCCTGGCGCACCGCCAGCTCGAGCGTCGAGGAGGACGCCCGGCACGACTTGCAGCTGCCCTCGAGCCGCAGCTTCGCGACCCCGTCCTCGATGCCGAGTAGCTCGACGTTGCCGCCGTGCGACTCCATGTACGGCCGGACGCTGTCGAGCGCCTCCGCCACCCGCTCCTCGATCGGCACCGGATAGAGGTCGTGGATCATGAGCAGGCTCGAGACGAGGCCGTCCTCGGCCATCGCCTCGCGCGTGTGCTCGTCCGCCAGCTCGGCGATCCGCTCGAGGCCCGCGCCGTACATCTGCACGACCGCGGAGGTCAGCTCCTCGGCCAGCGCGCGGCAGCGCGGATCGTCGAGGTCCTCCAACCGGCCCGTGAGCTCCTGCACACGGGCTATGAGCTGCTCGGGCTCCATGCCTAGGCGAAGGCCGTGGGCGTGTGGACCACCTTCCGCACCGGCCCCTTTCCGCCGTACATATGCACGCCGCAGGGCAGGCACGGGTCGAACGAGCGGACCGCCCGCATGATGTCGATCCCCTTGAAGTTCTCCGGGCCGTTCTCCTCGAAGATCGGGGTGTTCTGCACCGCGTCCTCGTAAGGACCCGGAGTCCCGTAGACGTCACGCGGGCTCGCGTTCCACGGGGTCGGCGGGTAGGGCTGGTAGTTCGCGATCTTGCCGTCCTCGATCACCATGTGGTGCGAGAGGACGCCGCGGGCCGCCTCGTGGAAGCCCACGCTCACCGCGTGGTCGGGCACCTTGAACTCGTTCCAGCTCTTGGTGCGGCCGGCCTGCACCTCCTTCATGGCGCGCTCCAGGTTGTGGAGCGCGATCAGGGCCGAGTAGGCCTGGTGGTACGTCCGCGCGCGGTCGCGCTCGATCGCGTTCGACTTGTCCGGCACCTTCCACTCCATCTCCATCTCGGGGAGGTTGGGAGAGCGCGGCAGCACCATCTGGATGCTGTGGCCGGTGGCCTTCGCGTAACCGAAGTCCACGAGGCCGGCCTTCGCCGTGCACCACTGGCGGGCGAACGGACCGCCGCCCGTGTCGCAGCAGACGTGGGTGTCCGTGCGCTTGTCGTAGATGCGCGGTGACACGACCCACGTGTACTTGTCCGCGAAGTCGCGCTTCTGCGGCTTCGGCAGCGTGACCTTGTTCCACGGGTGGTTCTTGTCCACCGGGTTGCCGAGCGGATCCTTGTCCACGAACGTCCGCTCGTCCTCCCAGCCGTCGAAGTACGAGCTGCCGAGGAGGATCCTGATCGCCAGGTTGATCTCCACGAGGTCCGTGGTGATCAGCTCGCCGTTGATCGCGATCCCGGGGGTGATGTAGCGCTTCCGCCCCCACTCGGTCATGTTCTCGTAGC
>JAFGJG010000172.1 GCA_016929195.1 Thermoleophilaceae bacterium
CGCTACCTGGTCCCCAAGGCGATCATCGCGCTGCGCCAGGGCGTGGGCAGGCTCATCCGCAGCCGGCGGGACGTCGGCGTGGTCGTGCTGCTCGACCGGCGCGTGGCCGAGAAGCGGTACGGCCGGCGCTTCCTGCGAAGCCTGCCGCCGATGCTCACCACCCGACGGATCGAGAACATTCCGCGGTTCCTGGAGGAGGCGGCGCATGCTCGCGCGAGTTGACGCCGCCATCCGGATCGATCGCGCCGACCTGCCGGATAAGCTCCTCGAGCGGCTCCGGCGCGCCCTCTCGTTCCCCAACCCGGCCTACCTCGACCGGCTGCGCCTCGGGCTGCATCCCGGCGGCGAGCCCGAGACCCTGTGCTTCCTCCGCGAGGCGAAAGACGAGATCCGGCTCCCCCGCGGGGCCATCCACGAGCTGCGGCGGCTGGCGGCGCGCGACGGCGTCGAGGTCCGCTGCGAGGACCGGCGGACGCTGCCGCTGGCCCGGCTCCCCGGCCTCCCCGCTGTCGAGCTCCGCGACTACCAGGAGCGCGCCGTAGACGCGCTCGAACGGGTCACACAGGGCACCGTGGTGATCCCCTGCGGCGGCGGCAAGACGAGGGTCGGCGTCGGCGCGATCGAGCGGCTCCGGACGCCAGTCCTGATCCTCGTCCACACGCTCGACCTCGCCGAGCAATGGAGGGGCGAGCTTCGCTCTCTCCTCGGTATCGAGCCCGGCGTGGTGGGCGGCGGCGAGGACAGGCCGGACGGCGTGAGCATCGCCGTGATCCAGACGCTCGCGCGGTGGAGCACCGACCGGCTCGATGCCTTCCTCGACGGCTTCGGCCTGCTCATCCTGGACGAGGCCCACCACGTGGCCGCGGCCACGTTCCACTCGATTGTCGGCCGCTGCCCGGCCCGCTACCGGCTCGGGCTCACCGCGACGCCCGAGCGGGAGGACGGGCTGACGCCGCTGCTCGAGCTCTTCCTCGGAAGGCCCCTGGTCGTGGTGAGCCACGAGGAGCTGGTCTCTGCCGGCGTGCTCGCCCTGCCCGAGATCCGGACCGTCGAGACGGGCTTCACCTTCCCCTACCTCGGGGTCGACGACTACGCGCCCATGATGGCGGCGCTCGTGGCCGACGAGGAGCGCAACGACCTCATCACCCGCTCCGTGGTGGAAGCCGCTCGGAATAGCCACACCTGCCTCGTCCTGTCCGGCCGCGTGGCGCACTGCCGGGCGATCGTGCGGCGGACCCGCGCCGCCGGTGTCGAGGCCGCGGAGCTCACGGGCCGGGTGACGAAGGAACGGCGCGCGGAGCTGCTCGACCGGGCCCGCAGGGGCGATCTGCCCGTGCTGGTCGCCACCAGCCTGGCCGACGAGGGGCTGGACCTCCCGCGCCTGTCGCGGGTGCTCCTGGCCTACCCGAGCCGGGCACGGGGCCGCACCGTGCAGCGGCTCGGCAGGCTGATGCGCCCCCACGCCGGCAAGGGGCGGCCGGTCCTGATCGACTTCGTGGACCGCAAGGTCCCCATCCTGCGGCGGCAGCACCTCGACCGGCGGCGGCTCTACGCCGAGGTCCTGGGCGTGCCGGCGTCCCAGCTCGGACGACGGGGCCGCGTTTCCTCAGCATGCGAGGTCAAGCGGTGAGCGAACGACCATGAACGAGCTGCGCCCCGACCCCGAGGCGATCCGGGCCACGTACCGGTGGCTGGCCCACGCCGAGCACGGCGTGAGCGAGGTGCGGGTCATCCGCCCGGGCAAGGGCATCGTCGGCATCGGTTTCTTCGACGACGAGGACGACTTCGTCTCCGAGTGCGTGCGCACCAACGCCGCGGGCAACGTCTACGTGGGCATCCAGCCCCGACCCCGGCGGCTCCTCGACCTTGCCCCGAACGCCGTTCGGCCCCTGAGGTCGGGCGCCGGACGCAAGGACATCGAGGTCGTGACCGCCACCGTGATCGATCTCGACCCGGTCCGGCCCAAGGACACCGCCGCCACCGAGGAAGAACTGGCGGCGGCCGTCGAGGCGGCAGAGGCGGCGGCAGCCTGGGCCGAGGGGGCGGGCGTCGGCCGACCGGCCCGGATGATGAGCGGCAACGGGGCCCAGCTCTGGTTCGCCCTGCCACCCATCGTCCTCGACGACGACAACCGCGACGCTGTGCAGGCCAACCTCAAGGCCTTCGAGGCCGAGCTGCGAGGCCAGGTCGAGTCCGATCGGGTCAAGGTGGACTCGATCCACGACCTGCCGCGGATCATCAAGGTGGTCGGCACCGTCAGCCGCAAGGGCGACGGCACGGTCGACCGGCCGTTTCGTGTGAGCCGGCCGCTGGACGGCCTCTCCCGCGCGGAGGATACGGACCTTCGGGCCCGGCTCCTGCGCGCGCTCCCCCGAGGCGGCAACGGCGCCGCGGGGCCGGCACGTCTCTCCCTTCCCCAGGCAGATGCGCCCCCGGGTGCCGGGGCGACTGCGAGCCGGACGGCCGAGGGTGAGATCGACTGGCGCTCGCCGGTCGAGATGTGCGGCCCGGTCCACCGCCTGTGGAACGAGGGCGCCGAGGATCGGAGCCTCGCCATCTTCAACATGGTGCGGTTCTTCGCCCACAAGGAGCTGCCGCTCGAGGAGATCACCGAGCTGGTCGTCGAGTACGACCGCCGCGGGCTCGGCAAGCTCCGCGGCCGGGACGGCCCGGCCTACGTCAAGAGCTGCTACGACAAGATCGCCGCGTCGGTGCGCGACGACGGCTCGGTCGCGCCTCCCTGCCACTCTCTCCAGGCCCTCGGCTACTGCAAGGTCAACCGCGAGCCGGGTGCGCGCTGCGAGCTGTACGACTTCGTGTTCGACATCGAGAAGGCCGTGGAGGCGATCCCGGAGGACTGCCCCGCCCGCGACCTCGAGTACCGCCTCAAGCCCGTGCTCGAGGCCATCTCCCACAGGGATCCCTCGGTGCACGGGCGCTACCTCGGGCTCCTGGAGAAGCGGTTCAAGCTCAAGGCCCGCGACCTACGCCGGGCCCTCGCCCAGGCCGGCCAGCGACGGCGCGACGACAGCGAACGGTCTCCGGACTCGGGCAAGGACGGCGCCGCCGGCGAGGACGCCATCGAGGGCGAGATCTATGAGGACACGTGCTTCTACTACACGGTCACCGGGCGCGACGAGACCCGCGTGGTCTCGTCGTTCACCATCGAGCCCACGATGCGCGTCGAGCTGGAGGACAGCGAGATCGTCTTCGGCCGAGCGCTGACCGACAAAGGCGGGGTCGTCGAGGGGCTGCGCCTGCCGCTGCGGGCCTTCAACTCGAAGCGGGACCTCATCCGGCACCTGCCCTCGGCCGATCTCCAGTGGACCGGCAGCGACAACAACGTCCAAGGCCTTCTCCGCGTGCTGGCGCGCCGGCCGGTCCCGCGCCGGCCGGGCACGACCATGCTCGGCGACTGCCGCAGGGACGACCTCCACCTGTGGGTCTGCCCCGAAGGCGCCATCGGCAAGGATGGGTTCCTCGACCCGTCGCCCGTCATCTACGTCAAGAGCGGCGGCTCGCTCGACAGCCGGCTGCGCTACGTCGACTGCGACGACGCCACGTTCCTCCCCGTGGCCCG
>JAFGJG010000173.1 GCA_016929195.1 Thermoleophilaceae bacterium
CGTGCCACCAGCGCCGCATCACCTCCTCGCTGGTCCAGGCGTCGAAGACCGCCTGGGCGGGCGCGCGGAAGCGGCGCTCCATCGTCAGCGTGTGGCCGGCCCCGGTCATCGGTAGGCGTCGTGGTAGTTCCACCACCTGTAGGGCGGCCCCTGCGGGTACCCGGCGGGCGAGTCCTCCCACTCCTCCTGGCGGCCGAGCGCCGTGATGTCGAGGTAGGCCCAGGTGCTCCCCATGTGCTCGTCGCCACGACTGTCGATGAAGTAGGTCCGGAACACGTCGTCACCCTCGCGCAGGAACGCGTTGGTGCCGTGCCACTCGCCCACGCCGAAGTCGGCGTCGAAGTCGTCGGTGAGCGTGTACCAGGGCATCTCCCAGCCCATCCGCCGCCTCCAGCTCGCGATCAGGTCCTGCGGGGCGCGGGAGACGAACGCGAGCGTCGTGTCGCGGGCGTTCAGGTGCGCGACGTGCGCGACCTGGTCGGCGAGGAACGAGCACCCCGGGCAGCCGCGCTCCGGGTAGCTCTCCATCCCGGGGTCGTAGAAGAAGCGGTAGACGACGAGCTGGCGCCGGCCCTCGAACAGGTCGAGCAGGCCGACCCGGCCGCCCGGCCCCTCGAACGCGTACCTCTTCTCCACCGCCATGCGCGGCATTCGGCGGCGCTCCGCAGCGAGCGCGTCCCGCGCACGGGTGACCTCCTTCTCCCTCACGAGCAGCTTCGCGCGGGCCGCGTCCCACTCCACGGCCGACACGACGGGCGGCATGTTCATCTGGAGCCCTCCTTCAGGTACTCGTCGACGACGTCGAACAGGCGGCCCCACAGGGCGCGCTGGCGATCCATCCAGTCGGCCGCCTCGCCGAGCACCTTCGGCTCGAGCGAGAGCCAGTGGGCGCGCCCCCGCACCTCGCGCCTGACGACGCCGGTCTCCTCCAGCACCTTCAGGTGCTTCGAGATGGCGGGCTTGGACACGCCGAAGCCCGCGGTCGCGTCGCCGACCGTCGCCGGCCCCTCGCCGAGGCGCTCGACGATGCCGCGGCGGATCGGGTGCGACAGGGCCTTGAACGAATCGTTAACCACATGGTTAACCGTAGCAGGACGGGACGGCCAGGTCGGGGGTCCGGGGGCGCGAGCCCACAGCGACCGGCCAGGACCCACGGGGGTCCGGGGGCGCGAGCCCCCGGCTGCCGTCAGACCTCGAGCCTGGACTCCTCGAGGTCGATCTCGCGCTCGACGCGGCGCATCACGTCGGACGAGATCTCGCGCGAGTTGCGGAGGGCGTAGAGCGCCTCGCGCTGCCGGCCGTAGATCTCGTGCATCATCCGCTGGTAGAGCAGCGAGCCCTCCTCGACGCCGTCCTCGTCCTCCAGCTTCCCCGCGCGGATCTTGAAGCGCCGGCGGCGGAACTCGTAGAGCCGGCGCACGCGCTCGATCGTCCCGTCCCGGGTCCAGTCCTCCGACTCGAGCTCGTCGATGCGCTCGAGCGCGGCGCGGACGATCACGAGCCGCGCGCGGATCTCCTCGTCCTCCTCCTCCGTGCCGTCCTCGATCACGCCGAGCCGGCGGATCAGCCAAGGGAGTGTCAGACCCTGCCCGACGACCGTCACGAGGATGAGCGCGAACGTGATGAACTGGATCAGCTCGCGGCCCGGGAGCGGCGCGCCCGCGTCCGTCTCGAGCGGCAGCGCCAGCGCCGCGGCGAGCGAGACCGCGCCGCGCATCCCCGCCCAGCCGCCGACCACGCGCACCTGCCAGGTGGACCGCCGCTGCCGCTGCGAGTCACGGCGGTCGAGGGCCCTGATGATGCCGGTGATCGTGAACGACCAGATGAAGCGGGCCGCGATCACGGCCGCGCACACAGCCGCCGCGTAACCGATCACGTCGCCCGCCGGCAGGCCGCTGAGCCCGTCCACGATCACGGGCAGCTGAAGCCCGATCAGGATGAAGAGCGCGGCGTTCAGCAGGAACGTGAGCACAGACCAGAGCGCGTAGCCCTGCATGCGGCTTTCCAGCGAGGCGATCTCCGGCGCCCGGAAGCCGACGTAGACGCCGCACGTGACCGCCGCGAGGACGCCCGACAGTCCCAGCTGGTCGGCCGGGATGAAGGCTCCGTAGGCCGTGAACAGCGAGATCGTCAGCTCCGTGTTCACGTCGTCCACGCGCTTGCGCATCTCGGCGACGAGGAAGCCCACGATCAGGCCGACGGCGATCCCGCCGCCCGCGTCGCGGAAGAACTCGAGCACGGCATCGCCCGCGGAGAAGCTCGCGCCCACCGCCGCCGCGACCGCGACCTTGTAGGCGACGAGCGCGGTGGCGTCGTTGAACAGGCTCTCGCCCTCGATGATGTTCACGAGCCGCCTCGGCGCGCCGACGCGCCGCATGATCGCCGTGGCCGCGACAGGGTCGGTGGGCGACACGATCGCTCCGAGGGCGAAGGCCATCGCCCAGGGCAGCCCGATCAGCTCGTGACCGATCACGGCGACGATCGCGGCCGTGACCAGGACCAGCCCGATCGCCGAGAGCGAGATCACGCGCGCGTCCATCCTCAGGGTGCGGAGGTCGGAGAAGAAGGCGGCCGAGTAGAGCAGCGGCGGCAGGAAGACCAGGAGGACGAGCTCCGGTTCGAGCTCGATGTCCGGAATCTCCGGGACCAGCCCGAGCAACAGGCCGCCGATCACCAGCGGGATCGGGTATGGCACGTCGAGCCAGTTCGCGATCGCGTTCAGCAGAGCGGCCGAGACGAAGAGCGCCGCGATGACGATCTGGATGTCGTCCACGCGCGCATTCTGCCCACCGAATCCCGGGAATAGAGTTCGGGTCAGAACTGAATCGCGAAAGGAGCAGCATGGCTTACGAGGTCCCGCCCCTTCCCTACGACTACGCAGCCCTCGAGCCGCACATCGACGAGGCGACGATGCGCGTGCATCACGACAAGCACCACCAGGCTTACGTGGACAAGGTCAACGCCGCCCTCGAGGGCACCGACCTCGCCGACACGCCGATCGAGGACGTCGTCAAGGACCTCTCGGCGGTCCCTGAGGACAAGCGCACCGCCGTCCGCGACAACGGAGGCGGCCACCTCAACCACTCGCTGTTCTGGGAGTGGCTCTCGCCCGACGGCGGCGGCCAGCCCGACGGCGACCTGGCCGCGGCGATCGACGCGGCCTTCGGCTCGTTCTCGGACTTCCAGGGCAAGTTCAAGGACGCCGGCGTCAACCAGTTCGGCTCCGGGTGGGCGTGGCTCGTGCACGACGGCTCCGGGCTCGCGGTGGTTTCCACCGCGAACCAGGACAACCCGGTCAGCGACGGCAAGACGCCGCTGCTCGGCGCGGACGTCTGGGAGCACGCGTACTACCTCAAGTACCAGAACAAGCGCCCCGACTACCTCGACGCGTTCTGGAACGTCGTCAACTGGGCGAAGGTCGCCGAGCTGTACGGCAAGGTGGCCTGACCCCCGGTCCTATCCTGTGCGCATGGTCCAAGCCGCCGACTGGGTCGGCCATGCGAACGAAACGCTCGCCCGGGGCGGCTACCGGGCGAGCACGCCGCGCGCGGCGGTGGTGAGCGCGCTCGCCGACCTCGGCTGCAGCGTCACGGCGAAGGAGATCTCCGACCGCATCGAGGCCGGCGGACAGGAGGTCGGGCTCGCCAGCGTCTACCGGACGCTCGAGCTGCTCGAGCGGCTTCGCCTCGCCCGGCGCGTGGACGCCGGCGAGGGCACCGCGCGCTACGAGCCGGTGGACCCGGCGGGCGCGCATCACCACCACCTGGTCTGCGACCGCTGCGGCGAGGTCGCGGCGTTCGAGGACATCGAGCTCGAGCGGGCGATCGCGCGCCTGGCGGACAGGGTCGCCTACTCGGTGGACGCCCACGACGTGACGCTCCGCGGCGAGTGCCCGGCCTGCCTGGGACGCGACTAGAGAGCACCACTCCGTGGAGCGCTTCTTCGACGACCTGGAGCGCGCCAACGACAGCGGCATCCAGGCGCCCGGCAAGGAGCTCCACTTCCTGGTGCTGCTGGCCTTCATCCTGTCGTTCGGCTTCATCCGCACGAGCGCCCACCTGATCAAGGCCCAGGTCAAGTGGTGGCCTGGAAACGTGGAGACGAAGGGCGGCACGCACATCCACCACATGGTGTGGGGGATCCTGCTGCTGATGTCGATGGGCTACCTCGGCATCGCCGTGGTCGACGAGAGCCCCTGGGCGGAGATCGTGGCGATCGGCTTCGGCATCGGGCTGGGCCTCACGCTCGACGAGTTCGCCCTCTGGCTGAACCTCAAGGACGTCTACTGGTCCCAGCAGGGCCGCAGGTCCATCGACGCCGTCATCGTCGCCGCGATCCTCGCCGGCTTCGGCATCCTCGGCCTCTCCGTCTGGGTCGACGCCGCTGACGACGTCGCCGACGGCGTCCACGCCGCCGTCGGCACCTTCGGCATCCTCGGCATCGCCCTCGCGGCCGTCAACTTCGCCAAGGAGAAGTTCGGCGTCGGCGCCGTCGGCCTGATCGTCTGGCCCGTCGCCTTCGTCGGCGCGTTCCGCCTCGGCAAGCCGGGGTC
>JAFGJG010000174.1 GCA_016929195.1 Thermoleophilaceae bacterium
GCGAGCTCCTGGTTGTGCTCGGCGATGACGCCGGCGCCGCAGCAGTTCGCGCGGTCCAGCTCCACGAGCTCCATGTCGAGCAGGGGGGCGACCTTGGCGACCGAGCCGTGGAGCTCGGGGGTGAAGCCGCGCGACACGCAGCCGGGCCAGTAGGCGAGCTTCATGCCTCAGCCTCCTCTCCGCCGGACTCGCCGACTATGTACAGGTTCAGCTCCACGCGGTCGTCCTTCGACTCGACCTCGCTGAAGACCCGCCGCACCTGATCCTGGTCCGGCAGCTTCGGGTGGAGGAGCGCCTTCTTCGGCGTGACCTTGCCCGACTTCAGCCCGCGCAGCGCGGTGGGCAGGCTCTCGATGAGCTGCTTGACGGCGCCGGGCTCGATCTGGCCCTTGACGAGGCTGCCGTCGCCGAACGAGCGCGGCAGCAGCTGCGCCTCGTGCAGCGTGCCGTACTTCTCGATCAGGTTCACGAACGCCTTCTCGTGGCCGTAGCCGTTGTTGTCGTCCTTGATCCCGTGGTCGCCCGTGGCCCGCCGGCGCAGGCGCATGATCTGGTTCATCGGCGCCACGTCCTTGGGGCAGACCTCCACGCAGGCGAAGCAGTGGGTGCAGTCGTAGATGCCGTGCGGGTCCTCGGCCAGGTCCTTGAGCCGCTCCTCCTCGGCGCCATCGCGCGGGTCGCCGACGAAGCGGTAGGCCTTGGCGAGCGCCGCGGGGCCGATGAAGTGGGGGTCGACCTCCATCGAGAGGCAGGCGGACACGCAGACGCCGCAGTGGATGCAGGCCATCGCCTGGGTCACGTCGAGCATCGCCTCGGCCGGGACGATGTACTCGCTGTGCTCGGGCGGCTCCTCGGCCGGGAGGAGCCACGGGACGACGCGCCGGACCTTCTTCCAGTGCACCGCCTCCATGTCGGTGATCAGGTCCTTGACCACCGGCATGTTGCCCATCGGCTCGATCGTGATCGCGCCGTCGCGGGCGCGCTCGGCGGCCTCGCCGATCCGCGTGTTGCAGGCGAGCGCCGACTTGCCGTTGATCCGGACCCCGCAGGACCCGCAGATCGCGGCGCGGCAGGAGCAGCGGATGCCGATGGACGCGTCCTCGCGGTCCTTCACCTGGAGGATGCCGTCGAGCACCGAGCGCTCGGGCGGCAGGTCCACGTCGAAGTCGCCCCAGTACGCGGGCTCGCCCGACTCGGGGTCGAAGCGTCGGATCTTCAGCTTGAAATCGGCCATCTCAGTACTTCCGTTCCTCGGGCTCCCACTGTGTCAGAGTCACCTCGGAGTACGAGACCTCCGGCCCCTCGCCGTTCGCCGAGATGTTGATGTGCTTCAGCCACTCGTCGTCGTTGCGGTCGGGGAAGTCGGTCCTGTACTGGGCGCCGCGGCTCTCCTTGCGCTCGATCGCGCCGATCACGATGGCCTCGGCGTTGTCGAGCATGAACTGGAGCTCGAGCGCGCCGAGCACGTCCTGGTTGAAGACGCTGCCCTTGTCGTCCACGGCCACGGTCTGCGCCTCCTCCTGGAGGCGGCGCACCGTCTCGAGCGCCGTGTTCAGGCCCTGCTCGTCGCGGAACACGGCGACGTATCTGTCCATCACCTGACCGAGCTCGGCCTTGATCTCGGACACCCGGCGGCCGGTGCGGTCGCGGGAGACGATCGCGTCGATCACCTCCTGCTCGGCGCCGACCGACGCACGCGCGGGCTCCGGCACGGGCAGCCCCTTGATGGCCTGGGCCGCGTGCGCGCCGGAGCGGCGGCCGAACACCAACGTGTCCAGCAGGGAGTTCGCGCCCAGGCGGTTGCCGCCGTGGACCGAGACGCAGGCGCACTCGCCGGCGGCGTAGAGGCCCGGGATCGGCGTCTGCCCGTTCACGTCGGTGCGGACGCCGCCCATCGTGTAGTGGTTGCCCGGCTTGATGTGGATGGGCTCCTGGGTGATGTCCACCCCGGCGAAGTCCCGGCCCACGTTCACGATCTCGCGGAGCGCCTCGTGGATGCGCTTGCGCGGCACCACGGTGATGTCGAGCGCGACGGTGCCGTCGGGGAACCCGCGGCCCTCGTTGATCTCGGTCTGCTCGGCGCGCGAGACGACGTCGCGTGAGGCGAGCTCCATCTTGTTCGGCGCGTACTTCTCCATGAAGCGCTCGCCCTGGGCGTTGTAGAGGTGGGCGCCCTCGCCGCGGGCGCCCTCGGTGATCAGCAGGCCCAGCCCCGCCAGCGTGGTGGGGTGGTACTGGATCATCTCCATGTCCATCAGCGGGGCGCCGATCCGGTACGCCATGGCGATCCCGTCCCCGGTGCAGATCAGGGCATTCGTGGTGGGGTCGTAGATCTGGCCGTTGCCGCCGGTGGCGAGGATCACGGCGCGGGCGGAGAAGAGCTCCATCGAGCCGTCGCGCATGTTGCGCGTGACCGCGCCGGCGATGCGGCCCTCCTCGTCCTGCACGAGCGCCGTGGTGAACCACTCCTCGTAGCGGTAGACCTCCTCGTGGCGCATCAGCTGCTCGTAGAGCACGTGCAGGATCGCCTGGCCCGTGATGTCCGCGACGTAGTAGGTGCGGGCCGCAGAGGCGCCGCCGAAGGCGCGGGTGCCGAGCCGCCCCTCCTCGTTGCGGTGGAAGGTCACGCCCCAGTGCTCGAGCTCGAGCAGCTCCTCGGGCGCCTCCCGGCACATGATCTCGATGGCGTCCTGGTCGCCGAGGTAGTCGGAGCCCTTGATGGTGTCGAAGGCGTGCGACTCCCAGGTGTCCTCCGGGTTGAGCGCGGCGTTGATGCCGCCCTGGGCCGCGTTGGAGTGCGAGCGGACCGGATGGACCTTGGAGATGATGCCCACCGACGCGCCCCCTTCGGCTGCTGCGAGGGCGGCGCGCTGGCCGGCGAGTCCGGCCCCGATGACTAGGACGTCGTGCTGAGGCATGTGGATGAGGCGGCCGCGATTCTAGGGATCGTACGGACGCCGACCCCCGATGGCCCATCCGCCGGGGGCGAAACCAGGGGGTTCCGCGACTTATGCATCACATGGATGCACAACTTGCGGAACCCCCTCTCGACCGGGTGATTTCGGAGCTCGCGGGACGCCAGCACGGGGTGGTTACGCGGGCGCAGCTCGCGGCACTGGGCGTGGGCCGGGGCGCGTTCGAGAAGCGCGTGGCCGCCGGGCGGCTGCACCGAATTCACAGAGGCGTATACGCCGTGGGACACAAGGTGCTCACGCGCAACGGTGTCCTCATCGCCGCCGTTCTCACCTGCGGTGAGGGGAGCCTGCTGAGTCACCGCAGCGCCGCGGAGCTCTGGCGGATCGGGCCTCAGTCCGCGTACCTGGAGGTCACGGCGCCGGGACGGCGGCGTCGGCCGGGCATCGCCGTGCATGTGGGGCGGGCGGCCCACGCGACGCGGGAGGGCATCCCGGTCACAACGCCCGCCCGCACCCTGATCGACCTGGCCGACGTCCTCAACCGCCGCGGCCTCGAGCGGGCGCTCGACGAGGCCGAGTACCACCGCCGCGACCTCACGGGCCTCGCGCCGCTACCGGGCCGGCGCGGCGCCGGGGCGCTGGCGGCGCTGCTGGCGGAGCGGCGGGCCGACACGCGGACGCGGTCCGAGCTCGAGGAGCTCTTCCTCTCTCATTGCTCGAAGCACGGATTCGCCTGGCCCGAGGTCAACGTGCACGTGGAGGGTCGTGAGCGGGACTTCCTGTGGCGCCGGCAGCGGCTCGTGGTCGAGGTGGACGGAGCGCAGGCGCACGCGACGCGAGAGGCCTTCGAGCGCGATCGAGGCAGGGACGCCGAGCTCACAGCGGCCGGCTACCGGGTGATGCGGTTCACGCACCGGCGCCTGACGCGCGAGCCGGAGGAGGTCGCCGGCCAGCTCAGGCGGGCCGGAGCGCCCGGCGCACCTGGTCCACGGTCACGATCCCGCGGAGCACGCCCTCGGCGTCCACGGCCATGATCGCGCCCAGGCGGGCCAGCCCCTCGCGGCCGAGGAGCGACTCGAGCGGGTCCTCGAGGCCCACGCGCAGGCCGCTGTCGCCGTCGTCGCGGGCCATGACCGACGCCACGGGGCGCGCGGGGCGGACCTGCTCGGCCACGCTGTCGATCGCCTCGCGCGACACGACCCCGACGAGCCGGCCCGAGGCGTCCACCACCGGGAACCACGGCCAGCCGTAGCGCAGAAAGAACTCCTCCTCGGCGCGGTCGAGCGTGAGCGTCTCCGGGATCGCCACGGGCTCCTCGTCCATCACGTCCGCCACCCGGAGGCCCTCGATCCGCCCGGCGAACGCCGCCTGCACCTCGGCGGACCGCGCCGCCTGGGACAGGAACAGCCCGATGAACCCGAGCCAGAGCCCGCCGACCGCGTCGCCGGTCAGGAACATCACGACGCCGAGGCCGATCATCAGGTACGCCGAGCCGCGCCCGAGGCGCGCCGCGAAGCGGGTCGCCTTGTTGCGGTCACCCGTCCGCCACCACGCGAGCGCCCGGACGATCCGCCCGCCGTCGAGCGGGAACCCCGGGATCAGGTTGAAGAGCAGCACGAAGATGTTGATCGAGGCCAGATGGCCGAGCACGGCGGTGGACTCGTCGAAGCTCGCGACCTGGAAGCTCGAGGCGTCCTCGGCGGCGCTCGTGCCCGAGATCAGCACCGCGGCGCCGAAGCAGACCACCGCGATCGCGAGCGTGACGAGCGGTCCGGCGACCGCCACACGGAACTCGACCCCCGGGGAGTCGGTGTCCCGCGCGAGCTTCGCCACCCCGCCGAACATCCAGAGGTCGATCCCCGTGATCGGGATCCCGTTGCGGACCGCGACGACGGCATGGCCGAGCTCGTGGAGAAGGATCGAGAGGAAGAAGAGGAGTGCGGTGATGGTTGCCAGGGCAAAGGCTTTGCCATCCTCGCCGGGGAACAGGTCCCCGTAATAGCCCGAAAAGGACCAGATGATCAGGAACAGGACGAAGAACCAGCTGATGTCGACACCGATGCGGATGCCGAAAACGCGCGCCAGCTGGATCGATCCACCCCCAAACATCTCCACCGAAATGGTGGCAGGTCGCACATGAGCACCCAGCGCTGGACCCTGCTCGCCGTCTGCCTGGCGACCTTCATGCTGCTGCTGGACATCACGGTCGTGAACGTCGCGCTCCCCGACATCCAGCGCGAGCTCGACGCCAGCTTCTCCGACCTCCAGTGGGTGGTCGACGCCTATTCGCTGATGCTCGCCTCGGTGCTCCTCACGGCCGGCTCGCTCGCCGACCTGTTCGGGCGCCGGCGCGTGTTCGCCGTCGGCGTCGTCCTGTTCAGCATCGCCTCGCTGCTCTGCGGCCTCGCGGGGTCGCCGACGCCGCTCAACCTCGCGCGCGGCTTCCAGGGCCTTGGCGGGGCGGTGATGTTCGCCTGCGCGCCGGCCCTGATCGCCCAGGAGTTCGAGGGCCGCGAGCGCGGCACCGCCTTCGGGATCTGGGGGGCGACCATCGGCCTGGCGGTCGCCATCGGCCCGCTCGTGGGCGGGGCGCTGACCGAGACGCTCGGCTGGGAGTGGATCTTCTTCGTGAACGTCCCGATCGGCGTGCTCACCGCGGCGATGGCCGTGCTGCGCCTGCGCGAGGCACGGCCCGAGCATCGCCCGCGGCTCGACTGGGCGGGCGTCGTCACCTTCAGCGCGGGGCTCTTCTGTCTCGTTCTCGCGCTGATCCGGGGCAACGCCGAGGGCTGGGGCAGCGCCAAGATCGTCGGCCTGCTGGTCGCCTCGGCGGCGCTGCTCGCGGGGTTCGTCCTGGTCGAGCGGCACGGGAAGCAGCCCATGCTCGACCTCACCCTGTTCAGGAAGCCGGCCTTCACCGGGGCCCAGATCACGGCCTTCGCGATCTCGGCCTCGATGTTCTCGATGTTCCTCTACCTCACGCTCTACGTCCAGAACGTGCTGGGCTACTCGCCGCTCCACGCCGGCCTGCGCTTCCTGCCGGTCTCGATCCTCTCCTTCCTCGCGGCGCCGGTCGCGGGCCGCCTGACGGACCGCGTCCCGATCCGCGCGCTGCTGTTCGGCGGCCTAGGGGCGGTGGGCGTCGGGCTGCTCCTCATGCGCGGGATCACGCCTTCGGACGAGTGGACCACGCTGCTCGCGGGCTTCTGCGTGGCCGGGCTCGGCGTGGGCTTCGTGAACGCGCCGCTCAGCTTCACCGCGGTGAGCGTCGTGCCCGCCCGGCTCAGCGGCACCGGCGCCGGCATCAACAACACGTTCCGGCAGGTGGGCATCGCCACCGGCATCGCCGGCCTCGGCGCGATCTTCCAGTCGCGCGTGACCGGCCGCCTCGAGTCGCTGCTGTCGGGCTCGCCGGTCCCCGCCGGGCGGATGCACCAGCTGGGCGAGGCGATCGCATCGGGGGGTCCCGATCAGGCCGTGCGGTTCGTGCCGGGGCAGGCGCGCGAGGCGGTGGCGGAGGCCGCCCGCGTGGCCTTCATCGACGGCCTCAACGACATCCTCCTGGTGGCCGCCCTCATCGCGCTCGTGGGCGCGGTGCTGGCCCTGCTCCTGGTCCGCAACGGCGACCTCGTCGCGCCCGGGCCGCCGGCCGCCTGAAGCTGCGCCTGCTCATAATGCGGGCCGAATGAACAGGAAAGGAACGACTTGCCACACAGCGTGACCTTCATCCCGGGCGACGGCACCGGGCCCGAGCTCGCAGAGGCCACCCGGCGCGTGCTCGAGGCCACCGGCGTCGAGTTCGACTGGGATTTCCAGGACGCCGGGATCGACGTCTACGAGGAGGAGGGGAACCCGCTCCCCGACCGCACCCTCGACTCCATCCGCGAGCGCGGTATCGCCATCAAGGGCCCCACCACCACGCCGGTGGGCTCCGGCCACCGCTCGATCAACGTCGCGCTCCGCAAGGAGTTCGACCTCTACGCGTGCATCCGGCCCTGCAAGGCCTACGAGGGCGTGCGCACCCGCTTCCCCGAGACCGACCTCGTGATCGTCCGGGAGAACACCGAGGACCTGTACGCGGGGATCGAGTTCGAGAAGGGCTCGGACGAGGTTGAGCGCCTGCGCAAGTTCCTCGCCGAGGAGCTCGACTCGCCGACGCGCGACGACTCGGGCATCTCGATCAAGCCGATCTCCGTGTTCGGCTCCGACCGGATCGTCGAGGCCGCCTTCAGGTACGCCGAGGAGAACGGCCGCCGCAAGGTGACCGCGGCGCACAAGGCCAACATCATGAAGTTCTCCGACGGCCTGTTCCTGGAAGTGGCCCGCCAGGTGGCCGAGCGGCACCCGGACATCGAGTTCGAGGACCGCATCATCGACAACCTGTGCAACCAGCTCGTGTCGCGGCCCGAGGAGTACGACGTGATCGTGCTCCCCAACCTCTACGGCGACATCGTGTCCGACCTCGGAGCCGGGATGATCGGCGGCCTGGGCCTCGCGCCAGGCGCCAACATCGGCTCGACCGGCGCGATCTTCGAGGCCACGCACGGCTCGGCGCCCAAGTACAAGGGACAGAACAAGGTGAACCCGACCGCGCTCCTGCTGTCGGGCGTGCTGATGCTCCGCCACCTGAACGAGACCGAGGCGGCGGACCGGATGGAGAACGCGATCGCCGAGGTGATCCGGAAGGGCGACAAGGTCACCTACGACCTCAAGCCCTCCCGTGACGATCCGACCGCGGTCGGCACCAGTGAGTACGCAGACGCAGTCATCGAGGAGATGCAGAACCAGTGAACGCTTCCAGTCCAGTGAAGGTGGCCGTGACCGGCGCGGCCGGGGCCATCGGATACAGCCTGCTGTTCCGGATCGCCAGCGGCCAGATGCTCGGCGGCGACACCAAGGTCGAGCTCAGCCTGCTCGAGATCCCCGACGCCGTGAAGGCCGCCGAGGGCGTGGCCATGGAGCTCGACGACTGCGCCTTCCCGCTCTTGTCGCGCATCGACATCACGGATGACGCGAACCGCGCCTTCGACGGCGTCCAGGTGGCGTTGCTCGTGGGCGCCCGGCCGCGCGCGAAGGGAATGGAGCGGGGCGACCTGCTCGAGGCGAACGGCGGCATATTCAAGCCGCAGGGCCAGGCGATCAACGCGCACGCCGACGAGTCGGTGCGCGTGCTCGTGGTCGGCAACCCGGCCAACACGAACGCCCTCATCGCGATGAGCAACGCGCCCGACGTGCCGCGTGAGCGCTTCACCGCGATGACCCGCCTCGATCACAACCGGGCGATCGCGCAGCTCGCGAACAAGCTCCAGGTGCCGGTGGCGGCGGTCACGAAAATGACGATCTGGGGCAATCACTCCGCCACGCAGTACCCGGACATCTTCCACGCGAAGGTGAACGGCGCGAACGCGGCGGACCAGGTGGACGACCAGGCCTGGATCCAGGACGACTTCATCCCGACCGTGCAGCAGCGCGGCGCGGCGATCATCGAGGCGCGCGGCGCCTCCTCGGCCGCCTCCGCCGCCAACGCTGCCATCGACCACGTGCGCGACTGGACGCTCGGCACGCCGACCGACGACTGGGTCTCGATGGCGATCCCGTCCGACGGCTCGTACGGGGTGGAGGAGGGGCTGATCTCCTCGTTCCCCGTGACCACGTCGGGCGGCCGCTACGAGGTCGTGCAGGGGCTCGAGATCGACGACTTCTCGCGCGCCCGCATCGACGCCACCGCGAGCGAGCTCAGCGAAGAACGCGACGCGGTGAGGGAACTGGCACTCGTGTGAGTCCCGGTTTGCTCAAAATCAGTTAACCGTTAAAGCGCAGGATCGGCGGCTCGGGCTAGGCGGGGTGCCAGCCCTTGCCCTTGCGCTTCACCTGACCCTCGGCCGCCAGGTTCGGCAGCACCCGGTACAGGTAATTCGCCTTGATGCCCATGGCGTCGGCGAGCTCGGCGATGGTGATGCCGGGCTTCGCCCTCACCAGCTCGAGCGCCTGTCTCGACCGGGCGCCGCTGCCACGCGGGCGGCCGCGGCGGCCCTTGGCGGCGGGAGCGGAGCCGCGGCGACGGCGCGGAGCCGAGGCCACGGCGTGCACGGCCTTGGCCGGCAGCCCGGCCAGTGCCGCCGCAGCCTGCTCGAGGCGGTTGTACTCATCCACGAGGGGTCGCAGCTCACGCAACCGCGAGTCGATCTCCTTGCGCTTCTCATCCAAGAAATCAGTCATTAACAGGAAAAGTAGCGAAAAGCACTGTTACTCAACAAGCTTTTTCAGCTTCTGCAGCGAACCGTCCACCTCACGCAGGGCCACACGTGACACCGACCTTCCGGCCAGGCGGCCGAGTGGACCCCCCGGCAGGTCGTATTCGTTCATGTATGAGAAGCGCGTGCCGTCGCCGTCCGGCTCGAACGCATACTCGACGCGGGCATGGGAGGCGACCGGACCGCGTCCCTCCCACACGACCTTTCGCCGGGGGTCGTTCTGCACGACGTTCCAGCGGACCTTGAAGCGCCGGCCGGCCAGCCGCAGGCACTGGGTGAGGGAGGAGCCCTTCTGGAGCGGCCGCGGGGCGGGGCCGACGAGATGGTCGTGGATCGTCACCCAGTCCTCCAGTCGCTGGGGGTCCATCACCACGTCGTAGACGTCCTCCGGGGCGGCCGCCAGGTGGACCGTGCGCTCGACCTTCATCGCGCCCCCAGGGGCTCGCGCGACTCCCACTCGGCCAGCGCGTGGTCGAGGGCGCGGGCGAAGCCGCGCGGGCGGATCCCGTAGAGGCGCGCCGCCTCGTCGGGGTCGCGCGGGAGCACGTCCGACTCGAGGCTCTCCATGAGCGGGCGCACCAGCTCGATCGGCTGGCCGGTGACCGCGGCCACGACCGCGCTGGCCGGCGGCGTGAGCGAGGCCGGAAGCTCCAGCGGCATGCGCCCCACCCCGAGCGCGTCGGCGATCCCCTCCACGATGGCCGCGTAGGTGAGCACGTCCGGGCCGCAGATGTCGAGCGACCGGCCCGCGGCCTCCGGCACCTCCGGGGTGCGCGCGAGGTACTCGACGACATCGCGCTCGTCGATCGGCCGGGTGCGGTTCGAGCGCCAGCGCGGAAGGGGCAGGAGCCGGAGCCGCTCGACCAGCCGGACGAGGACGCGGAAGGACGAGGAGCCCGCACCGATCACGATCGAAGCGCGGAGGGCCGTGGATCCGGGAACCGCCTCCGTGAGGATCCGCTCCACCTCCAGGCGCGAGCCGAGATGGGCCGAGGAGGGCCCGGCCGGCGCGATCCCGCCCAGGTAGACGATCCGTTCGATGCCGGCGTGGACGGCGGCCTCGGCGAACGCGGTGGCGGCGCGACGGTCACGCTCCGCGAACCCGTTGCCCGCTCCGGTGCCGGCCTCCATCGAGTGAACGAGGTAGTAGGCCGTCTCGCACCCGGCCAGCGCCTCCTCGAGGCCGGCGCCCGTGAGCAGGTCCCCCGGCACGGCCTCCACGCCGGCCAGCCCCTCGACCCGTTCGGGCGCACGCGCGAGCGCCCGGGCCGGACGGCCGGCCTCCACCAGCCGCCGCAGCAGGCGCGAGCCCACGTATCCGGTTGCTCCGGTCACCAGTTCCATGGCCGCCACATCCTTCCGGATACGGACGAGAAACCCGCACGGAGCGATCACCCGCGTGAAGATCCTGGAAATTCCGGCGAGAGGAAAAGCGCGTGTTTTGCGAGACCGGGGCTGGCGGCTCGCGGCCGATTCGTGCAGCATGCCGCCCCGTGCCGAAGACGAAGCCAGCCACCTGCGAGGGATGCTTCTTCCGCCAGAACCAGCTCTGCGCGCTGGACCTGGAGAAGCCCTGCACCACCTTCAGGCCCGCCGAGCGCGGACTCGCCCCCGAGCGCCAGCTCAGGTTCGTCTTCAGGGCCGAGCGCGTGACCGCGGCCTACGCCTTCCCTCAGCCGAACTGCTGACCCCGTACCGCTGACCCCGTAGAGTCGCGCCATGCGGCTCACCGTCCTGGGCAAGTCGCCGTCGTGGCAGGACGCCGGGGGCGCCTGCTCGGGCTACCTCATCGAGGACGACGGGACGCGGATCCTGCTCGACTGCGGCAACGGCGTCTTCGCGAAGCTGCGCGAGCACCTTGACTACGTGGACGTCGACGCGGTCGTGATCTCGCACCTCCACGCCGACCACTTCCTCGACCTCGTCCCCTACTCGTACGCGCTGACCTACGCGCCGCGCCAGCAACCGGTCCCCGTGCACACGTGGCCCGGCACCGACAACCCGGCCCGCCCCGCGCTCCACGTGCCGCCGGGGGCGCGCGACACCTTCCGGCGCGTGGTGGGGGCGTGGGGCAACGAGGACCTGATCGAGAACGCCTTCGACATGACCGAGTACGACCCGGCGCGCGAGCTCGACATCGGGCCGGTGCGGATCGCCTTCCAGGCGGTGCCGCACTTCACCGAGACGTACGCGATGAGCTTCACCTCGAAGACCGGCGGCGGGCGGCTGATCTACGGCGCCGACTGCCGGCCCACCGAGGACCTCGTGACGTTCGCCAAGGGGGCGAGCGTGGTCCTGCTCGAGGCGACGCTCCCGCGCCCCGAGCGCGACGGCATGCGCGGCCACCTCACCTCGGCCGAGGCCGGCGAGCACGCACGCGCCGCGGGCGCCGCCCGGCTCGTGCTGGTCCACATCTCGGACGAGCTCGATCCCGAGTGGGCGCGCGAGCAGGCGGCGGCGAAGTACGACGGACCCGTCGAGGTGGCCGCGGAGGGGGCCGTCTACGAGGTCTGACGGCATGCCCGCCGCCGGGGTCCTATGCTCGGAGCCATGGCCCGATCGAGGGATCTGTTCGCGAACTTCGACCGCATGCGGCGAGAGATAGACGAGCTGTTCGGCGACGTCTTCGAGCGCGCGACGGGGCTGCGCGGCGGCGGCTTCTCGCCGTCCGTCGACGTCTTCTACGTCGACGACCCGCCGCGCGCCATCGTCAGGGCCGATCTCGCGGGCATCCACATCCAGGACATCTCGCTCGAGATCCGCGGCCGGCAGCTCCTGATCGCGGGCGAGCGCCGTCCGGCTGAGGCCGCCGGGCGCCTCTACCAGCAGATCGAGATCGAGCACGGACCGTTCCGGCGCGTGGTCGAGCTCGGCGCCGAGGTGGCCGCCGACGAGGCCAAGGCCAGCTATGAGGACGGCTTCCTCGAGGTGGAGATCCCGCTGGCGCCGCCGAACGCGGCCCGCCGGGTGCCCATCGAAGAGGGCGAGCAAGGGTGAGCATCCATATTCCGTCGGTCGACGGCGAGGCCCAGCCGGCCATCGTCCAGTCGAGCCTGCCCGACGCGCTCCCGGTGCTCCCGCTGCGGGACACGGTCCCGTTCCCGGAGACGCTCACCCCGCTGGCCATCGGCCAGGACCGCTCGATGGGCCTCGTGAACGACGCGCTCGGCGGAAACCGGATGCTCGTCATGGTGGCGAACAGGGACCCCGACAAGGAGGAGCCCGGGCCCGACGACGTCCACCACGTGGGCGTCGCGGGGGTGGTGTCGCGGATGCTCAAGGTGCCGGACGGCACGCTTCGGATCCTCGTCCACGGCGCGCAGCGCGTACGGCTAACCGACTTCGTCGCGTCCGAGCCGTACATGATCGCCCGCATCGAGGAGCTGTCCGACGAGGTCGAGCCCTCGCCCGAGCTCGAGGCGCTCCACCGGAACGTGCAGGCGACCTTCTCGCAGATCATCGAGGAGGTCCCGTACCTCCCCGAGGAGCTCCAGGTCGCGGTCGCGAACCTCGACGACCCGTCGGAGCTCGCGAACATGATCGCCGGCGCGCTGCGGCTCAAGACCGAGGAGAAGCAGCAGCTGCTCGAGGAGCGCAACGTGGCGCGCCGGCTGCGCATGCTGTCCGAGATCCTCGCGCGTGAGCTCGAGCTGGTCGAGATCGGCACGCGCATCCAGTCGCAGGTCCAGTCGGAGATGGACAAGGGCCAGCGCGAGTACTGGCTGCGCCAGCAGCTCAAGGCGATCCAGGAGGAGCTCGGCGAGGTCGACGAGGCCCAGGCCGAGGCCGACGAGCTCCGCGGGCAGCTCGACGAGGCGAACCTCCCCGAGCACGCGCGCAAGGCGGCCGACCGCGAGCTCCAGCGCTTCGAGCGGCTGCCCGCCCAGTCGGTCGAGCACGGGCTGATCCGCACCTACCTCGAGTGGCTCGCGACGCTGCCGTGGGCGAAGTTCAGCGAGGACACGCTCGACCTGAAGGCCGCGCGCAGGCGCCTCGACGAGGACCACTACGACATCGAGGCGGTCAAGGACCGGATCCTCGAGTTCCTGGCCGTGCGCAAGCTGAAGCCGGACGCGCGCTCGTCGATCCTCTGCTTCGTCGGGCCCCCGGGCGTCGGCAAGACCTCGCTCGGCCGCTCGGTCGCCGGCACGCTCGGCCGCTCCTTCGAGCGGATCTCCGTCGGCGGCGTGCGCGACGAGTCCGAGATCCGCGGCCACCGCCGCACCTACATCGGCGCGATGCCCGGCACGATCCTGCGCGCGATGCGCGACGCCGGGACGAGCAACCCGGTGCTGATGATCGACGAGATCGACAAGATGGGGACCGACTTCCGCGGCGACCCCGCCAGCGCGATGCTCGAGGTGCTCGACCCGGAGCAGAACACCACCTTCCGGGACCACTACGTCGACCTGCCGTTCGACCTCTCGCACGTCTTCTTCATCTGCACCGCCAACCAGCTCGATACGGTGCCCCCGGCGTTGCGCGACCGCATGGAGGTCATCCAGCTGTCGGGCTACACGCACGACGAGAAGCGCGAGATAGCGAAGCGCTACCTCGTGCCGCGCCAGATGGACCGCAACGGGCTCGGCCGCTCGAAGATCGAGTTCACCGGCGAGGCCCTCGACGTGATCATCGACGGCTACACGCGTGAGGCCGGCGTGCGCGGGCTCGAGCGTGAGATCGGCTCGGTCTGCCGGAAGGTCGCGCGCGAGTTCGCCGAGGGAAGGCGGAGGTCGAAGCGCACGATCCGGCCGCGGGCTGTCACGGAGCTCTTGGGCAAGCCCCGCGTCCAGCCGGACGTGGGCCGCCGCACCGATGAGCCGGGGGTGGCCACGGGCCTCGCCTGGACGCCCGTCGGCGGCGACGTGCTCTACGTGGAGGCCACCTCGTTCCCCGGTGACGGCAAGCTCCAGGTGACAGGCCAGCTCGGCGACGTGATGAAGGAGTCGGCGGCGGCGGCGCTGTCGTTCGTCAAGAGCCGGGCCGAGCAGGTCGACGGCGAGCTCCCGGAGAGCTGGTTCCGCAGCCACGACCTCCACGTGCACGTGCCGGCGGGCGCGACGCCCAAGGACGGCCCGAGCGCGGGCATCACGATGGCCACGGCGATCGCCTCGCGCATCACCGGCCGGCCGGTGCGCTCGGACACCGCGATGACCGGCGAGATCACGCTCACGGGCCAGGTCCTGCCGATCGGCGGCCTGAAGGAGAAGGCGCTGGCCGCGCAGCGCGCGGACGTGCACAGGCTGATCATCCCGAGACGCAACGAGCCCGACATCGACGACATCCCCGAGAACCTCCGCAAGAAGATGAAGTTCGTCCTCGTGGACAACGCGGGCGAGGTCCTCGACGCCGCGCTCGAGCCGCGGAAGCGACGTTAGGCATCGGTGCGCAGCCGGCCGAGCCGGCTGCTTCCGCCACGGCGGGCGGCCGCCGCGCGCTGAAATTTGGGTCGCTGCGCTGTTCCGGTGCAGCGCGGCCGGGTACAGTGTCCCTTGCCAAGCGGATCCTAGGAGAGAGATGGCATCGAAGAAAAAGGCTGCAAAGGCCGGGGCCGGTGCTGTAGCGGCCGGTCAGGCGGTCCGCTCGAACGCCTACGTCCAGAGGCTCATCGAGGATGAGGAGCTGCGCGCGAACCTGCGCACCGCCTTCGACTCGGCGAAGCGGGCATATGGGCGGATGAACGGCAAGGGTCCGACCAAGGCCCTCGAGGACAAGAAGGTCCAGCGCGAGCTGCGCGAGGCCGCCACTTCTCTGCGCGAGGCGGCCGACGGCCTCCGTGGCGCGAAGAAGAAGAAGAAGGGGCGCCGGCGCGGCCGGCTGCTCGTTCTCGGCGTCGTCGGCGGTGTGCTGGCGCTGGCCCTCAGCGAGGGTCTGCGCAAGAAGGTCCTGGACGCGCTGTTCGGCGCCGAGGAGGAGTTCGAGTACACGGCGAGCACCACCCCGGAGCCATCGTCCAACGCGACGAGCCCTTCGAGCGGCCAGCCCGTCGGCACCACCTGACGGACCGGCCGAACCAAGCGTGAGAGGGGGCGCCGCGAGCGCCCCCTCTGCGTTCCGGGTCCGCGCTCCGGCGGGACTTCCCGGCTGGCCAGCCAGCTAGAGTCATGAGCGTGGAAGCCTCCGTGGACACCCCTCGCCGGCTCGAGGGTGACAAGGCACAGCGGATCATCGCGGCCATGCGCTCGAGCGTCGGCCGCCGCGGCGCCGCCGGGTCGACCTTCGACCACGTCGCGCGCGAGGCCGGGGTCTCGCGCGGGCTGCTCCACTACTACTTCGGCTCGAAGGAGCGCCTGCTCGTCGAGGTCGTCCGCCAGGACCGCGAGGTGCGCGTCCAGGCGATGGAGGAACGGCTGGCCGAGGCGCACACGATCGACGCGATCGTGGCCGCCCTCGTGCTCGGCCTGGAGGAGTTCATCGAGGACGAGCGCGCCAACCGCTCGGTGCTCTACGAGCTGCTCAGCGCGTCGCGCCACAGCGACGAGATACAGGCCGCGCTCGCCGAGCTCTACCGGAGCTCGCGCGCGAGCCTCGCCGACGGCCTCCGCCGCAAGGAGGCCGAGGGCGTCATCCGGCTCGAGGCGGACGCGGAGGCGGTCGCCTCCATCCTCTTCTCGCTCGGCGACGGCTTCGGCATCCAGGTGCTCGCGGATCCGGGCTGGGACCGCGAGGCCGCGTTCGAGATCGGCGTGCGGACCGCGCGCCGGCTGCTGGGCGCGACCGGCTAGCGCCGGACCAGCTTCGGCGAGGTCCACGGCGCCGCGAGGCGGCGCTGCAGCTCGTCGCCGAGCTCGGACGCCGGGATGCGCTCCTGCTCGAGCGTGTCCCGGTCGCGCAGCGTGACCGTGCCGTCGTCCATCGTCTGGTGGTCGACGGTCACGCCCCACGGCGTGCCGATCTCGTCCTGGCGGCGGTAGCGCTTGCCGATCGACCCGCCCGTGTCGTACTCGGCGGGCATCAGCTCGCGCAGCTCCTCGTAGATCTCCCGCGCGCGCTCGGGCTGGCCCTCCTTGTTCACGAGCGGCAGCACCGCCACCTTGATCGGGGCCATCGCCGGCTTCAGCCGCAGCACCGTCCGCTGCTCGCCGCCGATCTCGTCCTCGTCATAGGCGTCGCAGAGGAGCGTCAACACCGTGCGCCCGAGCCCCGCCGCCGGCTCGATCACGTGCGGCACGTAGCGGTCGCCCGAGGCCGTGTCCACGTACTCGAGCTTCTGCCCGGAGTACTTGGCGTGCTGCGTGAGGTCGAAGTCGCCGCGGTTCGCGATGCCCTCGAGCTCGGACCAGCCGATCGGGTAGAGGTACTCGATGTCGCTGGTGGCCGAGCTGTAGTGCGACAGCTCGTCCTCGCCGTGCGGGCGCAGGCGCAGCTTCTCCGGATCGATGCCGAGCGAGACGTACCAGGCCATGCGCTGCTCCATCCAGTGCTGGTGCCAATGCTCCGCCTCGGACGGCGGGACGAAGAACTCCATCTCCATCTGCTCGAACTCGAGCGTGCGGAATATGAAGTTGCCCGGGGTGATCTCGTTGCGGAAGGACTTGCCGATCTGCGCGATCCCGAAGGGGGGCTTCTTGCGGGCGAATCCGAGCGTGGTCTTGAAGGCGAGGAAGATCCCCTGCGCCGTCTCCGGGCGCAGGTAGACCGTCGACCCGGCGTCCTTCACCGGCCCGATGGAGGTCTCGAACATCAGGTTGAACTCGCGCGCCTCGGTCAGGTCGCAGTCGGCATGCTCGCCCGGCAGCTTCGACGGCGCCCTGCCGCAGCGCAGGTCGGGGTGCTCGGCGGTCCCGTTCCGCACCTCCTCGAGGTGGTCGGCGCGGAAGCGGCGCTTGCAGGCGCGGCAGTCCACCAGCGGATCCGTGAAGCCGGCCAGGTGCCCCGACGCCTCCCACGTGCGCGGGTGCTGGATGATCGCGGAGTCGAGGGCGACGATGTCGTCGCGCTCCTGGATCATTGCCTTCCACCAGGCGCCCGCGATGTTGTTCTTCAGCAGGACGCCGTAGTGCCCGTAGTCGTAGGTGTTGGCGATGCCGCCGTAGATCTCCGACGCGGGGAAGATGATCCCGCGGCGCTTGCAGAGGGCAACGATCTTGTCCATCGTCGTTACATCGGCGGCCACGGCCCGGCAGAGTAGCGCCGGGGCCGGTATTTCCGGGATCGGCGCCCCCGGCGACGTTCCGGCGCAGGACTCGAGGGGTACCGTCCGGGCGTGGTCGGCACCGCCCTGAGGCCCTTCGGGCACATCGCCGCGTGGATCGTCTGGCATGCGGCGCGCGTCTCCCTGCTGGACGATCTGGAGCGCCCCAGCCCGCCTCGCGCGGCCTGAGCGCGCCCCGGGCGCTCATATACTCGAAGCGCCATGCCCATTTACGAATACCGCTGCACGAAGGGGCATACCTTCGAGGAGCTGCAGCGGATGACGGACGAGCCGCTGACCACGTGCAAGACCTGCGGCGCGCCGGTCCAGCGCGTCTTCCATCCCGTGGCCGTCCACTTCAAGGGCTCCGGCTTCTACAACACGGACTACGGCAAGAAGAAGAAGGCGGGCGCCGCCGCCGAGTCCTCTTCAACCTCGCCCAAGAGCGACTCGAAGCCGGAATCGAGCTCCAAGAAGCCCGAGTCCACCTCGAGCGACTGATCTACCTCAGCCGCGCCGCGAAGAACTTCCTGGTCCGCGCGTCGGCGGCCCCGACGATCCCGATGTGCTCCACGCCCGGGTAGGTCAGGTACGTCAGCCGGTTCCCGCTCGCCCGCAGCTCGGCGGCCAGCAGGTCGCTCATGAACGGCTGCGTGAGCGGGTCGGTCAGGCCCTGGAGCAGGAGCACCGGAGCGGCGATCTTCAGGTTCGGGTTCTGCGCGTCGAGCGCCTTCGTGAAGGCCGTCACGTCGGCGCCCGGCCGCAGCATCTCGGACGGCGGCAGGCCCCCGAAGAGCTCCGAGGCGTAGAGCTCGCGCACGCACCTGCGGTCGACCTGCGGGAACAGCGCCCGCGCCCTGTCCGACACGAGCTTCTTCAGGTCGACTCGCGGATACGTCGTGGCCATCCCGCGCAGCATCAGCGCCGAGAGGCCCGAGAGCCTGCTCGGGGTGGTGAGGGTGGTCATGACGCGGGCCAGCAGCCCCAGGTGCGAAGCGGGCGCGAACGATGCCACGCCCCTCAGCTTCAGCTCGGGGGCCCAGCGCGGCCCCACGGCCGCGGCGAACAGGGCCGCGTGCCCGCCCTGCGAGTGGCCGGCCGTGACGTAGAGCCGTCCCACCCGGCGGTCGAGCTGCCGCGTGGCGCGTATGGCGTCCACGACGCTCCGGCCCTCGGAGCGCCCGACCAGATAGGGGTGCACGCCCGGGGTGCCGAGCCCCTCGTAGTCCGTGAACGCGATCGCGTACCCGCTGTCGAGCCAGGCGCCGAACTGGGCGGCGGCGTAGGCCGTGTAGGGGCCGCCGGGGTCGCGTGACGGCGCACACGAGTCGGCGATCCCGGTCGTGCCGTGCGCCCAGCTGACGACCGGCCAGCCGTGCTTGGGCGGCCTGCCCTTCGGCAGCATCAC
>JAFGJG010000175.1 GCA_016929195.1 Thermoleophilaceae bacterium
CGAGGCCTCGCGGTCGCTCACCTACCACGCGCTCTGGCTGTTCGCGAACGGCCACGACGCGATCCGGGAGGTGACCGAGGCAAAGCTGCTCAGCCAGCGCGCCGCCTATGAGGTGGCCGACGACACGCTCCAGATCCACGGCGGCGCCGGCTACATGAAGGAGTACGGGATCGAGCGCGCGGTGCGCGACACGCGCCTTGGCCCGATCGGCGGCGGCACGGACGAGGTGATGAAGGAGATCCTCGGCAAGCAGCTCGGGCTGTAGCTACCTTCCGGCGGATCATCGCTCTTGGCCCCAGCTGGCTGGACCCGGATCTGCTGATCGAGACCTTCGGGACGATCGGCCTGCTCGCGATCGTGTTCGTCGAGTCGGGTCTGCTGGTGGGCTTCTTCCTTCCGGGCGACTCGCTGCTGTTCACGGCCGGGCTGCTCTCGGCCGCGGACGAGATGCCCGGGCTGTGGATCCTGCTCCTGAGCATCCCGCTGGCGGCGATCGCCGGCGACCAGGTGGGCTACGCGATCGGCCGCAGGGCCGGGCCGTCGGTCTTCCGGCGCCCGGACAGCCGGTTGTTCCGTCACGAGCACGTGGAGATGGCGGAGAGCTACTTCGAGCGCTACGGCGCCCGCACGATCGTGGTCGCGCGCTTCGTGCCGATCGTGCGCACCTTCGCCCCGGTGATGGCCGGGGTCGGCCGGATGGAGTACCGGACGTTCCTCAAGTTCAACGTCATCGGGGGCGTGCTGTGGGGGATGGGCCTGACGACGCTCGGCTACTTCCTCGGTCAGGTCGAGCTCGTGAGGTCGAACCTCGAGCCCGTCCTGCTCGGCATCGTCGCGCTCTCGTTCATGCCGATCGTCGTGGAGCTGGCGCGCGTGCGGCTCAGCCCGCGCCGGCGGCGGGCGCTCGCCGTCGCGGTGCTCAGCATCACGGCGCTCACGCTTCTCGTGGCGGCCGACGTCCTGGCGTAGCCAGGGCCGCCGCCACGTCGCGGTGCGCCAGCACCACCCCAGGGTGGTCCTGAAGCGCGCGCAGATAGCGGGCCCCGAACGGCGTCTTCGGATCGGGCGGGTCGAGCAGGTCGCGCGCCCTCGCGACCAGCGCGCCGGTCGCGGCGGAGTCCTGGTCCGAGCGCGCCTGGTCGAGGGCCGCGATCAGCTCGGACAGCTCCTTGAGCCAGTCGAAGCGCAGGTCGTCCGCGGCCGCCTGAAGCACCTCGCTCCCGCTCATCCGCCCCCCGATCCGCTCCGCCTGGATGCGCTGCTCCGCGAGCAGCTCCCTGTGGAGCGCGGCGAGCGCGTCCCTCACCGATGCGGCTTGACCGTTTTCCATTCGGGGCTTCAGATCCTCGTGCTTCGTCCGATATGTGCCAGGACATGATCGCCATCGCAAGGGACGAGCGCGGCTTCAGCCTCACCGAGGTGCTCGTGGTCCTGATCGTGATCGGGGTGCTCGCCGCGATCGCCCTGCCGATGTTCATCGGCCAGCGCAGCAGGGGCCAGGACGCCAGCGCCCAGTCGAATGTCCGCAACATGGTCTCTGCGCTCGAGTCCTGCCACACAAACGCGTCGAGCTACGCGAACTGCGATTCGAGTCAGGACGTCGTCGCGTCCGGGATCGCGACGGGCACCGGGAACGACCAGGTGAACCTCGCCACGCTGGCGTCGAACGGCTACGAGATCGTCGCCAGGTCGGCCTCCGGCAACAGCTACACGATCAGCAAGTCGAGCGGCAGCCCGCCGACGCGCACATGCAGCCCCACGGGCAAGGGCGCCTGCCCGAGCTCGGGCAGCTGGTAGCCGGCGCGCCTCGGCGAAGCGGACGCCAACCCGGAGTACGGGGCCTATATGGCCCCCAATTCAGGTCTCGCGGTGCGCGAGCCCGCTCGATCGCCACGCGCCAAGTTCAGGACGACGCGTATCGCCCGGGCGCCTCGGCGAAGCGGCGGGCGCAGTCGAGCGAGCAGAAGCAGTAGCTGATGCCGTCGTGGGTCAGCGTCCCGGCGGCGTGCCCGGGCTCGACCGCCATGCGGCACACCGGGTCGATCGGCAGGCCCTCGAGGTCGCGGGTGAAGTCGCAGGTCGCCTCGAGCAGCTCGACAGGCTGAGCGACGTTGCGCAGCTCGCGCGCGCCGCGCGGGCGCAGGTGCAGCCGCGGGCTGCCCTGGTCCCCCGCGATGCGGGTTGCCGTGGCGCCCGTGACGAGCACCTCGCCGCCGGACGCTGCGGCGGACACCCGTGCCGCGAGGTTCACCGCCGCGCCGAACCAGTCGCCGTCGCGCTCCACGGCGGGGCCCGTGTGGACGCCCGCACGGACCGCCGGGTGCCCGTGGCGGCGGCCCAGGTCGTGAACGATCGCGATCGCGAGCCTGACCGCCCGCTCGGGCTCGTCGGCGCGGATCATCACCGCATCGCCGATGGTCTTGACCTCCTCGGCGCCATAGCCGGGCAGCGTCCCGCGCACCTCGGCCGCGAAGCGCATCACGAGGTCGGCCGCCTCCTTGTCCCCGTGGACCTCGGTCAGCGCCGTGAAGCCGGAGAGATCGGCGAACAGGAAGGTGTGCTCTGTCTCGGCGATGCGCCGATTATCGAGCAGCCGCGGGTGTGCTTCGCCTCAGCCGCTCCGGCGTGTCGTCGCTGAACTCGGCGAAGAAGGCGCCGACCGAGTCCATCAGCTCGCCCATGGACCCCGCGGAGTAGAGGACCGGCTGGTACTTCGTGATGTCGTAGTCGATCGTCCCCATCTCGGCGAAGTCGATCGGGCGGATCTCCATCGCGCGGAACTCCTCGATCTCGCCATAGCTCGAGAGGATGCCCGCGCCGTAGGCGCGCAGCTCGCCGTCCTCCCAGAGCACGCCGAACTCGATCGTGAACCAGAACACGTGCGCGAGGAACGTGAGCGCGTCGTGCGTCTCGCAGCGGCGGGCGGCCCGGCCCGCGAGCACGTTCAGCTCCGCGAACTCGGGCGAGGCCATCAGGTTGCCGTGGCCGATCACCTCGTGGATCAGGTCGGGCTCGGGCGTGTACAGCGGCGCGGCCCAGTGGCGGACGTACTGCGTCGAGTGGAACACGTGGTCCGCCAGCGACCCGTAGAACTCGTCGAGCGGCACGAGGCCCGCCGCCGGGACGTAGCGGAAGCCGGTCAGCGGCTCGAGCCGGGCGCTCACCTCGTCGAGGCCGGGGATCGCGTCACGCGGCAGGTCGAGCGCTGCGGCCGCGTCGCGGAACGCGCGGCAGGCGTAGCGCTCGTGCTTCGCGGAGAGCTCGCGGCACACGATCCGCCACACCTCCTGCTCGCGCTCCGTGTACTCGATCACCGGGGCGGGCTCGCCCGGCCTCCAGGCCAGCGCGGCCGCGGCGATCTCGTTGCGCCGGGCTCGGTAGTCGCGGTCGTTCGCCCCGGGGTGGTCGGCGCCCAGGTGCACGACAACGCCCTTGTCGCCACTGGTGACCGGCGAGTAGAGCTGCCCCTCCTCGAACATCAGGCGTGCGCCGGGGAGCGGTCCGGGTTCCACGAAAGCGCGTACTCGGGCTTGTCGTGGTCGCGCCACAGCCGCGTCAGCCGCAGCGGGCGGAAGGTGTCCCACATGATCGCCAGCTCGTCCGTGTGCGTGGCGCCGAGCGCCTTCTCGACGGCGCCGGGCTGCGGCCCGTGCGGGAGGCCCGAGGGGTGCAGCGTGATCGAGCCGACCTCCACGCCCCTGCGCGCGGCGTAGTCGCCGGCCGCGTAGAACATGACCTCCTCGGACTGGATGTTCGAGTGGTGGTAGGGCAGCGGCACCGCCTCCGGGTCCCAGTCGAGCATCCGCGGGGCGAACGTGCAGATCACGAAGTTCGGCCCCTGGAAGGTCTGATGGGCGGGCGGCGGCAGGTGAAAGCGGCCGGCGCGCGGCTCGAAGTCGTCCGCGTTGAACGTGTACGGCCACACGTATCCGTCCCAGCCGACGACGTCGAACGGATGCCGGTCGAGCAGGTAGCTCTGGTGCCCGTCCCGGACCCTGACCGTCACCTCGAACTCGCCGCCCTCGTCGTAGGTCTCGAGCTCCGCCGGGCCGTGGAAGTCGCGGTGCGAGTAGGGCGCGTGCTCGAGCAGCAGCCCGTAGCGGTTGCGGTAGCGGTTGGGCGTCTCGAGCTCGCCGGGGGTGTGGAAGCAGATCCAGTGCTGCTCGCCCCCGTCCAGCTCGAAGGTGTGCGTGGTGCCGCGCGGGATCACGACGTAGTCGCGCTCGCGGAAAGGCACCCGCCCGAACACGGTCCTCAGCACGCCGCCGCCGCGGTGGACGTAGATCACCTCGTCGCCCTCGCCGTTGCGGTAGAAGCCGTCGAGCGCGTCGGCCGGCTTGCAGACCGACACCTCGAGGTCCGCGTTGAACATGAGGAGGCGCCGCCCGCTCAGCGGGTCGCCGCCCGGCTCGACCGGCACCGTGTCGGCCAGCCGGTGCACGTGCGTGTCCGGGATCCACTCCTCGCGCTCGAGGGCCCGGAAGCCGCCGACCGCGTCCAGCCGGCAGGGCGAGTGGAGGTGGTAGAGGATCGTCTCGTTGCCCGAGAAGCCCTCGTAGCCCATGACCTCCTCGGTCAGCAGGGGCGACGACGATCCGTTGCGCCGGACCTGGACGTGACGCTTGTGCGGGACCTCCCCGAGGCGCTCGTACCTCACAGGTTCCCCCGCCTGTCCTGCTCGCGCTCGATGGCCTGGAACAGGGCCTTGAAGTTGCCCTCGCCGAAGCCGCGCGAGCCGTGGCGCTCGATGATCTCGAAGAAGACCGTCGGCCGGTCGCCGAGCGGCTTGGTGAAGATCTGGAGCAGGTAGCCCTCATCGTCGCGGTCGACGAGGATGCCGAGCCGGCGGAGGTCGCCGAGGTCCTGCTCGATCTCGCCGATCCGGCCCGGCACCTCGTCGTAGTACTCACCGGGGATGGCGAGGAACTCCACGCCGCGCGCCCCCAGCGCGTCGACGGTCCCGACGATGTCGCGGGTCGAGATCGCCACGTGCTGCACGCCCGCGCCGCGGTAGAAGTCGATGTACTCCTCGATCTGGGATTTGCGCCGGCCCTCGGCGGGCTCGTTGATCGGGAACTTCAGCCGCCCGCTGCCGTCCGTGACCACCTTGGACATCAGCGCCGAGTACTCCGTCGAGATCGCCTCGTCGGAGAAGTGGATGAGCTCGGTCATCCCGAAGACGCGCTCGTAGTAGCCCACCCACTCCTGCATGTGGCCCAGCTCCACGTTCCCGACCACGTGGTCGATCCCGGCGAACAGCGCCTCCCCGGGCGCCTCGCCGCGCCGCTCGAACCCGGGCAGGAACGCCCCCTCGTAGCCGCCCCGCTCCACGAACAGGTGGACCGTGTCGCCGTAGGTCGCCACGGCGGACAGCCCCACCTCGCCGTGCTCGTCGCCGACCACGTGCGGCGTCACCACTCCGCGAGCACCGTGCTGGATGGCGTGGCGGTAGGCCTCGGTCGCATCCGGCACGCTCAGGGCGATCTTCTGGACCCCGTCGCCGTGGCGCTTGTGGTGCTCGCCGATCTCGTCGTCGCCGGTCAGGCTGCCGGTGAGCACCAGCCGGATACGACCCTGCTCGAGGACGTGCGAGACGCGGTCGCGGCGACCCGTCTCGAGCCCTGAGTACGCGGTCTCGGTGAACCCGTACGCGTGCGTGAAGTAGTACGCGGCCTGCGCGGCGTTCCCGACGTACAGCTCGAGATGGTCGATGCCGTGGACCGGCATCCGGTCACGGTCGACGGGGATTGGGGCGCGCGGATCCAGCTGGTCGATCGCCATGTTGTGTAATGCTTCTACCGTCTGGATGCTTTCGCAACGTCACTTTGTTGCAAGAACGTGCGAGTGAGAGGCCCATGGACGCAGTCGACCGCAAGATCGTTTCGCTGCTGCGCGAGAACGCGCGCCGCTCGTTCAAGGACATCGGCGGCCACGTCCACCTCTCGGCGCCCGCGGTCAAGCGGCGCGTGGACCGGCTCGAGCGCGAGGGCGTGATCCGCGGCTACGCCGCGATCGTGGACTCCGCCGCATTCGGCTGGCATACGGAGGCCTTCGTGGACCTGTACTGCGCCGGACGCATGCCGGGCGACGCGATCCGGCAGGCGGTGGAGAAGGAGCCGGGCGTGGTCTCGGCCCACACGGTGGCCGGCGAGGCCAGTGCCCTGCTGCACGTGATGGCCGACGACACGCGCGACCTCGAGCTTGCGCTGGAGCGCATCCGGAGCGTGGAGGGCATCGACCGCACGGTCACCGAGGTGGTCCTCTCCACGTTGGTGCAGCGGTGAGGCGCGCCTTTCCGGAGGTCCGCCAGCCGCCGTCGGTGCGCGACTTCTTCGCCTTCGAGCAGCACGTGCGCGACGCGCGCGCGGCCGCGGGGCGCGGTGAGGTGCCGGAGGCCTGGTACAGGATCCCCGTCTTCTACTTCTCGAACCCGGCCGCGATCTACCGCGACGGCGACGAGATCCCGAAGCCCGCCGACACGGCGATGCTCGACTACGAGCTCGAGCTGGCGGCCGTGATCGGCACCGAGGGCGGCATCGAGGGGTTCACGATCATGAACGACTGGTCCGCCCGCGACCTCCAGGGCCTCGAGATGTCGGTGGGGCTCGGCCCCGCGAAGGGCAAGGACTTCGCCACGTCGCTCGGGCCCGAGCTGGTGTCGCCCGACGAGCTGCCGGCCGATCTCGACCTCCGTGCCATCGCGCGGGTCAACGGCGAGGTGCGAACGGACACGCGCACGGGCGCGATGCACTGGTCGTGGGACGACCTCCTGGCCGCCGCCGCCCGCAACACGCCCGGCCTCCGCGCCGGCGAGGTGATCGGCTCCGGCACGGTCGGCGGAGGGTGCATCCTGGAGCACGCCGACGGCCGCTGGCTCGAGCCCGGCGACGTCGTCGAGCTCGAGATCGAGGGCATCGGCGTGCTCCGGAACACGGTCGGGCCGCCTGCGTCCGGCTAGCCCAGGAAGCCGGTCCCCTTCACGATCTTCAGGACCTGCTTCATGCTCTTCGGCGAGTCGAACGCCTTCGGGGCGAAGTCCATGCCGGCCAGCGCGCGGAAGTGCGCCGCGTGACGCGCCTCGACCGAGTGGATCGAGAGCGCCGCCTTGACCACGGCGGCCTGCTTCAGCCGCGGGCCCTGGCCCGCATACGCGGCCACGCCCGTGTCCTCGAGCGCCACGGCGGTGGCGAGGAACGTGTCCCGGTCGCCGGTCGTGTTCATGAAGTCGAACTTGGGCCGCTTGACCGCCCTGCGCCCGAGCACGCCCTTGATCGCCTTCACGTGCGCCGTCTCGTGGTCGCGGACCACCCGCGCGGCCGCGAGCACGTCCCCGGACAGCGCGCCCTTCGCGACGGCCTCGGTGTAGAACGCGGCTTCGAGGTACTCGAGCGTCAGCGCGTAGTTGAGGATCTCCACGTCCTGCCGCTTCGACGGTCGCGCCTCGGCCAGGGCGGGCAGCCCCGACAGCAGCACGCCGCCGCCGATGAGCGTCCCACCGCCGATGGCGGCCTTGCGGAAGAAGTCGGCGCGGGTGTCCGCGTCCACCTCCGGGTGCGACCCGTCGAGCGCCTCGACGGTGATGAGGTCGGGCATCGTGCGTCCCTCCAAATCGGGTTCCTGCGCTTGTTCCGTCGCAGCCGCCGAGCGGATCACGCCGGCCGGCGTCCTGGCGCGTTCGCGGCCTCAGTCAAGCGTCCAGAGCGCGAGCGCCGCCGCCGCCGTGGCGAGCGGTGCGAACAGCCGTCGCGGAGCCCACGGCCAGGCCGATCGACGACGCCGGCGCGGAGGGGCCCGCCTCGAACACGGCCACGAGCGAGAGGCCCACTGGCAGGTTGTCCGCGAGGGCTCGAGGAGTGCAGCCGCGAGCCCCCCGAGGGCGAAGGGCCACCACGGCGCGGCACCCAGGAGCGGCGCGCTCCACGCCGCCAGCGCGGCGGCGGCCAGAGCCACGGCGGCGGTGAGCGGCGCACAGACCGCGCACACGAGCGCGAGGAGGCGGGCGCCGCCCCGCGCGGCCCGGGCCAGCCGCTCGGCCACGCGCTCCGCCAGGGCCGGCGCTCTCGCTGTCGCCGGCCGGGAGGGCGGCCTTCGGCCTCCCCTGCACCGGCGGCACCCGAGACCACCGCGCCCGTCATGATGCCGGGCCGGACACCGAACATCCGCCCGCCCCTGCGGGCGAAAGGAGATGCCTGAATGGGAGTACTGGACGGAAAGGCGGCGATCGTCACCGGATCGGCGCGCGGCATCGGCCGCGCGACGGCCGAGCTGCTCGCCGAGCAGGGGGCGCGGGTCCTCATCAACGACCTCGACGCCGACGTGGCCGAGCAGGCCGCGTCCGAGATCAGCGGCGAGACCGCCGTCTTCGGCGGCGACCTGACGAAGCCCGGGATTCCCGACGAGCTCGTCAAGAAGGCCGTGGACGAGTTCGGGCAGCTCGACATCATCGTCAACAACGCCGGCTACACGCGCGACGCGGTGGCCCACCGTATGACCGACGAGGAGTTCCAGGCGATGCTGGACATCCACACGATCGTCCCGTTCCGTGTGATCCGCGCAGCCGCCCCTCACCTTCGCGACCCCGCCAAGCAGGAGCGCGACGAGGGCCGCGAGGTCTTCCGCAAGATCGTCAACATCAGCTCCATCTCCGGCACGATGGGCAACGCCGGGCAGGTCAACTACTCCGCCGCAAAGGCCGGCGTGGTCGGCCTGACCAAGACGCTGGCCAAGGAGTGGGGCCAGTTCAAGATCAACGTGAACGCCGTCGCGTTCGGCTTCGTGGAGACGCGCCTCACGGCCGCCAAGGAGTCCGGCAACACGATGACCAAGGACGGCGAGGAGATCCAGCTCGGCATCCCCGAGCAGATGCGCCAGATGGCCGCGATGATCATCCCGCTCGGGCGCGCCGCCAGCCCCGAGGAGGCCGCCGGCCCCGTGTTCTTCCTCTGCTCCCCCTGGTCGAACTACGTGCACGGCCAGGTGCTGAACGTGACCGGCGGTCAGTTCGGCGGCATGTACATCTAGGACCCCCGCGGCACCCGGCCGGCCGCGCTAGTCGGTCCGGCGCTCCTCGGCCAACGGCTTGCCCGACTCGTCGGTCAGCCGGGCCGGCGGCCACGGGCCGAACCAGTTGTCGCGGGCGCCGTCAAGGGTGAGGACGGCGCCCGAGAAGTAGTCGCCCGCGGGGGAGGCGAGGTACGCCACGAGCCAGGCGAACTCCTCGGGCGTGCCGAGCCGGCCCAGCGGGACGGTCCCGGCCACGCCCTCGACCACCGGCTTCGGGTACTTCGTCATCAGCGTCTCGGTGGCGAAGTGCCCGGCCGCGAGGGCCGTCAGGCGGATGCCGAAGCGCGCCCACTCGATCGACAGCACACGCGTGAGGTTCTCGACGGCTGCGCGCGCTGCCGAGGAGTGCGCCATCCCGGGAAGGCCGTTGTGCGGCGAGAGGGTGACGTTCACGATCTTGCCGCCCCGCTCCTCCGGGATCATCGCCCGCGTCGCCACCGTGTGGGTCATCAGCCAGGTTCCCTCGACGTTCAGCCCGATGACGGTGCGGAACCCCTTCGGCGTGATGTCCTCGGCCGGGGTGAGGTACTGGCCGCCGGCGTTGTTCACGAGCACGTCGATCCGCCCGTGGCGCTCCAGAACGCCGTCCACGAGCGCGCTCACCTGCTCCTCCTCGCGGATGTCGCAGGCCACCGCCTCGCAGCGGCCGCCGTCGGCCGCGGCCGCGGTCTCCTCGAGCGGCTCCAGCCTGCGGCCGCAGACCACGACCCGCGCGCCGCACGCGGCCAGCTCGAGCGCGCCGGCGCGCCCGAGACCGCTGCCGCCGCCCGAGACGAGGGCGACCTGTCCGTCGAGCAGGCCCGGGGCGAAGAGCTTTGAGGGCATCGGCGGCGGACCCTAACGCGCGACGGGCAGCGCCAGGCGGGTCGGCTCGTCGCGCCCGCGCAGCGTGACCTCGTCCGCGAGGCTCCAGCGCTCGCCCTCCGAGTCGCGTGCCCGGCGCAGGGTCGCCGCCGAGGCGAGCAGCCGCTCGGGGCGCCGCTTCGCCAGCTCGCAGAGGCGCGCCGCCTCGTTGACCGGGTCGCCGATGACCGTGTACTCGAAGCGGTGCTCGGCTCCGACGTTGCCGGCCACGGCCCTTCCGGCCGACACCCCGATGCCCGCTTCGAGCTCGGGGAGGCCCGCGGCGAGCCGGTCCCTGAGGTCGCGCGCCGCCGCGAGCGCGTCGCCGGCCGGGTCCTCCGCGGGCGCCGGCGCGCCGAACACGCACAGCGCCGCGTCGCCCTCGAACTTGTTGATCCAGCCGCCGTGGCTCTCCACCGACTCCACGACCAGCTTGAAGAACGCATTCAGCAGCGCCACGACCTCCGCGGCGGGCCTGCGCGCCGCGAGCTTGGTCGACCCGATGACGTCCACGAACAGGACCGCCACCTCGCGCAGCTCGCCGCCCAGGCGCACCTCGTCCTCCAGCGCCGCGCGGGCGACCTCGTGTCCCACGTGGCGGCCGAACAGGTCCCGCAGCCGCTCGCGCTCGGCGAGCCCCGCGGCCATGCTGTTGAACCCGGCCTCGAGCTGGCCCACCTCGCCGGCGTCGTCGACGGGGACGCGCGTCTCGAAGCCGCCCTCCTCGACGCGGCCCATCGCGCGCCTGACGGCCCGGACCGGGTCGGCGACGGCGCGCGCCGCGACCAGCGTCGAGAGCGAGCCGGCCACGAGCCCCACGGCCGCCAGCATCAGGATCGCCACGGCCGTTGTGGTGTCCAGGTGGACGCCCGAGAGGTCGGCGATCGCGATCGCCGCGATCCCGAGCAGCGGCACGCCGGTCACGAGCGTCCAGGTCATCATCAGCCGCAGGGCCACCCCCGGCGCCACCGGCTTCACCGGCGCACCGTCGGCGAGCGCGCGTGCCACGAGCGGCCGCGAGATCCGCTCAACGAGCAGGTAGGCCACGGTGGAGCTCGTGACGCCGCCCAGCAGGGCCACCACGCCCGCGCTGGCGGCCAGCTCGGCCGACTCCGTCGCGTTGACGGCCGTGAAGGCGAGCGCGGCGAGCCCCCAGAGGTTCACCGAGATGCCCGCCACGAGGATCGGCTGGCGCAGGACCAGGTCGCGCTCCTCCTCCGTGGGCGGCCGCTCGGCGAGGAGCCAGCGCTCAATCGGGTCGGCTACCGCGCGCCGCGCCCAGGTGAACCCGAGCCAGATCGCCGCGGGGCCGAGGATCAGGAAGACCGCGAGGTTCAGCAGCAGCAGGCCGGTCTCGTTGTCGGGCTGTGCCGGGAACGGCGAGATCACCCCGAACGCGAACGCCGTGAGGCCGCCGATCATGTTCGACCCGGCCACGGCCGCGATCAGACGAGGGCGCGTGGAGCGCGCCAGCTCGGCGCCGGTCGGGGCGGCGTTCCCGTCCTGCGCCATGGGCGCAGTTTTACCGGGCGGGCGGCGTCAGGCGTGCAGGCGGTGCCCGCGGCGGCAGGCGCGCACGCCGTGAGGCATGACGAAGGAGATGCCCCAGCCGAGGATCGGCCAGACCGGCCAGAAGTACCCCATCCCGGTGAGGGCCCAGATCGCCACGAGGAGCAGCGACACGGCGAGGTAGACGGGCAGGTCGGGCCGCCGAGCGGAGCGCCGGCGGCCCCGCCGGGTCGCGGGTAGGTCGCCGACCACCGCGTCGAGCTCGCCGCGCGTCCGCGCCGACAGGGCCACGCCGAGGCGCTCCTCCAGCTCCTCCGGCGCCAGCCGCCCCTCGCCGCCCGCGCGCCGCAGCCGCTCGGCGGCGGCATCGCGCTCGGCGTCGGAGGCGAGCAGGTCCGGCGCGCTCATCGCAGGTACTGGCCGTGGAAGCCGAACGGGATGTGGTGCGGAGCCTCGGCGCGCGCGAGCTCGTCGAACGAGCCGGCGTCGAGGACGAGCAGGAACGAGCGGCCCGCCCGAGTGTCGAGGACGACCGACAGGATCGCGCCGGCATCCTCCGCGTCCTCGCCCGGGGCGCGCACGAAGATCGGCTCGCCGGGGAAGCAGCCCGGCTCGCTCCACGAGGCGACCTCACCGCGGTCCGTGTCCACCTTCACGAGCCGATTCAGCCAACCCTGTCCGGCCGCGCCCGCGAAGTACGCGAACCGGTAGTCGCGCGTGTTGCGGCGGCCGTAGTCGATGCGCGGCAGCTCCACGGTGCCCTCGGCCAGCGGCTCGTGCCGCACGACGCCCGAGTCGAGGCCGATCGTGTAGCGGCGCAGCTCGCTCGGCGGAAGCGTCGCCACCGGGCCGCGCTCGTCGAGGTAGAGCGAATCGATGATCGACGCGTCCTCGAACGCGACAAGGTCGACCACCAGCTCGCCGCCGCGCTCGAACGCGTTGACGTGGTGGAAGCAGAAGAAGCCGTCCGTCTCGTAGGTGCCGCGGAGCGCTCCGGTCTCGCGGTCGATCACCTGGAAGCGCGTGGCCTCCCCCGGCTGCCAGCGGTAGTTCTTGATGAACGCGCGGCCCGAGAAGGCGAGCGCGAGCGGGTTCACGCGGAGCGGGTACTCGGCGAGGATCAGGTAGCGCTCGCTCATGCCGAAGGCGTGCATGTACGCTGGCCGGTCGACCTTCAGCGAGGCGATCCGGCGCCGCGAGCTCGAGCCGGCCGGCAGGCCCCAGAGGCGGTACTCGCTCTTGCCCGAGAACCTGACCGAGTAGTTCACGAGCTCGTCCCGCGCGCGGTCGTGGTGGGGGTGCGCGGTCGTGACCTGTCCGCCGTCCTTGTCGGCGAACCGCAGGGGGCCGACGGTCGCGAGCGTCTCCTCGTCGAACTCGATCGGCAGCGGCGTCTCGGTCATCGCGATGTGGCGCTCGCCGATCCGGACCAGGTTCACGTTCGCGTTGTCGGTCAGCTCCGGGGAGAAGATCGACTGCACGCGCTGGAAGATGGAGCGGCACGGGTCGGTGCCGAAGCCGGTCACGCCCTCCCCGCGGCGAGCCTTCCGGTAGGCCTCGGTGTCGAGGAAGCGGCTCCGGTAGGAGACGGCGCCGTCGTGGAAGCCGAAGCGGTTGAGCGCCGCGAGCCCGTCGAACCAGTGGCCGAGCCGGCGGTCGCCGACCTCGAGCTTGGCGGGGGTCACGCGCACGAGCGAGCCGGTCAGCCAGGCGGGCACCCGGCCCTCCACCGGGAGGCGCTCGACGGCGATCTCCTCCTCCTGGCTCTGGAAGCCGAGCGCCGGATCGGTCGCGGGGACCTGCGAGAGTGCGGTAGCCATGGTCGAGAACATACCGTCTATTCTGGACTAATGCAAGAGCCCCGGCTCACGCCCACCTCGTACATCGTGCTCGGGCTGCTCGAGTTCGCCGGCCGGAGCTCGCCGTACGACCTCAAGCGGCTCGTGGCCGAGTCCGTCGGGAACTTCTGGATGCTCCAGCACGCGCAGCTCTACACGGAGCCGGCGCGCCTGGCCGCCGCCGGCTACGTGACCGAGGAGCGCGAGGAGGAGGGCCGGCGCCGCAAGCTCTACGAGATCACCGACGCGGGTCGCGAGGCCATGGAGGAGTGGCGCCGCGCACCCACGGGCTCGGTCTCGGAGCTGCGCGACCTGGGCCTGCTTCAGCTCTTCTTCGGCTCGGCGCCCGAGAGGCTCGCCCCCGCCCAGATCGAGGCGCACCGCGAGAAGCTCGCCGAGTACGAGGCCCTGCGCGAGCGCGACACCGGGGCCGGCCCGCGCGGCCCCTGGCTCGCGCTCGAGGCGGGCATCCGCGCCGAGCGCTCGTGGGTCGGGTACTGGGAGTGGGTGCTGGCCGAGACGGGCTAGCTGCGGGCGCGGCCGCCGCTCGCGTAGGACCCGAGGTCGACGACGAACGCCAGGATCACGATCAGCCATTCGAAGCCGCTGACCCGGTTCGTGCCGGCGGTCCACATGACGGCGTACGCGAGCGTCGCCCAGGGGAGCAGGAAGAACCCGAGCAGCGGGACGATCCAGCTGTCGTAGGCGCGGCTCAGGAGGTCGTCGAACAGCCAGATCGCGAACAGCGCGAGCCTGGGCGAGAGCAGCGCCAGGAGGGCGACCAGACACCCCATCGGGCGCAGTCTTCCAGTGTCAGGAGGCCGTGTCCACCGCCGCGAGCCCGGCACCGGCCTCGCGCGCCTCGATCTGCTCGAGCTTCGCGAGCAGGTTCTCCGCCATCCGGATCGACGCGGCGTCGATCAGCCGGCCGTCGAGCGACACCGCGCCCTTGCCCTCGGTGGCGGCATCCCTCATCGCCGCGATGATCCGGCGCGTGCGCTCCACGAGACGCGGGTCGGGCGTGAACACGTCGTTCGCGAGCGGGACCTGCGACGGGTGAATCGCCCACTTGCCCTCGTACCCGAGCACCGCCGAGCGGCGCGCCGCCGCGACGTACCCCTCGGGATCCGTGAAGTCGCCGTACGGGCCGTCGATCGGGCGCAGCCCGTGGGCGCGGCAGGTGACGGCGATGCGCGCCAGCGGGTAGTGCCACTGGTCGCCCCAGTGCCGTTCGCGCGACTCGTCCTCGCCCGGGTCGGTCAGCACGGAGTAGTTGAGGTCGACGCCGCCGATCGAGGCCGTGTGGCTCTGGATCGAGGCCGCGTAGTCGGCCACGCCGAAGATCATCGCCTCCATCCGCTCCGGGCAGGAGCCGGCGATCGCGTCGACGTTCACCATCCCCACGGCGGTCTCGATCAGCACGGCGATGCCGATGCGGGCCTGAAGCCCCCTGGCCTCCTCGATCTGCGAGAGCAGCGTGGCCACCAGGTGCACGTCGCCGGGGCCGCTGACCTTCGGGATCACGATCGTGTCGACCCACTCGCCGGCCTGCTCAACCACGTCGACCACGTCGCGGTAGCACCAGTGCGTGTCAAGGCCGTTGATGCGCACGGACACGGAGCAGCGGCGCCAGTCCTGCTCGCGCAGCGCGGCGATCAGGTTGGCCCGGGCGCGCTCCTTGTCCTCGGGCGCGACCGCGTCCTCCAGGTCGAGCATCACCACGTCGGCGCCGAGACCCGGTGCCTTCTCGAGCATCCGCTCGTTGCTCCCGGGCACCGCCAGCTCGCTTCTGTGCAGTCGCGTTCGGCTCGAGCTCACGCGATCAGTAGAGCCGCGGACGGCCCGGCCCGCAAGCTCGAATAGACACATTTGTCTAAGTCCGTGGGCGCGATCAATACATAGAGATTGCTCGTGGTTGATCGCGAAAGTCTTAGGTTGCGCTCGAACTTCATCGACGGCAGTCTCATGCCATGCTCGCGCTGCCCGCACTCCAGCCGTCAGAGCGCCTGCTCTGCGGACCCGGCCCAAGCAACCCGGAGCCGTCCGTGCTCGAAGCCATGAGCCGGCCCATGCTCGGGCACCTCGACCCCGAGCTCCACGAGATCCTCGACGAGGTCGTGGAGATGCTGCGGCGCGTCTACGGGATGCCCCGCGGGCTCGTGCTCCCGCTCCACTGCACCGGCACCGCCGGCATGGAGGCGGGGATCGCGAACCTGCTCGAGCCGGGCGACACGGCCGTGGTCGCCCAGTCGGGGTTCTTCGGCCGCCGGATCGCCGAGATCGCCCGCCGCTACGGAGCGGAGGTGGTGGAGGTGGCCGCCGAGCTCGGCGAGGCCGTGCCGAACGAGCGCATCCTCGATGCCCTGGACGCCCACCCGGACGCACGCCTGCTCGCGGTGGTCCACGCCGAGACCTCCACCGGCGTCGAGCATCCGCTCGAGGACCTGGTCGTCGAGCTGCGCGACCGCGAGACGCTGCTGATGGCGGACTGCGTGACCTCCCTGGGCGGAGTGCGGCTGGAGGTCGGCAGCTGGGGAGTGGACTACGCCTACTCCTGCACTCAGAAGTGCCTGGCGGCGCCGCCGGGGATGTCGCCCGTGGCGGTCTCGGAGGCGGCGCTCGAGCGCATGCGGGAGCGCCGCACCCCGGTGCCGTTCTCGTTCGACCTGCTGCTGCTGGAGCGCTACTGGGTCGACCGGCCGGTCACCTACCACCACACCGCCCCGATCCTGAACATCTACGCGCTGCACCAAGCGCTCAGGGGTGTGCTCGACGAGGGCCTCGTGAGGCGCTGGCTCAGGCATGACGCGGCCGGGGGACACCTCCAGCGCGAGCTCGTGGGGCGCGGCTTCGAGCTGCTCGCCGAGCCCGGCCATCGGCTCGCGCCGCTGACGGCCGTGCGCGTTCCCGACGGGGTGGACGGGAAGGCCGTGCAGACCAGGCTCCTCCACGAGCACGGCATCGAGATCGGAGGCGGGCTCGGCCCCGACGCGCCGCCGATCTGGCGGATCGGGCTGATGGGGCGCAACGCCTCGATCGAGACCGCCGACCGCGTTCTCGAGGGGCTCGACGACGTGCTGTCAGCCGGCGAGCGCGCGCCGGGCGGCGGGCGAGCGGCAGAACGCCATGAACGCCAGCACGTCCTCCCGCTCGGGCCCGGTGGCCGGGCGGACGACGTACCAGCGGCGGGCCGGCAGGCCGCCGCGCGGTGAGACGGTCGCCAGCAGCCCCAGCTCGAGCTCGAGCTCGACCGCGGCACGGGACTGAAGCGCCAGGCCGAGCCCGGCGCGGGCCGCCTGCTTGATCGCCCCGTTCGAGCCGAGCGTGAGCAGCTTCGGCCCGATGCCGCGACTCGCGAGGAACTCCTCGCAGAGAGCGCGGGTTCCGGAGCCCTGCTCGCGCAGCAGCCATGGGCGGGCCGCCAGCTCCTCCACGGCCACCCAGCGCCGCTTCGCGAGCGGATCCCCGGGTGCGGTGACGAGGACGAACTCGTTGTCCGCGAAGTCGACGCCGACGAGCCGGCCGTCGTCCGGCACCCTGCCCGTGACGGCCACGTCGACGGTGTGGTCGAGCACCCGCGCGAAGACGCGCTCGCGGTTGCCCACGTCGAGGCTCACCTCCAGCTCCGGCCGCTGCTCCCTGAACGCCTGGATCAGCTGCGGCACCAGGTACTCGCCCGCCGTGGTGACGGCACTGAGCCGCAGCGTGCGCGGCTCCTGCTCGGCCGCCTCGCGCGCCGCGCGGGCGCCCTTGGCAAGCAGGCCGAGGACGTCGGTCGCGTAGGGGACGTAGGCGGCACCGGCCGCCGTCGGCCGCAGCGCGCGGCCCGAGCGCTCGGTCAGCTCCACGCCCAGCTCGCGCTCGAGCGCCGAGACCGCGGCGGACACGGACGGCTGGGTGACCACGAGCTCCTCCGCCGCGGCGGTCACCGAGCCGCGCCGGACGACCGTGAGGAAAGCCGTCAGCTGAGTAAGAGTCACAGCCATGCGTCAGGACCGACCTATAGAGGTCAGTCTAAATGCATCGCGGAGTCGGCGCCCGTGCGCGGCGCCGTGCCCGTCCGCGCAGGCACGCCGGCGGCGAACGCCGCTCTGGCCGTGACCGCGTGGTACAGGATCAGAAGCTGCACGAGCGCCAGCGAGTCGGAGCGCAGCAGGTCCGTGCCCACCGTGAACTCGCCCAGCCGGCTGGTGCGCAGGTGCTTCGCGAAGCTCATCCGCTCCCACACGGCCTCCTCGAGCGCCATCGCGTGCTCCGGGTCGAGGTCGCCGGGGATCCGCAGCAGCCACTCGCGCTCGCGCTTGATCAGCGCCGGGCCGGGGCCCTGGCCGGCGAGCAGCGGCGACAGGTCGGGGTGCGGCAGCGTGTCGCGGAGGATGAGGTCGGCGTCTAGCCGGGTGGGGTCCTCGAGGCTGTTCGGCACGAACGACACGACTAGGTCCGCGTGCGCCCGCTGGGGCTGCACGAACGTCTCGGCGTCGCCCTGGCGCCGGTCGAGCTCCGCCAGCACCTGGCTCGTCGTGTAGCCGCGCCGGGTGCAGTCGCGCTTGACCTTCCACGCCCGCCTGAGCGCCTCGGGCGGGGCGAGCATCACGCGCACGTCGTGGACGTTCCGCAGCGCCTCCGTGTGGAGGTTGAGCAGCCCCTCCACCACCAGGAACGGGGCGGGGCGCAGGTACTCGGGCGGGTGGAAGCCGCCGTCGCGGTGGCTGTAGACGGGCTTGAGCACCGGCTCGCCGTCGCGCAGGTGGGCCAGGTGCTGGGTCAGGACGTCGAGATAGTTCGCCCGCGGGTGAAGCGGGGTGAGGTCGAGCTCGGCGCGCTGGCGGCGGTCGTAGCGGTGGTAGTCGTCGGCCGACAGGTAGGCGACCCTGCCCTCGCCGAGGACGCGCGCGAGCCCGCGCGTGACGGTCGTCTTCCCTGCGCCTGAGTCGCCTACGACTCCGACGACGATCGCGCGAGCCACGCGATCATCGTAACTACGGCCCGGTCCACCCCGCGTCGTAGCAGGGCCGGCTGCCGCAGACGTCCACGACGCGGCCGTCGATCTTCAGGAACTCGGACTTCTGCACGCGCGCGTTCACGTCGCTGCGCGGCGAGGAGTGCGGGTCCCTGCCCTCGCGTGGCGGTGTGTTCGTGATCGGCGGGGGCGGGTTGCCGATCACGTTGCCCGCCGCGTCGGTGCGCGTGGGCCCGGCGTCCCACATCACGAACGCGGAGCCGTCGAACGGGAACCAGCGGATCGGCCTGATGCCGTAGAAGGGCACCCTGTCGAAGCTCCGGCCCGCGTCGACCGCCGGCGTGCGCAGTCGCGCCCCGATCGTGCGCGCCTCGACCTCGGCGGCCACGTTGGCCACCTGGTGGTCGCCGAGCGCGACGTGCATGAGCACCTTGTGCGACGGCGTGCCGGGCAGCGGATCGTCGGTGATGTGGTGCGCGTAGCCGTTCGGATCGCTGCGGTCCCAGAGCATCTGCACGAGCGACAGGATCAGCGGCCGCTGCGAGAGGCTCGGGTAGGCCGGCCCGAGGAACGCCGAGTACGCGTCGAAGTCCACGCTCCTGCGGAGCAGCGTCGAGTAGTTCATCGCCGGCACGCCGAGCACGGCGCGCGTGTAGTCGGGGGCGAGCGCGGTCAGCGCGCCGCCGAAGATGCCGCCCTGGCTGTTGCCGTCGTAGAAGAGGCGGCGCGCATCGATGACGCTGCGGCCCTCGTCCTGGAAGGCCGCGTTCCTGCCGAAGCCGTCCGGGTGGATCATGAGGCGGCCGAGGTACATGAAGCTCAGGAAGCCCTGCTGGAGGCGGTCGGTGAGCGTCGGGAAGTTGCCGAAGCTCTGGAGCGTCGCGATCGCGTTAGCGATGTCCTCCTGCGCCATCCCCGCCCAGGGCGTGGCGCAGAACATGAAGTTGTGCTCAGCCGACATCGCCTGGACGTTGCCGGAGTTCACCTCGTCGGGGTTGCCGAGCAGCCCGTGGCCGTAGAGCGACGGCCGCGCCGGCCTGACGCCGGGACCGTCGACCGCGGCCCAGGGGATGTTGCAGATGAAGCGCACGTCCACCGTGTTGCCCGGGATCTGAGTGGGAGTGCGGTCCCACGGGTGCGCGAAGTTGAAGCGCGAGCCCGGAGGACAGCCGGCCTTGTCGAGGTAGCACGGCACCTTGATCGTTCCCTCGACGCGGCGGGCCAGCTCGGCGTCCTCGCCCGGCCCGCAGCCGTCCGTGCCGCACGGCTGGAAGTTCGTCGTGCTCGTGACCGTGTACTGCGGGGCGCTGCCGCGGACCTTCAGGTCGCGGAGGTCGTGGTCGCCCAGCTGCCGGAACGCGTCGTTGCGGATCGCGAGCGCGCGCTGGCTGTTGTTGCGCTCCGAGGCGACGGTGAAGTCCCACGCCAGGTAGAGGTCGTGCCGCGCGATCCCGGCCCTCCAGAGCGTCCGGAAGATCGACTCCATGTGCGGGCGGCGGCGCTCGATCGTCGCGTTGTGCGTGCGCCTGCCGTCGCGATAGAGCCTGAACGCGGCGGACGCGGGGATCGTGTTGCCGTTCGCGTCCTTCAGGTTGCGCAGCGCGACGATGTAGCGCGTGCTCTCGTCGAAGTTGACGGCCGGGCGGATGATGAGGTTCACGTCCGCCGGGTTCGTCGGGTTCGCGTCGAGCTCCGACCAGATCAGGTGGCGCCGCTTCGTGCGCGTGTTGATCACGACGATCGGCTGCCTGCGGTCGTACGTGCGGCCGATGTCGGTGACCGGCACGGCGCCGGTCCTCTGGAAGGCCGCGGGCGTGTCGAAGCCGGGCACCTTCGTGAGGATCATGTTGCCCGGGCTGAAGCCGTCGGACCGGTTCCACTCCGCCGGGTCGATGATCACGCCGTCCTTGTTCGCCGGCATCGAGGCCGCCTGGAAGTTGATCCGCCGTCCCGTGTCGCTGTGGCGGTCCGGAACGGTGAAGTAGTCGTTCGGCCACGGGAACAGGCACTGCGCCGGATCGAGGAAGTCGCAGCGGTCCGCATTCGTGAGGTCCACGCCGGGCGGCGGTGACGACCACCCGCCGGCCGATGCGCTCGCGGGCACGCCGAGGGCGAGCACGGCCGTGAGGACGACGAGGAGGCGGCGGGCGGGCAAGGCGGGCCTAACCTAAGCGATCCGCCGGCCCTGCGCCAGGGGCAACCGCAGGTCGCCGGATATGGTGAGCGCGATGGCGACCGCCGCGGAGCCACGGCCGGCGTCCCTGCCTCTGCCGGGCGGACGGCCGGACGCCACCGTCCGGCTGCGGCCGCTCCTCTGCGGGCGCTTCACCTCACCCGAGCCGTCGCTGCACCGCGAGCGGGGACGGCTCGCCGGGCTGCGGGCGCTCGGGATCGGCGCCGCGTGGACCGAGGTGCCGGTGGTGGCGTTCCTCGTGGAGCACCCGGGCGCCGGGAGGCTGCTGGTGGACACCGGCTTCCATCCCTCCATCGTGGTCGCGCCGCACGAGGCGTTCGGCCGGATCGCCGGGCGCGTCATCAAGGACGTGAGGGTCGAGCCGGAGCAGGTCGTCTCGGCGCAGCTCCGCGAGCTCGGCGTCGAGCCCGCGGAGATCGGGACCGTCGTGATGACGCACCTCCACTCGGACCACGCGAGCGGCATCGCGGAGTACCCGGAGTCGACGTTCGTCGTCTCCGCGGCGGAGTGGGCTGCGGCCGGCTCGGGCGGCCGGATGCAGGGCTACTGGGGCCGCCAGTTCGACCACGCGTTCGACTGGCGCACGGTCGACTTCGAGTCGGCCGAGGCGGACTCGTACGCAACCTTCGGCCGCTCGCTCGACCTGTTCGGAGACGGCAGCGTCAGGGTGGTGTCGACCCCGGGCCACACGGCCGGGCACCTCTCCGTGATCCTGCGCCTGCGCGACCGCGAGGCGCTGCTCACGGGCGACGCCGCCTACACGCGCAGGACGATCGACGAGACGGCGCTGCCCTACCGCATGGAGGACGAGCACCGCTTCCGGCGCTCGCTTCGCGAGATCCAGCTGTACGAGCGCGAGCACCCGGGCGCGCTCGTCATCCCGGGGCACGACTTCGCCGCCTGGCGAGCGCTCGAGCCCGAGTACGCCTAGGCGCGCGAGGGCCGGCGCGCCGCGGCCCCGGCCGCGCGGCGTGCTGCGCGGGCCGCGCGAACCACGCGCCTGCGGCCCTCGTTGCGCAGGCGCGAGTGCATCGCCCGCACGTCCTCGAACACGACCTCGGAGGCGGCCTGCGACTGCTCGCGGGTCGGTGACTCGACCTGCTCGAAGCGGACCGGGTCGCCGAACTGGACGGTGACCTTCGGAAACTGGAGCCGCCGCCAGTTGCGGACGCGCTCCGTGCCGGCGATCGCCGTCGGGACGATCGGCACGCCGTGCTCGAGCGCGAGGCGGCCGATGCCGGGGCGCGGCTCGCCGAGGTCGCCGGTCCGGGAGCGGCCGCCCTCGATGTACATGACGATCAGCCCGCCGCGCTTGAGGATCGCGTCGGCGGTCTTGAAGGCCTCCTCGTCGCGCTTCCCGCGCTGGACCGGGAACACGCCGCCGTGCGTGTAGACGAACTGGAGCGGGGGCTGGAAGAGCTGCGACTTCGCCATGAAGTGGACCTTGCGGCGCAGGTAGACCGCGACGAAGAAGTGGTCCAGGAACGAGAAGTGGTTCGGCGCGATGATCGCCGGGCCCTGCGCCGGCACCTTGTCGGAGTCGATGCAGCGCGCGCGGTAGAAGAACAGCAGGTAGGGCGTGAGCACGAGCCGCACCACCTCGTACATCCAGTCCGGGCGCTGGTTCCGCACGCGGTCGTGGAAGCGCGTGAAGTGCTCGGAGGGACGCGGATCCTTGTAGACCTGCGGCTTCACCTGAAGGCTCCCTACCCGGGGCGGACGAGTTCGTTACGCGTCGCGCGCCCACGCGCGCGAGCGGTCGAGCGCCCGGTGCCACCCCGCGAGCAGCTCGTCGCGCTCGTCCGCGGGCATCGCCGGCTCGTGGCGCGCCGCCTCGCGCCACATCGAGCGCACGTCCTCCTCACTCCACGCGCCGGTCGCCACGCCCGCCAGGTACGCGGCGCCGAGCGCCGTGGTCTCGGAGACCTCCGGCACGACCACGGGCACGCCGAGCACGTCCGCCTGGAACTGCATGAGCCACGCGTTCTGAACGGCCCCGCCGTCGGCCCTCAGCTCCTTCAGCCGCAGGCCTGCGGCCGACTCCATCGCGCGCACCGCGTCCACCGTCTGGTAGCCGATCGACTCGAGCGCGGCACGCGCCAGGTGGGCGGTGCCGGTGCCGCGCGTCAGGCCCACGATCGTCCCGCGCGCGTACGGGTCCCAGTGCGGCGAGCCCAGGCCCGTGAACGCCGGGACGAGGTAGACGCCGTCGTTGCCGTCGAGCGAGCGCGCGAGCGCCTCGGTCTCCGCGGCCTCGCCGATCACGCCCAGGGCGTCGCGCAGCCACTGGACCGCGGCGCCGGTCACGAAGATGGCCGCCTCGGCCGCGTAGTCCACGCGTCCCTCCACGCCCCAGGCGACCGTGCTGAGGAGGCCCTCCACCGGCGGCGGCGCCTCGGCGCCCGCGTTCACGAGCACGAAGCTGCCCGTGCCGTACGTGTTCTTGCCGAGGCCGGGCGTATGGCAGGCCTGGCCGTAGAGCGCCGCCTGCTGATCGCCCGCGATGCCGGCGACCGGGACCGAGCCGCCGAGCTCGGTCGTCTCGCCGAACACGCCGGCGCTCGGAAGCGGCTCCGGCAGGACGGCGGGGTCCACGCCGAGCAGGTCGCACAGCTCCGCGTCCCACTCGAGCCGGCGGATGTCGAACAGCATGGTGCGCGAGGCGTTCGACAGGTCCGTCACGTGCCGGCCCGTGAGCTTGAACACGAGCCACGAGTCGATCGTGCCGAACACGGCGCCGTCGGGCACGCCGCCCTCGCGGCGCAGCCACTCGATCTTGGTGCCGGAGAAGTACGGGTCGAGCACGAGCCCGGTCCGCTCGCGGACGAGCGGCTCGTGGCCGGCCGCGCGCAGCTCGTCGCAGCGTGCCGCCGTGCGCCGGTCCTGCCACACGATCGCGCGGTGGAGCGGCTCGCCGGTGCGGGGGTCCCAGGCCACCACGGTCTCGCGCTGGTTCGTTATCCCGATGCCCGCGAGCTGCGGCGAGCCGGCGGCGTCCACGGCCTCGCGCGCGACCGCGCGCGTGACGTCCCAGATCTCGGCCGCGTCGTGCTCGACCCACCCGGGCCGCGGGAAGTGCTGCTCGAACTCGCGGTAGGCGCGGCCCGCCGGCCTGCCCTCCTCGTCGAAGACGATGCAGGTGGTGCCCGTCGTCCCCTGGTCGATCGCGAGGATCACGCCCGCGGACCTTATGGCTAAGCCAACGACTATCGTGCCGCGACCCGCGCGAAGCCGACCAGGAGGATCCACCTTGCCCGACGTCGAGGCCCACATCACCGGGACGGTCTGGAAGATCGAGTGCCGGCTCGGCCAGGAGGTCGAGGAGGGAGACACGCTCGTGATCCTCGAGTCGATGAAGATGGAGATGCCGGTGGAGGCCGAGGACGACGGCGTCGTGAAGGAGATCGTCTGCGCCGAGGGGCAGTCCGTGTCCGAGGGCGACACCCTCGTAGTCCTCGAGTGACGGAGCTCGCCTCCGGGAAGCTGCTGCTGGACGAGCCGGGCGAGGCGATCGCCCGGCTGACGATCGCGAACCCGGAGCGGCGCGGTGCGCTCGACCACGAGCTGCTCGACGCGCTCGCCGGTGCCGCGCGCTCGCTCGAGGCGCGCTGCCTCGTGATCCGCGGGAGCGGCGAGATCTTCTCGTCGGGCTACGACATCGGCAACCTCGAGGGCCAGAGGTTCGAGGAGGCGGCCGAGAAGCTCGTGGCGCACCCGTTCCACGAGGCGATCGAGGCGCTCGACGCGTACCCGTACCCGATCGTCGCGCAGCTCAACGGGCACGCGATCGGGGGCGGCCTCGAGCTGGCGCTCACGTGCGACCTGCGCGTGGCCGCGGCCGGCCTGAAGGTCTCGATGCCGCCCGCCAAGCTCGGCCTGATCTACTCGCACACGGGCCTGCGGCGCTTCGTGGAGGTCTGCGGCGTGGCGCGCACCGCGGAGCTGTTCTTCACCGGCCACGCCGTGACGGCCGAGCGCGCCGAGGGCTGGGGCCTCGTCAACGAGGTCGTCGAGCCGGAGCGGCTCGAGGAGCGCGTCCTCGAGATCGCCACCGAGATCGCGGGCAATGCCCCGCTGTCGCTCGCGGGCAACAAGCGGGTGCTGCGCGCGCTGCGCGACCCGCGCCTCCCCGAGGAGCTCGAGCGCGAGCTGATCGAGCTGCGCGAGTCGTGCTTCCGCTCGGAGGACTTCCGCGAGGGCGTGCGCGCGTTCGCGGAGAAGCGCAAGCCGGTCTGGCGCGGCAGGTAGCGCCGCGCCCGCCCCGCCCGGCCGACAACCTGCGCGAGCGCTTGCGTCAAGGCCCGCGCGGCGCTAGATTGGTAATCGTTTGATTACCAGACGGCCCGCCCCCACCCGCGAGCGCATCCTCGACGCCGCCGTCGACCTCTTCGGGCGTCAGGGCTTCCGCGCGACGTCGGTGGGCGAGATCGAGGCGGCCGCGGGGCTGGTGCCGCGGCGCGGCGCCCTCTACAAGCACTTCGAGAGCAAGGAGGCGCTCCTCGAGGCCGCCGTCGAGCGCCGCGGCCGGGCGGTCGACGAGCTCGAGGAGCTGCTGGACACCCCGCTCGGCGATCCGCGCGACGAGGTGCGCACGCTCGGCCGGATCGCCTTCAGGGAGATCGGCCGCGACCAGGCGGTGCTGCGCATCGTCATGCGCGAGGGCGACAACTTCCCGGAGCTGCGCGACCGCTTCCACGAGCGGATCGTCCGGCGCGGGCACGAGCAGGCCGAGGCGCGGCTGCGGCTGCTCGCGGAGCGCGCCGGCGCCACCGAGGTGGACGTGCGCGCGCTCGCGGCGATCCTGCTCGCGTCCGTCATCAACTACCGCGTGCTCGACACGCTGTTCGGCAGGCCGCCCGGCGACCTTGCCGAGGATCGCTACATCGAGGCCTGGGCGGACTCCGCCCTGCGCCTGCTCGACACCCACGGCCTCCTGGGCGAGGCCGCGACCAAGGAGGCCCGGACATGAGCAACGGCGACCACCTGACGACTCATCGCGGACTGACGCGCGTGCTGCTGCTCGCGCTGGGCGTGCCGCAGGCGCTCGTGGGCGTCTGGGCGCTGTTCTTCCCGCGTTCCTTCTACGACGACTTCCCGGCCGGCACCGACGGGTGGGTGAACGCGCTCGGCCCGTACGACGAGCACCTCGTTCGCGACGTGGGCTCGCTCTTCATCGCCCTCGGCGTCCTGCTGGCCTTCGCGGCCTTCAGCCTGCGCCGCGGCACCGTCATCGCCGCATCGGTCGCCTGGCTCCTCTACGCCGTGCCGCACTTCGTCTGGCACGTGTTCAACCTCGAGCCGTACTCCACGGCCGACGCCGTCGTGAACACGGTCACGCTCGCGGGCACGGTGGTGGGGGGCCTCTCGGTCCTCGGCCTCGCGCTGAGGCGCCCCGCGCCGCGCCCGGCGGCGGCTCCCGCCGGCGACGGCCGCGCCCGGATCGGGCTGGTGAGCGACGACCGCGCCGGCCTGCTCGCGCGTGCCGCCTACCGCTACTCGAAGCGCGAGTTCGGGGCGGTCACGGAGCCGCTCCGCCTGTTCGCCCACCACCCGCGGATCCTGTCCGGCTACGCCGGCCTCGAGTACGCGACCGAGAAGTCGGACCGCCTGCCGAAGCGCCTGAAGGTGCTCGCGTCGACGAAGGCGGCGGCGCTCGCCGGCTGCGAGTTCTGCATGGACATCGGGTCGATGATCTCCGGCAACGAGGGCGTGAGCGAGGAGCAGCTGCGCGCGCTGCCCGCCTACGGCGACAGCGACCTGTTCTCCGAGGAGGAGAAGCTCGCGCTCGATCTCGCCGTGGGCATGTCGCGCACGCCCGTGGACGTCTCCGACGAGCTGTTCGAGCGCCTCCGCGGGCACTTCGACGAGGCCCAGCTGGTGGAGCTCGCGAACGAGATCGCCCTCGAGAACTACCGCGCCCGGTTCGACTGGGCGTTCGGGGTCGGCTCGCAGGGGTTCGCCGAGGGCGCCTTCTGCGTGCGCCCCGAGGCGGCGCCCGTCTCCGCCTAGCGGAACCGCACCCGCCGTCCGTCCGGCGGCGTGCCTACGGTCGCAGCCTGTGCCGCCGCTGATATCCCGCGAGGAGGCGCTCCGCCTCGGCGAGCTGGAGGACCGCGCCGAGATCGAGGAGCTGGTCGACCGCGCCTGGCGCGTCCGGGTCGAGCGCTTCGGTGACTCGACCGACATGTGCTCGCTCGTGAACGCCAAGTCGGGCGGCTGCGCCGAGGACTGCGGCTTCTGCGCCCAGTCGCGCTTCGCGGAGGCGGACACGCCGATGCACGCGATGATGACCCCCGACCAGATCCTCGAGCACGCCCGCGCGGCCGAGGCGGCCGGGGCGCACCGCTTCTGCATGGTCACGCAGGGCCAGGGCCTCTCGAAGCGCGACTTCGAGAACGTCCTCCAGGGCGCGCGCCTCGTGGCCGAGCACACGAACCTCAAGCGCTGCGTCTCGATCGGGCACATGTCCCGCGATCGCGCGCACGCCCTCAAGGACGCGGGGATCCAGCGCGTCCACCACAACGTCGAGACCGCCGAGAGCTACTACGACGAGGTGTCCACGACGGTCCGCTACGAGGGCCGCATCCGCACGATCGACGCCGTGCGCGATGCCGGGCTCGAGACCTGCATCGGCGGGATCCTCAACCTCGGGGAGTCGCGCGAGCAGCGCGTGGAGATGGCCTTCGAGCTGGCGAAGCTGGAACCGACCAGCGTCCCCATCAACCTGCTGAACCCGCGCCCCGGCACGAAGTTCGGCGACCGCGACCTGATGGACCCGATCGAGGTCGTGAAGTGGGTGGCGATCTTCCGGCTCGTGATCCCCGACGCGCTCTTCCGGCTCTGCGGCGGGCGCAACGAGAACCTCGGCGCGGGGGAGCTGCAGCAGCTCGCGGTGCGCGCGGGGCTGAACGGGGTGATGATGGGCAACTTCCTCACCACGCTCGGCTCCGAGCCGGAGTGGGACCGGGCGATGTTCGAGGACCTCGGGCTGAACGTGGCCCGCCACGACGACAACGGCTCGAACCCGCGCCCCGACAACCGCTCCGGATGGCTCGACGGCGAGACCCCGGCCACGCCGATCGACGACCTCGTCAAGAGCCAGGCCGAGGCCAACTTCTGGGACCCGGCCACGCAGCTCCGGCACCGCCGCAAGCGCTCGGTCCC
>JAFGJG010000024.1 GCA_016929195.1 Thermoleophilaceae bacterium
GATGAGGATCTCGGTGGCCGCCGACGAGCGCACGGGCGTCGCGGAGGTCGTGGTCGAGGAGCTGCGCAAGCGAGGGCACGAGCCGATCCTCCACGGCGCGCTCGCGCCCGAGGAGCGCGACGACTGGGCCTGGGCCAGCGAGGCGGCGGCCCGCGACGTGGCCGAGGGCCGCGCCGACCAGGGGATCGTCTGCTGCTGGACCGGCACCGGCGCGTCGATCGCCGCCAACAAGGTGGCCGGCATCCGCGCCGCGCTCTGCGCCGACGCCGAGACCGCGCGTGGCGCGCGGCGCTGGAACGACGCCAACGTGCTGGCGCTGTCCCTGCGCACGACGAGCGAGCCGCTGCTCACGGAGATCCTGGACGGCTGGTTCGAGGGCCGCCCGAGCGGGGACGACGACGACGTGGCGAACGTGCGCCACCTCTCCGAGATCTAGGCCGGGATCCTGGTGTCCGGCAGCGGCTCGGACTCCGGGTCGCGGACCCCGGGGATGAACAGCAGCCCGCCCGCGAGCGCTCCCAGCACGCCGGCGCCGATCAGCGTGGCCTCGGTGCCGATCAGCTCCGCGATCGGCCCCGTCAGCGCGAACGAGACGGGGATCAGCCCCGCCGAGACGAACCAGTCGAGGCTCGACACGCGGCCGAGCATCTCCGACGGCACGCGCGTCTGCATCAGCGCGTTCCACACGATCATCCCGACCGTGTTGAGGGCGAAGCCGACGAAGGAGAACACGAACAGCTGCCAGGGCGCCCCGGCGATCGCGAACCCGGCGGTCGTGAGCGAGCTGAGCGCCCATGCGACGTACATCGCGGTCACGTGGCGGCGCGGGGCGCCGAAGCGGCTCATGAGGAGAGCCACCGTGATCCCGCCGAGGCCGCCCGCGGACATGATCGCCCCGAAGGTCGCGGCCCCGCCGCCGAAGTCGTTGCGGATCAGGTACGGCACGAGCACCTCGAACGGCCCGTAGCTCACGAGCAGGAACATCGCCGCGCTCGCGAGCGTCGCCCACAGCCACGGCCGCGCCCGCACGAACGCGAAGCCCTCGCGCAGCTCCGCCCACGCCGACGCTCCCACTCGCCCCACTCCGGGCTGCGGCGACATGAAGCTGACGGCGAGCGCCGAGGCCGCGAACGTCGCCGCGTCGACGACCAGGGCCGCCCCCACGTCCAGCCCGGCGATCAGGAAGCCGCCGAGCGCCGGGCCGGCGAAGCGCAGGCCCACGGGCTCCATCAGCTCCTTGAGGGCGCTCGCCTGGAGGATGTCCTCCTGGGGCACGACGTCGGGCACGATGGCCGTGAAGGCCGGGGCGAACAGCGCGTCACCCACCCCGTAGATCACGACCAGCGCGACCACGTGCCAGAGCTCGATCGACCCGGCCAGGGCCAGCGCGGCCAGGCCGCCGACCGCCACGACGCGCAGGACGTCCGCGACGATCATGAGGAGGCGGCGGTCGTAGCGGTCGCTCAGCACGCCGGCGCCGAGCAGCGTCAGGACCATGGGCAGCGTCCAGGCCACGCCCACCAGGCCGAGCGCGCCGGGCGAGTTCGAGATGTCGTAGACGAGCCACGCGATCGCGACGAGGTAGATCCCGTCGCCGATCAGCGATACGGCCTGCCCGGTCCAGAGCAGGCGGAAGTCACGATGCCGGAGGGGCCGCAGCATGCGACCTTCCAGCCTAGGCGGCCGGGGCTACTCGAAGCCGAGCGGCAGCTGTGCGGAGAGCCCGTGGAGACGGCCCTTGCGGGCGAGCGCGCTGAACCGGCCCGGCAGCGCCAGGCGCACCCGCACGGTGGCCTGCCCCCGCCGGTTCGTGCGTGCGCTGAACCCGGCGAAGCTCACCCTCGCGCCGCGCACCGGACGGCCGTGCCGGCGAACGCTCACGCCGACCGCGCCGCGGCCGCCCTCGTACGTCCACCCGCCGAGCCTCACCTTCAGGCCCTGCCTGCCCGGGCGCCGGACGAAATGGAGCAGTGCGCTCGTCGGCGGATACGTCAGCCGGCAGTCGTCGATCGGCGAGAGCAGCCAGTGGAGGTCGCCGCCGAGCGTGCGGATGTCGTCGAGCCCCTCGGCCTCGCCGCACATCTCGGTCTCGAACTCGAGCCGGCGCTTGCCGGTCTTCGTGTCGACGGACCAGATCTGGTAGCGCTCGCCCTCGCCCGCCAGCAGCAGCCTGCCGCCCACGAAGACCGCCCCGGTGATGCCGGACGGCGGCACGGCGCCGATGAGCCTCCGGACCGAGCGGATCGGCCCGCGACCCGCCCGCACGTCGCTCGCGCGGTAGGCCAGCAGGTCGTCGCCGCTGCTCGTCCAGATCAGCTTCCCGCCGGGCGAGGCCTCGGCCCACATCGCCTTCGGGATCTCCGCCGGGTCGAGCTTCACGTAGTAGCGCCACGCGAGCGTGCGCGGATCGGCCACCCCGAAAGACCCGGTGCCGCAGGTGTTGCCCTGACCGGGGGTGTAGCACTCGAGCGGCAGGATCACGCGGCCGCCCTCCGCCCGGTCCCAGGTCGGGTCGCCGATGTGGTTGTAGCCCTCCGACGCGAGCACCCCGGCCGGGATGGCCTGCGGCACGCCCGCGGTCTGCCCGAGCGAAGGCGTCGTCCTCCAGAGGCCCTGGAAGAGGCCCGTGAACCAGACCGCCGAGCCGCTCGGGCTGGACGTGAGCCCCTGGAAGTAGTCGTTGGGGACGGAGCTCGCCCCGGTGACGATCCAGCGGCCGGGATCCCCGGCGCTCGCTGCCGCCGGCACCGCGGCGAGCGCCGCGAGGACCGCGAGCAGCAGCGACGCGCGCCTCACGGCGTCAGCCGACGCCGGCGGTCGCCTTCTTGGTCGTCTTCCTGTCGAAGGCGTCCTGCGCCGTGACCGTCGTCTTGTAGGTGCCCGCCTTGAGCTTCTTGACGGTGAGGGTGCGCTTGCCCTTCTTGAGGGACTTCGTGACGCTCTTCTTCTTCGGGCCCTTGACCGAGAGCGTGACCTTCGCGTCCTCCTTCAGCGTGAGCGCGACCTTCACGCTCGACGCGCCGCCGCTGACCGCCGCCTTCGTGAAGGACTTCGCGACCGCGTCCTTGCCGACGGTGATGACGCCCTTCATGAAGTCCTCGTGGGGGCGGCAGAAGTACTGGTACTTGCCGGGCTTGTCGAACGTGTGCGCGAACGTCCCGCCATCGGCCTTCAGCCCCGAGTCGAACTTGTCCGGCTGCCCCTTGTAGCTCGTGGCCGTGTGCTCGACGGAGTCGGGGAAGGTCCACGTGACCGTGTCGCCGACGGCTATCGACGTGCTCTTCGGCGCGAACTCATAGTCCTTCGTCGTGTCGACCGTCTTGTCCTCGGCGACGGCGGGGGCCGCGAGGGCGAGGGCGGAGATCAGGGCTGGGGCAATCAGGCGGGTCTGTCGCATCGGCGGAACATTAGACACACGCTGCCCGCGATCGATTCGGTGCCCGTAGGATGCGCGCCCGATGGCCGTGCCGGACCTCGTGGACACACAGCGGGAGGCCGCGTCGATGGAGCTCGCGCCGCTGCTGGTGCGCGAGCCGCTCGAGGCGTTCCTCGACGAGCACGGCCTCGGCTCCGGCCGGCTGGAGGCCGAGCGCATCGGCGAGGGGCACTCGAACATCACGTTCCTGATCCGGCGCGGTGACGCGCGCGCGGTGCTCCGCCGCCCTCCGCGTCCCCCGCTGCCGCCGTCGGCGCACGACGTGCTGCGCGAGGCGCGGCTCTTGCGCGCGCTCGAGGACACCCCGGCCCGCGCGCCGCGCGTGCTCGCCGTGTGCGACGACGAATCGCTCCTCGGCGTGCCGTTCTACGTGATGGAGGAGAAGGTCGGAACGGTCATCACCACCGCGGTCCCGCCCGCGCTCGACGACCCGGCCGGGCGAGCGGGCATCGCGAGCGACCTGATCTCGGCCCTCGCGGAGGTGCACGCCGTCGACTGGCGGGCCGCCGGGCTCGAGGGCTTCGGCAAGCCGAGCGGCTACTGCGAGCGCCAGCTGCGCCGCTTCAACGGCCTCTGGGAGGTGAACAAGACGCGCGAGGTGCCGCGCGTCCAGCAGGTCGCCGAGTGGCTCGCCTCGAACCTTCCCGAGTCGCCCGAGGCGACGATCGTCCACGGCGACTACCGGCTCGGCAACACGATGGTGGCCGACGACCCACCGGCGCGGCTCGTCGCGATCTTCGACTGGGAGCTCGCCACGATCGGCGACCCGCTCGCCGACGTGGGCTACCTCACCGTGAGCTGGACCGAGCACGACGACCCCTCGGACACCATGTTCAGCAGGATGTCCGCCGTGACCCGCCAGGAGGGCTTCCCCACGCGCGACGAGCTGATCGCGCTCTACGAGGACGCGACCGGCCGCTCGGTCTCGAACCTGCGCTGGTACCAGACGCTCGCGATCTGGAAGGCCGCGGTGTTCATGGAGGGCAACTACAAGCGCTCGCTCGCCGGCACCACCGACGACCCGTACCTGAAGCTGTTCGACGAGGGCGTGCCGGCGCTGGCCGAGGCGGCGTGGGCCGCCGCGAACGCTCCGGCGCCCGGCTCGTGAAAGGCCTGCTCGTCGACTTCGGCGGGGTGCTCACCACCAACGTCTTCGATTCCTTCCGCGCGTTCTGCGTGAGCGAGGGGCTCGACCGCGACGCGATGGGGAGGCTGTTCCGCCACGAACCCGAGGCCCTGCGACTGGTGCGCGGGCTCGAGACCGCGGCGATCACCGAGGACGAGTTCGGGGAGCGCTTCGGCGAGCTGCTCGGCGTCGAGGAGCGTGTGGGCCTGGTGGAGCGCATGTTCGCGGGCATCGAGCCCGACGACGCGATGCTCGGCGCGCTGCGCGCTGCGCGCGCCGCCGAAATCCGCACGGGGCTGATCTCGAACTCGATGGGCGCGGGGCGCTACGACCGCGACAGCTTTCCGGAGCTGTTCGACGGCGTCGTGATCTCGGGAGACGTCGGGCTTCACAAACCTCAGCCCGAGATCTTCCTGCTCGGATGTGAGAGGGTCGGGCTCGACCCGGGAGAGTGCGTGTTCGTGGACGACCTGAAGGAGAACTGCGCCGGTGCGGAGGCCGTGGGGATGACGGCGATGCTGCACCGGGGCGCCGAGACGACGATCCCGGAGCTCGAGCGGCTGCTGGGGACCGGGCTCTCGTGAAGCTGCGCCTGGCCCTGATCGTCGTCCTGGCCATCGCGCTGCTCGCCCCCGCCGGCGCCCGCGCGGCGGCCTTCCTGCCGCCAGGGAACAAGGTCTTCTGGGGCGGCATCGGCGGCTACGAGAAGTCGAACATCCGCGACTTCACGAAGCAGTCGGGCAAGCACCCGGCCGTCTACGGGTTCTTCGTGAAGATGAAGGCGGGCAAATCCGACCTTCACTGGCTCGGCTTCCGCTTCGAGTACGCGGCCGCGCTGAAGTCGCGCGTGATGCTGAACGTGGAGCCGGCCGGGAAGAGCATGGGCTCGATCGCGCGCGGCGGAGCCGACGGCTGGCTCACCGCGATGACGCGCTTCCTGACCCAGTACGACCAGGTCACCTACCTGCGGCTCTGGTCGGAGATGAACAACGCGGTGAACCCCTACTCGCCCTACGACCTGAGCGGGCGCTCGCGCGGCCCCGACTACAGCGCGAGCGCCTTCAAGCAGGCGTGGCGGCGGGCGGCGATCGTGCTGCGGGGCGGCTCGGTGGCGAAGATGAACCGGAGACTCAGGCGCCTGCGGCTGCCGAAGGTGAAGACGGGCGCCGACACTCTGCCGAAGCCCAAGGTGTCGCTCTTCTGGGTGCCGCTGTCGTTCGGCAACCCCGAGTCGGAGCGCCTCCACCCGAAGCACTTCTGGCCCGGCGCCGGCTACGTCGACTGGGTCGGCACGACCTGGTACTCGCCGCACCCGAACTCGGGCGCGATGTCGAGCTTCTACAACTACCCGAAGTGGCGCCGCAAGCCGTTCGCGTTCGCCGAATGGGGCGTGTGGGGCGCCGAGTCGCCCGGCTTCGTCCACCAGTTCTTCGGCTTCCTGAAGTCCCACCCGCGCGTGCGGATGGCGATCTACTACCAGTCGGCCACGCTGAAGTCCGAGTTCCGGCTCTCGACGCACCCGCGCTCCCGCGCCGCGCTGCGCCAGCGGACCGACTGGTCGCGGCTCACGGGCCTGGCGCCCGAGTTCGGCGGCTGATCGCGGCCGCCTGACGCGAACCGGCGGCCGTCGCCGTAGGGGCAGTCTGGACTTTCGGTTGCATAACAACCACCAGGCAAGATTGCCTCTGGCGGGAAGCTAGATCCCGGGGATGCGGTCCCGGAGCTCCCGGATCTCGGCGTGCAGGGCCTCGATCGTCGCCTTGACCGCCTGAACGTCGGCGCGCAGTCGCACGATCTCGGCCGACAGCTCGTCCTCGACGGTGGGCAGCACCCGGACGGACTCGAGCAGGTCGTTCAGGTCGCCCTCGCGCTCGGTCAGCCGGCGCACGCCCTCCGCCAGGGTGTGGAGGTCGTCGAGGGCGCGCAGGGCGAGCTTGGGCGGGACGGAGAGGGCGTCGAGCACGACGCGGAGTGTGCCACGCTCGAAGCGTGCTCCTCGTGCTCTGGGACATCGACGGGACGCTCGTGGACGGCGCGGGCCACGGCCGACACGCCTTCGACGACGCGTACCGGGCCGTCACCGGCCGCGAGCCGGCCGGCCAGGTCCAGATGGCCGGAAGGACCGACCGCATGATCGCGATGTCGATGCTCGATGGCGACGACACCGCGGTCACCCCGATGCTCGCAGAGCTGGAGCGCGCCCTGGCCGAGCGCGAGGAGCGGATCCGCGCGGAGGGCCGCGCGCTCCCGGGAGCGGAGGCGGCGCTGCAGGCGCTCGCGAGCCGCGAGGGCACGGTCCAGTCGCTCCTCACCGGCAACCTGGCCGCCAACGCGGCCCTGAAGCTCGGCGCCTTCGGCCTCCAGCGCTGGCTCGACCTCGAGGTGGGCGGGTACGGCTCCGACCCGCACGAGCGGCGCTCCGATCTCGTGGCGGTGGCCCGCGACCGGGCGGCGGCGAAGTACTCGCCCGCGGTCGACACGGTGCTGGTCGGCGACACCCCGCTCGACGTGAGCGCGGCACACGAGGCCGGCGCCCGGGCCGTGGCCGTGGCGAGCGGGCCCTATGGCGTGGACGAGCTGCGCGCGGCCGGCGCGGACAGCGTGCTGCCCGGGCTCGCCGACACCGCGCAGGTGCTGGCCGCGGTCACGCGCGCCACTTGACGCTGCAGCCGACCGGCTCGGTCTCGGGCCGGTCCGGCTCCCCGCCGGCCAGGATGGCGTCCAGCGCCTCGCGCAGCCAGGCGGCGTTCTGCGACGCGTCCATGTGGTCCGCGTCGGCGGCACCGCGATAGCGCAGCCTGCCCTCGCCGTCGAAGACGAACACGTCGGGCGTGGTCCTGGCGCCGAGCTCGCGCGCGGCCTCCTGGCTCTCGTCGCGCAGGTAGGGAACCGGCCACCCGCCGTCCCCGCGCACGCGCTCCCGCATCGCCTCGTACGAGTCGGCCGGGTAGCGCTCGGCGTCGTTCGGGTTCACGAGCAGGAAGCGTGCGCGGCCCGCGTAGTCGCCGGCCGCGTCGAGCAGACGGTCGTGCCAGGCGAGCGCATACGGGCAGTGGTTGCAGGTGAAGACGACGACGCTCGGCGTCCCGCTCGCGTGGAGGGCGTGCTCCTCGCCTTCGGTGTCCGGCAGCGCGATGTCGGGTGCGGGCTCACCGAGGGCGATGCTCATGCGGTTCTCTCCTTGACTCGTCTCAGCCTCTCACGCAGCTCCTCCGGATCCGGCACCGGCGAGATCCTGCCGTCACGCAGGCGGTAGACACGGCAGGTCAGCCCGAGCGGCTCGCCCGGCCCTGGCGGCGACACGTCCTCGCCGTCGATCCTGATGGTGGGCGAGCCGGGGAAGCCGGCCTCCTCGGCCTCCGTCTCCGTGGCTATGTGCCGGACCTCGAGGGCCTCCTCCGGGATGCCCTCTTCGCGGAGCGCCTCACGCAGGTCGGCGAGCGCCTGCGGGTGCGAGGGGCAGCCCTCCCACCACAGGAGCTCAACCCTCATGCACCTCCACCCGCTCGATGCGGGCGTCCTCGACCGGGCGGTCCTGGGCGCCGGTCTCGAGGCCCTCGATGGCGTCCACCGCCTCCATGCCGGAGCTGACCTGGCCGAACACGGTGTGCTTGCCGTCGAGCCACGGCGCCGCGCCGGTCGTGACGATGAAGAACTGGCTGCCGTTCGTGTCAGGCCCCCGGTTGGCCATCGCGAGGGCGCCGCGCTCGATCTTGTGGTCGTTGATCTCGTCCTCGAACTCGTAGCCCGGGCCGCCGGTGCCGGTGCCGTGCGGGCAGCCGCCCTGGATCATGAAGTCCTTGATGACGCGGTGGAACACGAGCCCGTCGTAGTAGCCGTCGCTCGACAGCTTCACGAAGTTGTCGACCGTCTTCGGCGCGTCCTCGTCGAACAGATCCAGCTCGATCGGGCCGTGGTTCGTGTGCATCGTCGCCTTGCTCATCGCCTGCTCGTGACCTCCACCCGGAGCTCTGTTCCCCGGACTCGCTTTCCGGACACCTTCTCCGCCACCTCGGCGGCACGGCTCTCGGGCACCTCCACGAAGCTGAAGCGCTCCAGCACGCGCACGTTGCGCACGTCGGCGTTCTCGAGCCGCGTGTTGTCGACCACGGCCCCCACGACGTCGGCCGGCTCGAGCCCGTCGCCACGGCCGGCGCCCACCACGAGCTTGACGTAGGCGCCCTCGCGGTCGTGCGGCTTCGTGTGCCGCGGCCTGCGCGTCTCGCGGTCGGCCCGCTGCTCGCGCCGCGGCCGCGCCTGCTTCGCCCCGTCCGCGGACCACTCCTCGAGCTCCGTCTTGGCGTGGCGCTCGATCGCCTCGAGCTCGCGCCGCTGCTTCGGGGTGATCAGCGTGACCGCGCGCCCGCTCTCGCCGGCCCGGCCGGTGCGGCCGATCCGGTGCACGTAGATGTCGGGCGAGTTCGGGATGTCGTAGTTGATGACGTGGCTCACGCCGGTGATGTCGAGCCCGCGCGCGGCCACGTCGGTGGCGACCAGCAGCCGCTCGCGCCCCGACTTGAAGGCGATCATCACGCCGTCGCGCTGGCCCTGCGACATGTCGCCGTGAAGCGCCTTCACGCGCACCCCGGCGTCGCCGAGCCGGCGCGCGAGCCGGTCCACGCCGATCTTCGTGCGCGCGAAGACGATCGCCTGGCGCGGACGCTCGTCGCGGAGGACGCGCACGAGCGCCTCCGGCTTCTCGCGGTCGGCCACCTCGACGAAGAACTGCTCGACCGTGTCGATCGTGAGCGTCGCGGCGCGCACCTTGATCTCCACGGGGTCGTGCATGAACGTATCGGCGAGCCTGCGGATCTCGGGCGGCACGGTGGCGCTGAAGAGCGCCGTCTGGCGGCCCATGGGCGCGCGCCGCAGGATCGTCTCCACGTCCTCGAGGAAGCCGAGGTCGAGCATCTCGTCGGCCTCGTCCAGCACCACGTAGCGCGTCTGGTCGAGGAAGAGGTGGTGGCGGTTGATCATGTCGAGCACGCGCCCGACGGTGCCGACCACGATCTGCGAGCCGGCCTTGAGGCGGGACGCCTGCTCGCGGATGGGGGCTCCGCCGAAGATCGCCGTCACGTCCAGGCCGTGGCCCTCCCCGTAGGCGCGCAGCGCCTGCGTGACCTGGATGCAGAGCTCGCGGGTCGGAGTGAGGACGATCGCCTGCACGTCGGGATCCGACGGGTCCACGTAGTCGACCATCGGGAGGCCGAAGGCGGCCGTCTTGCCGGTGCCGGTCTGCGCCTGGCCGATCACGTCGCGCCCCTCGAGCAGCAGCGGGATCGTCTGCTCCTGGATCGGGGTGGGTTGCTGGTACCCGAGGTGGGCGAGCGAGTCCAGCGTGGTCTTGGAAAGGCCGAGGTCGGCGAAGGACGCCATGCGGCGGTTGAGACTACTCGCGCGAGGGTGTTGCCTGACGGCGACCCGGGTAGGTCTCGAAGCCGGTACTCCAAAAGGGGGAAAGAGTGAGACGAATCATCGCCGTCGTGGCCGGGATGGCCGCGGCGCTCCTGCTGGCGCCTACCGCGATCGCCGTCGACGACGTGGGCACGAAGAAGCTCCGCAAGGGGCTGACGACCGGCGGGATCCTCGAACACATGCGGTCGCTCCAGCGCATCGCGAACGCGAACGACGGCAACCGCGCCGCCGCGAACCCCGGCTACGACGCGTCGCTCGCCTACGCGGAGAAGCGCTTCAAGAAGGCCGGGCTGAAGGTCACGCGCGACGAGTTCACCTTCGCCGACTGGGAGCAGCTCGGTCCCGCCACCCTCCAGCGCGAGGGGCAGCCGGCCTACGCCGAGGGCACCCCCGAGGCGCCCGGCGACTACCTCGTGGCCGAGTTCTCCGGCCCCGGCAACGTGACCGCTCCGGTCGTGACGACGAACGACATCGTCATCGCGCCGGAGGGCGACCCCGGCAGCGGCACGAGCGGCTGCGAGGAGGCGGACTGGGCCGGCCAGGACCTCGCCGGCAAGGTCGCTCTGGTCGAGCGCGGCACCTGCACGTTCGTGGAGAAGATCGAGCTCGCCAAGCGGCTCGGCGCCGCCGCCGTCCTGATCTTCAACGACGGCTACGCCGACCGCACGGACGCGTTCCAGCCCCCCGCGCCGCCGTTCATCGGCATCCCGGTCGCCGGGATGAGCTACGCGGCCGGGTCGGCCCTCTACAACGCGGTCAGGGCCGGGGCGGTGAACGTCACGTTCAACGTCCAGACCTCGACCGAGGAGGTCCCGCAGTACAACCTGATCGCCGACACGAAGAAGGGCGATCCGGAGCGGACGATCGTCATCGGCGCCCACCTCGACTCGGTCGACGAGGGTGCCGGGATCAACGACAACGGATCCGGCTCGGGGACGGTCATCGAGATCGCCGAGCAGGTCGCGAAGCTGAAGAAGCAGCCTCGCAACCGGATCCGCTTCGCGCTCTGGGGCGCGGAGGAGGCCGGCCTCGTCGGCTCGACCGCCTACGTGGCGGACCTGATCGAGTCGGGTGAGATCGACGACATCGAGGCCAACCTCAACTTCGACATGCTCGCCTCGCCGAACTTCGTGCGCTTCGTGTACGACGGCGACAACTCCACGGGCGAGGGTGCCGAGGGGCCGCCCGGGTCGGCGCAGATCGAGCAGGTCTTCCTGCGCTACTTCGCCTCGAAGGGGCTGGCCGTCGAGCCGACCGCCTTCGACGGCCGGTCGGACTACGGGCCGTTCATCGCGGCGGACGCGCTCGTGCCCGCGGGCGGGCTGTTCTCCGGCGCCGAGGGCGTGAAGACCGAGGAGCAGGCCGCCGTCTACGGCGGGTCGGCCGGGTCGTGGTACGACCCGTGCTACCACCAGGCGTGCGACAGCCTCCAGACGGTGCTCGGCACGCCGCCGTTCCCGGACGCCACCGGCCTGGAGACGGCCGAGGACGCGGCCGCGCTCGACGGCAACGGCGTGACCGGGCTCGACCAGCTGTCCGACGCGGCGGCGCACGCCACGTGGACGCTGGCGCGCTCGAAGAGCTCGCTGCTCGCCCCCGCGGTCGCGAAGCGGGCCGGCACCGCCAAGGCGGTCAAGCGGGCCAAGCGCGCGGCCAAGCGGGCGAGCCGGACCCGCGCCTGGAAGGGCGGGCTGGGCGTCCGCTAGGCGCTCGGGTCCAGCAGCAGCTTGCCGGTGGTCCGGCGCGCCGCGAGGTCCTCGTGAGCGCGCCGGACCTCCGACAGCCCATAGGTCTCGCCGACCTGCGGCACGAGCACGCCCCGAGCCGCCAGGTCGAACAGCTCGGCCAGCGGCTCGTCCATCATGTCCCGCCGGCCGAGGCAGTGCATGAGCCAGAAGCCGACGACCGCGCGGCTCTTTCGCATCAGGCGGCCGGTCTGGACCTCGTTCTGCTCGCGGCCCGCGATGCCGTAGGCCACGATCCGCCCGAACGGGGCCAGCGCCTCGATGGCCGCGTCGAACATGCGCCCGCCCGACATCTCGAGCACGACGTCCACCTGACGGCCCTCGTTGGCCTCGAGGATCGCCGCGGTCAGGTCCTCGGCGCCCGGGTCCACCGCGGCGTCCGCGCCCAGCTCGAGCGTCTTCGCCCGCTTCTCCTCGGAGCTCGCGGTCGCGATCACGCGCGCGGCGCCGAAGGGCTTGGCCAGCTGCACGGCCAGGCTCCCGACCCCGCCGGCGCCGGAGACCACGACCACGCTCTCGCCCTCGCCGAGCTTCGCCGAGGTGCGGTAGAGGTGCCAGGCGGTCAGCCCCTGGATCAGGAGCGCCAGCGCGGCGCCGTCGTCCACCCCGTCGGGGATCGGGAAGGTCTGGTCCTCCCGCGCGACCGCGTGCTCCGCGTAGCCGCCCGAGCGCAGCAGCGAGATCACTCGGCGCCCGTCCCGGTCGGTGCCGGCCACCTCTCCGCCGATCACGAGCGGCAGCTCGTACTTGGCGAGGTAGGAGTTCTCGCGCTGGTGGGTGTCGGCGAAGTTGAGCCCGGCGGTGGTCACGTCCACGAGCAGCTCGCCCTCGCCGGGCTCCGGCACCGGGAGGTCCACCAGCTTCAGGACCTCGGGGCCGCCGAACTCGTCGATCTGGACCGCGCGCATCGCGGCGGGAACCCTACGCGGCGGGCCGCGCCGCCGCGTCGGCGACCTCGCCCAGCACCCGCGCGGCGATCCTGCGGGTGGCGTCCAGCAGGTAGGTGAGGTTGCCCTCGTCGCTGAGGCTGCGGTCCACGTAGACCACGAGCATCCCGGCGCGCAGCTCGAAGCCCGGCACGAGCGGGTGCTCGGCCAGCCAGACCACGAGGCTCGGGGAGAGCAGCTGGCGCGCGACGACCTCGTCCTGATCATCGGCCACGAACAGCTCGTAGCGCTCGGAGAAGGCCGTGCTCTCGACCTGGATCGCGCGGGTCGTGCCGCGCCGGATCCAGTTCGGCACCGGCGCGATCAGCCCGCGCCGCGGCCGGAGGAACACGCCGTGAAAGCGCCTGATCGAAGCCTCGAGGTCCGCCACGCAGATCGTGAGCCGGTAGCGCGCCTTTCGCTTGTCGTCCTCGCGCTCCTCGAGCACCAGCTGGCCGATGCCCCCGCCGATCTCCGGCTCGCCGGACAGCGCTCCCTGCATCCAGTGCTCGATCCAGCGCCGGTCGGCGGCGCCGAGCAGCGGCGTGAGCGCGGGGAGGCTCGAGCGCGGCCAGTAGACGAGCCCGAGCGACTGCGCGTAGTGGCGGTAGAAGCGCGTGGCCGCGCCGCGGTCGGCGAGCACCCAGCAGGCGATCACGGCCGCGAGCACGACCACGGCGGGGCCGCCGGCCATGATCGCGAGCGACCGCTGCGAGGCTCCGTAGACGAACGTCCCCGCGGCGCCGAGCACCATGCACCAGACCGCGCCCCGGCCGCCCAGCTGGGCGCGGAAGAGGTCGGCCTGGCCGCTGTCCGCGTTCCTCGGGGTCAGAACGCGACCTGCGGGACCGCGCGCTCGGCGGCCACCTCGATCTCGAAGAACTCGCGCGGGCTGAACGACATCGGGCCCGCGATGAGCAGCGTCGGGAAGACCTGGATGCGCGTGTTGTACGCCTGGACGTTCGCGTTGTAGATCCGGCGCGACGCCTGGATCTCGTCCTCGATCTCGGCCAGCTCGGCCTGGAGGCGCTGGAAGTTCTCGGAGGCGCGCAGCTCCGGGTAGGCCTCGGCGAGCGCGTTCACGGCGCCGAGCGCGGACGTGAGCCGGGCCTCCGCCCGCTCGACCGCGTGCGGCTCGCCGGCCGCCTCGGCCGCGCCGCGGGCCTCGGTGACGGCCTCGAGGGTCGAACGCTCGTGCGCCGCGTAGCCCTTCACCGTCTCGACGAGGTTCGGCACGAGGTCGTGGCGGCGCTTCAGCTGCACGTCCACCCCGCTCCAGGCCTCGTCCACCTTGTTGCGGGTGCTCACGAGGGCGTTGTAGGCGAGCACCGCCCACAGGGCCACGAGCACCAGCACACCGATCACGACGTACATGGCGGTCATGCGCCCTATATCGGCCCGCCGGCCCGCTCCCCTGAGCTTGCCACTACCCTGTCCGGCCCTATGAGCCTGGTGGTTGTGGGATCCATCGCCTTCGATGCCGTCAAGACGCCGTTCGGCGAGCGCGAGCGCATGCTCGGCGGCTCCGCCGTGCACTTCTCGATGGCGGCCAGCTTCTTCACCGACGTTCGCGTGGTCGGCCCGGTCGGCGACGACTTCGGCGACGAGGAGTACGCGGTGCTCCGCGACCGCGGCGTGAACACCGACGACATCGAGCACGTGGCGGGCGGGAAGACCTTCTTCTGGAAGGGCGAGTACGAGTGGAACCTCAACATCCGCCACACGCACGACACGCAGCTCAACGTGTTCGGCGAGTTCCAGCCGAAGGTCTCGGACGCCTCCGCCTCGGCCGACGTCCTCTTCCTGGCGAACATCCAGCCCGACCTCCAGCGCGAGGTCCGCGAGCAGTGCTCGGGCGCGAAGCTCGCCGGCCTCGACTCGATGAACCTCTGGATCGACACGGCGCGCGAGTCGCTCGTGCGGACGATCGGAACCGTCGACGTCGTCCTGATGAACGACGACGAGATCCGGATGCTCACCGAGCAGCCCACGCTGCTGCGCGCCGCGCGCGACATCATGGACATGGGTCCCAGCACGGTCGTGGTCAAGCTCGGCGAGTACGGCGCGTCGCTGTTCACGGGCGACGGCTTCTTCTCCCTGCCGGCGTACCCGCACGAGACCGTGATCGACCCGACCGGGGCGGGCGACTGCTTCGCGGGCGGCTTCCTCGGCTACCTGGCGTCCGAGGGCTCGCCGAGCGACGACGCCTCGCTGAGGCGCGCGATGACGTTCGGCTCCGTGGTCGCGTCGTTCAACGTCGAGCAGTTCGGCACGGAGCGCCTCCAGGCCCTCACGCGCGGCGAGATCGACGAGCGCTACGAGGACTTCCGCCGCATGACGGCGATCGATCAGGTTCCGGCGCTTTAGGCGCGAACGCCCGCTGGTAGCGGCCCACCGTCCCGGGTACGATCACTCCGATGAGCGGCTTCTGGGCGGTCTTCTGGCTCGCGGTGATCATGAAGATCCCGATCTGCCTGCTCCTCTACATCGTCTGGTGGGCCGCGAAGGACCCGCCAGACGAGTGGGTCGCCGGGGATGACGAGGGCGGCAGCCACCGCGACGGCCCGCACCCGCGCCTGCGGCCCCCGAATCCCCCGCGCCGCGGGCCGCACGCCGACCCGGCCCCCTCCGCTCCCGCGCGCGTGCGCGTGAGCGGGCGCCCGGCGCGAGAGCCCGAGCGCCCGGCCTAGCGGCGCTGGGCGCCGTCGCGGCGCCTGCGCATGTCGTACGTGGCGCAGCCGCGGTGGACCAGCGCTCCGCCGCGGAGCCGCATGCGTTCGTCGCCCTGCCCGACCGCGCGCCCGCATACGAGGCAGACGGGCCGGCCTCCGCGGGGCGCCGCCATGGCCCGCCGGACGCTGTCCATCAGATCGACCATCTCTGTGATTCAGGATCGGCATCCGGCGGACGGAACCCGTGATTTGTCGGTGAACCTGCATGGTCGGTCCGGTACGGTTCCGCGCGTGAACGCCTTCCACGTATGCGGCATCGTCCTGGCCGCGTGGGCCGTGATCGTCTCGTTCCTCGGGATCACTCGCGAGAGCTTCCCGGGGAACGACGGGTCCGCCCGGATCGTCGGCGCGATCTCGGTGATCCTGGTCGTCGCGGCGATCGGGACGGCGATCTACACCTCTGCCACGGAGGAGCACGAGGGCGGCGAGGCCGGCCACGAGGAGGCCGCCGTGCTCGCGCTCCCCGGCTAGCCGTGACGCCCGCGGACGACGGCCACGCCGTCCACTACACCGCCGTCAAGAGGGGCACGCCGGTGTACGGGTCCGACGACGTCGAGGTCGGGAAGGTCGTGGAGGTCCTCGACAACTACCGCGAGCACATCTTCGACGGCCTGGTGATCGAGACCCCCGACGGCGCGCGGCACTTCGTGGACGCCCCCGAGGTCGCCCGCACGGCCGAGCTGGCGGTGACGCTCACGATCCCCGCCGCCGAGGCCGCGGCCCTCCCCCCGCCCGACTCGGGGCCCGGCCCCGCGGACTCCGCCAAGAAGCTGTTCCGCGGCTTCCGGCGGCGCTAGGCGGCCCGCGCCGCCGGCTGCTCGCGCGCCGTCAGGGCGCGCCCGTACCCCGCGCCGAGCCGGGCGAGCGCCCGCTCCCAGTCGCGCTCCCGCACCGCGGCCAGGGCCCTGGTGGCCATGGCGTGGGCCAGGGCGGGCGCGGCGACCAGCTCGGTGATCGCCGCCGCCAGGGCGTCCGCGTCCGGCGGCGCCAGCCGGCCCGTGCGGCCGTCCTCGATCAGCTCGAGCGGGCCCCCGTCCGCCACGGCCACCACCGGGAGCCCACTGGCCTGGGCCTCGAGGATCACCTGGCCGAAGGTGTCCGTCCGGCTGGCGAACAGGAACAGGTCGGCGCTGGCATACGCGCGGGCCAGCCGCTCGCCGTCCAGCCACCCGAGGAAGGTGGCGTGCGGGCCGAGCCGGGCCTCGAGCTCCGCCCGCTCCGGCCCGCCGCCGGCCAGCACGATATGCAGGCGCGGGTCCCGCTCGCGGGCCCGGAGGAATGCGTCCGCCAGCAGGTCCGCGCCCTTCTCCCTCGTGAGCCGTCCCGCGTACAGCACGGTCACCTCACCCGGGAGGAGCGACTCGTCGCGCAGCCCCGGCCGGAAGCGCGCGGTGTCCACGCCGCGGTCCCAGCGGCCGATCCGCCCTCCGTCCACCCCGAGCGCGCGCAGCGAGGCGTCGGCCGGCGCGCTCGGCGAGAGCACCACTTCGCAGCGCCCGTAGAACGCTGCCAGGGCGGCCTCCACACCGGCCTGAAGCGTCCCGTCTCCGGAACGCAGGCCCGCGTAGGCGCCGAGCTCCGTGTGGTAGGAGCCCACCACCGGGGTGCCCATGATCCAGGCCGTCAGTGCGCCCGCGATCCCGGCGGGGCCTGGCGAGCACACGTGCACCAGGTCGTAGCGCCCGTCGGCCAGGGCCTCCACCGTGGCCGGCAGGCTCGGCACGCCCACGGACAGCCCGTCGTAGAACGGGATCTCCACGTCGGCCACCGCGGGCAGCCGCCGGTCGACGTTCGCATCGGTGCCGATGACCTCGACCTCGAAGCCCGGCACGCCGCGCTCGCGGATCTCGTCGAGGGTGTGCGTGACACCGTGCATGCCGCCGATGCCGTCCGCCACGAGCCCCACCCGGCGCGGCTCGCCCTCACGGCTCGCCAGCCGCGCCGTCTCGTTGCCCAGGAAGACGGTGGCCGGCAGGTAGGGCACCACCGGGACGCAGGAGGCGAAGAGCTCTGCTGCCGCCGCGCGGTATCCCCGGCCGGCGGCGGCCGCCTCGAGCCCCCGGCCGACCGCGGCGCGGAGCCGGCGCTCGTGCACGCGGCGGGCGCGGCGATACAGCCCCGCGTGGCTGAAGCCCTCGGCCTGCATCTCGGCGAGGAGGTCGCACTCCCCCGCGTCGAGCTCGAGCGAGTCCAGCCAGCTGCGCATGAGCGCGCGGGCATCGTCCGGGCCGAGGTCGCGCTCGACGCTCCCGGAGCGCGCCGCGCCCTGGCTCACGATCCGCTCGGCCATGCTCAGGATCGCGCGCGGGTCCGGCTCGCACGCGGAGTCCGGCTTCCCGAGCGCACGCACCGCCAGGCCGAGCGCGGCATGGGCCCACTTCTCGGGGCTTCCCTGGTCGCCCTGGGCGGTCACCTCGCCACGGCGAAGGCGGCGCACGAACTGGTCCGGTGTGGACGCCGGCGGCGTCTCCGTCCAGGTGCGCCCGATGTCGATCCCGGCGTGGTCGTCCGACCCGCCGACCCCCGCGCCGCCGTGGGTCTCGATGTAGATGGCCGCCGGCAGGTTGAGCGCGCGGGGGCGCGAGCCGTTGCGCGTCTCCCAGACCGGGAACAGCTGGGCCAGCCGGCGCCGGTGCCGCGCGGTGAGCGGCGCGGCCACCGTGTAGAAGGGATGGGCGAGCGCGCAGGCGATGCCCGCCGCGTGCAGGAACTCGGCGCACGCCTCCACGTCGCCCGAGTGCGCCTGGAGCCACTCGTGGTCCTCGGGCTCGATCCCCCAGCAGAGCACGTGGACCGCCTGAGCCTCGCCCTTGAACCAGGCCGTGAGCTCCTCCGAGACGAACACGTCCGGCAGGTGGGCGATCTCGAGCACCCCGGCGATCGTGTCGTGGTCGGTGATCGTCACGAAGTCCATCCCGCGGCTCTTGGCGAGCTCGTAGACGGCCTCGGGCGGGGTGGCGCACTCCGGAAGGCCGAGCGCCCGCTGGACCCCGAGGCGCGACTCCTCGGAGGCGGTCGAGTGACAGTGCAGGTCGGCCCGGCTGATCGGTGTGGGAGTCATCGGCGCTCCTTCTCGTGGACTCTGTCTCGCCACAAGATTCGGCTGCAAACGGACCGCTTTCGTTACGGAGCCGTGGCTTCACCCGATCGCAACAGGTCCGCGCGCCGCGGCTGGAAGAAAGGTGCGATGCCGGAGCCGCTGGTCCTGGAGCGTGGCCCGGTGCGCGTGACCGTGCGCCTGGATCCGTTCGGGATCGAGGTGCGGCGCGGCCGCCGCCTGATCCGCGAGCTGCGCGCCTGGGCCGCCGCGGGCGAGTCGCGCGACCAGTTCGTGCAGCTGACCGAGGGCGTGATCGCCGCCGAGGAGCTCGAGCGCCCGCGCACGCTCGAACGGGCCGCCGCGGTCGCGCCCGGCCTGCTGCACGGTGAGCTGCCGGGCGGCGGGACGCTCGACGTGGGCGTCGAGCTGCACGACGAGCGCCTCGTCGTCGAGCTGCGCGCGCAGCCCACCGAGTTCCGGCTCGGCGTGCGCTGGGAGGCGCGGCCGGGCGAGCGGTTCACCGGCCTCGGCGCCCGTCACGGGGAGCAGCTCGACCAGACCGGGCGCCGGGTGCGCCCGGGCGCCGACCGCCGCTACACGGGGCCCGACTGCCCGCCCGACATGCTCGAGCTGGGCGGGATCCCGCAGGGCGACTACGCGCCGGTGCCCTGGCTGCTCGCGAGCCGCGGGTACGCGCTCTGGATCGAGACCGGGGGCGGCGGCGTCGAGCTCGACCTCGGCCACCTCATCTCCGTCTCCACGCGCGGCGACGCCGGCGCCTTCAGGCTCCACGTGCTCACCGACCCCACGCCGGCCGCGCGCCTGCGCCGCTTTCTGCGGATGACCGGCACGCCCGCGCTGCTGCCCGAGTGGGCGTACGGACACTGGAAGAGCCGCGACGTGTACCCGCACCAGCGCGACGTCGAGGCCGACCACGACGGCTACCGGGACAACGCGATCCCGCTCGACGCGCTCGTGCTCGACTCGCCCTGGGAGACGCAGTACAACACCTGGGAGCCGAACCCCCATCAGTTCCCGGACTTCCGCGGGATGGTGGAGCGCTTCCGCCGTGACGGCGTGCGCACGGTCGTCTGGGTCACCCCGTGGGTCAACCTCGACTCGGGCGACGGGCAGTATCCGCCCGACCCCGAGTCCGAGCGGCTCCACCGCGAGCCGGCGCCGAACTACGAGCCTGCGGCCCGCGCGGGCCACTTCGTGAGGGCCGCGGGTGGCGAGCCGCTCGTCGCGCGCTGGTGGATGGGCACGGGGTCGCCGGTGGACTTCACCTCCCCGGAGGCGGAGCGCTGGTGGCGCGAGCAGGCCGAGGCGGCGCTCCGGCTCGGGGTCGAGGGGATCAAGGCCGACGACGGCGAGGGCTACTACTTCCCGGCCGGCGCGCGCTTCCACGACGGGCGCACCGGCGCCGAGGCGGCGTGGGACTACGGGCTCCTGTACCGGCGCTCCCTCCAGGCGGCGCTCGACGCCGCGCATCCCGGCCGCGGCGTGCTGTTCGGACGCCCCGGCTGGGCCGGCCAGCAGGCGCTCGGCATGACCTGGGGCGGCGACCAGGTCTCCGACTTCTGGTCGCTCGCCACGCTCGTGACCGCGACGCTCACGGCGGCGGCGAGCGGCTTCTCGAACTGGTCGCACGACGTGGGCGGCTACCTCGGCGAGCGGCTCGTGGCGCGCTGCCCGCGCGAGCTGCTCGTGCGCTGGGCGCAGTTCGGCTGCTTCACCCCGCTGATGCAGGCGCACGGGCGCTTCCAGCAGGAGGCCTGGACCTACGACCCCGAGACCCTGCGGATCTACCGCGACGCGGTCCTCCTGCACGAGCGGCTGGTCCCGTACGTGCGCGCCGCAGCGGCCACGGCCGCGCGCAGCGGCCTGCCGATCATCCGGCCGCTGCTGCTGGCGGATCCGGAGGACCCGCGCGGGTGGACGCTGTCGGACCAGTACGGCTTCGGGCCGGCGCTGTGGGTGGCTCCGGTGCTCGAGCGGGGAGCGCGCGAGCGCGAGGTGGCCCTGCCGCGCGGCGACTGGATCGACTTCTGGACACGTGAGCGGGTTTCCGGCGGCGGCGAGCTGCTCGCTCCCGCGCCGCTCGACCGGATCCCCGTCTACGTCCGGAGCGGCTCCATCCTCGTGACCCATCCCGCCGGCCACGTGGCCGCGGGGCTCGGGGACGTGCCCGAGCGCGGGCGACCGCTCGAGGCCACGCTCTGGGGAGAGCCCGCGCTGGGACGGGCCGCGGCCCGGCTGGCGGACGGCACCTCGATCCGCTGGCACGCGGGCGTGTGGTCCATCGACCGCCCGAGACAGGTGGACTTCGCAACCATCTGAGCGAATTCGTCAAACTCTCGGGTGAACCACAGACCCGGGAGAGAACGAATGGCCGACGAGCAGGCGCAGCAGGGGAACGGCGGGGGCGTAGCGACGGCCCGCGACTCGCTCACCGTCACGGACAACCGCACCGGCGAGACCTATGACGTCGAGGTCGCCGAGGGGACCGTCAAGGCCATGGACTTCCGGCAGATCAAGGTCGCCGAGGACGACTTCGGCCTCATGACGTTCGACCCGGCCTTCACGAACACCGCCTCCTGCCGGAGCGCGATCACGTTCATCGACGGCGAGGCCGGCGTCCTCGAGCACCGCGGGTACCCGATCGAGCAGCTCTGCGAGAAGTCCACCTACCTCGAGGTGGCCTACCTCCTGGTCTACGGCGAGCTGCCGACCCAGGCCCAGCTCGACACCTGGATCTACCAGATCACCCACCACACCTACGTCCACGAGAACATCAAGAAGTTCGTGGAGGGCTTCCGCTACGACGCCCACCCCATGGGGATGCTCCTGGCCACGATGGGTGCGCTGTCGACCTTCTATCCGGCCGCCAAGAACATCGAGAACGACATGGAGCGCCACATGGCGGCGGTCCGGTCGATCGCGAAGGTCCCCACGCTCGCCGCCTTCGCCTACCGCCACAACCTCGGGCTGCCGTACGTCTATCCGGACAACGACCTGTCCTACCCCGGCAACTTCCTCTCGATGATGTTCAAGATGACCGAGGTGAAGTACGAGCCGGACCCCCGGCTCGAGCGCGCCCTCGACGTGCTCTGGATCCTCCACGCCGACCACGAGCAGAACTGCTCGACGAGCGCGGTGCGCTCCGTCGGCTCTTCGCAGGTCGATCCCTACTCGGCGCTGGCGGCCGGTGTGGCCGCGCTCTTCGGCCCGCTCCACGGCGGCGCCAACGAGCAGGTGCTGCGCATGCTCGACCGCATCGGATCGGTCGAGAACGTGCCCGACTTCCTGGAGGGCGTGAAGAACCGCAAGGAGCGCCTGATGGGCTTCGGGCACCGGGTCTACAAGAACTACGACCCGCGCGCCCGGATCATCAAGGAGCACGTGGACCAGGTCTTCGAGGTCACCGGCAAGAACCCGAAGCTGGACATCGCCACCGAGCTCGAGAAGCGCGCCCTCGACGACGACTTCTTCGCCGAGCGCAAGCTCTACCCGAACGTCGACTTCTACTCGGGGCTGATCTACGAGGCGCTGAACCTGCCGACCGAGATGTTCACGGTGATGTTCGCGATCCCGCGCACGTCGGGGTGGATCGCCCAGTGGCTCGAGATGGTCCAGGACGAGGAGACCAAGATCGCCCGCCCACGCCAGATCTACACCGGCCACCGCGAGCGCGACTACCCGCCGATCGACGGCCGCGAGGAGCTCGTGGACCCGCCGGTGGACGAGAAGGTCGCGCGGAAGCTCGCGTCGCCCTAGCCTCCCTGGATCTCAGTGGCGGTCGAGCCCGCCACGGCGAAGATACGCAGGCGCTCGCCCGCCTTTCGAGCCAGGTCCACGTCGACTGCGAAGCTGAAGCCGAGGCGGGCTGCAGACGGGAGCGAGTAGGCCTCGGCCACGTCCGGCCGATCCAGCGCCGGCGCGCCCGCGTAGACGAGGCGGTTGCCGGTGAACGCGAGGATCCGGTCGGCCGGGCGGCGGTCCGCCGAACGGAACGCCCACCCGCTGACGCCGGTGGCGCCATCCTTCGTGGATACCGGGTCCCGGCGACCCGTCACGGCTTTCGGGTCGATCCTGATCGCGCCACGGCCGGCCGCCCGGATCTCATCACCGCGAAGGGTGTACCGCCCGGTCTGCGACCGCACGGTCGCAAGCGGTGCGAGCGCGCCGGCCGGCGTGACCGCCAGCAGCTGCACCTCGTCCGCTCCGTGGAGCAACGGCGCCTCGGGCACGATCGCCGAGAAGCGCAGAGCTTCCGAGCCAGGCACGCGCGTGGTTCGCGCCGTGGCCTGAACGACGCCGTTGATGGCGATCGCCAGGTCCTTCGGCGTATCCGAGCCGGCGCCGGTCACGTCGCCCGTCAGGTGCGCAGGCACGAAGGTCGATCGCGGGTCCGCGGTCAGCAGCAGCTCCGTCCGTTCGATGTTTCCGCGCAGCCCACCCGCGGGCACGGCGGGAAGCTCCTCGACGCGCCGCCCGAGCAGCTCGGGGCGCGGCCCGATGCCGAAGAGGCCATCGAATCCGTCGCCCCGGCCGAACAGCGCCAGCTTCTCACGCAGCGCCTCGGCCAGCGCCGCATGCGAGGCGGCGAACGTGAACGGCAGCGGCTCCTCGCCGGGGTGGTGCATCAGGCCGTCGCGACGGTTCGCGCCCGGGCCGAATGCCGAATGCCCGTCGAGCTTCCAGGGCGGCTTCGTCCCGAGCAGGTCGGCGATCGTCGGGAGGATGTCGATCGTTTGGATGTTGGTGTCGACGGTGCGCCCCCGCTCCTCCCCCGGGGCCTTGATGAAGAGCGGGACGGGCATGATGGTCGGCAGGTCGCGCCCGGACCATCCCAGCAGCCTGTGATCGGGTCTGAAGGTCGCTCCGTGGTCCGCCGTGACGACGAGCAGCGACTTGTCGTAGATGCCGATCTCCTTGAGGTGGCGGACCAGCTGCCCGACCAGGCGATCGACGAACGCGACCTGGAGCAGGTGCCGCTGGTAGCCCCGCGCGACGTCCTGGCGGTTATCGGTCCACCTCAGCCCCTCGAGCCCCGGCAGCTGCTCGAACATGCCGTAGTTCCTGCCCGACGGCATGTACTCGAACGGGTAGTGCGGGACCATCGAGTGGAGGAAGTGGAGCGGCGGCCGTCCCTTCCCGCCGTCCTCGATGGAGCTGGCGAACGCCGAGAACGTCTCCCGTCGGTTGTCGAACGCGCGTTGGGCATCGGCCAAACGCTCGAGGTTCGACGGTGCCTCATCGGCGCCGGGGGCCTGCTTCTTGCCGAAGTCCTGCCATTGGTAGGCGATCGACGGCAGTCCCCTCCGCATGTCCTCGGGGAGGATCATGTGCCGCGCGACGACCGAGAGGTCAGAGGTCAGCGAGCGCATCCGGCTCGAGAAGCCGGGCGTCCGCACCGCGCAAAGATCCTGGGGACAGAGGTGCGTCGTGGCCTCGGTGGCGTGGAGCGTGTGGCTTCCGCCGAACAGCGTGAAGAGGTTGTGGGGATTGTCGCGCAGGATCGGCAGGTCGGTGGGCGCGGGCCGGTTCCCGGTGAGGATCGCCGGCACCGCCAGCTCGGTCATGTCGCTCGTGGTCGCGGCGTTGCGGAACCAGTAGGCGTCCTTGGAGAGCGCTGCGAAGTTCGGGTAGAGCTCCGGGTCGATGCGCCCGTCCTCGGCGAGCAGCGAGGCGAGCGGCATCTGATCGAACACGACGACGATGACCGGTGCCCTCGCCTTCACTCCGCTCGCCACGGCGACGCCTTCGTCGCTGTCGAGCACGAGCTTCGTGACGGGGGAGAAGAACAGGAAGGCGACCAGGAAGAACAGCGGCGCGGGGGACACCGCGGTCATGAACGAGCGGACGAAGCCCACGCGCCAGTAGGCAAGGGCGGCGAGCCCCCCGGCCACCAGCGCGGCCGGGACGAGCACCGCGCCGCTCCCGCCGGGTGAGACCTCCAGGAGGATCTGCAGGCAGATCAGGGCGCCGAGGGCGCCGACGAACACCAGATGCAGGACGCGGCTCGCGCTCTCGCTGAACAGGTCGGCGAGCGCCTCCAGCGCCAGCAGGACGAGCGGCACCACCGTGACCAGCGCGACCGCGAAGACCACGATGTCCACCGGCTCGGACCCGCGGATCGCGAAGAAGGCCGCGTTGCCCTCGAGGACGTCGAAGAGGGGCTGTGCGAACCCGGCCGCCCAGAGCGCGCCAAGGTGGAGGCCCCGGATCGCCAGCGATCGCGGCGCCGTACGGAGCCGCAGCCTGCGGAGGTTCGCGAGCGGAGCGGGCACAGCGTGAGGCTACAGCCGCGGGACGACTCGGAAACCCGCTCAGATCCGGAAGACGGGCACGAGCCGCTTCTCGTGCTCGGCCTCGATGCTGGCGACCACCTCGAGGTGCTCCTCGATGCCGGAGCCGCGCAGCTTGGTCGCGAGCAGCTCGTCCACCTGGAAGAGGCCGGAGGAGTTGTTCATCGCGATCTCGATCCGCACCGCGCTCTCCTCGCCGGGGTCGATCGACACGGCGTCGATCGCGGCGGCCGACAGCGAGTGGATGTTGGGCCGGCGCGTCTCGAAAGGCACCCGTGAGCGGCCGGAGGCCATGTCGAGGGCGTCCGCCACGCGCACGACGCCGGCCTCGATCGTGAACGGGTCGCCGCGGCGGCGGTGGCCGATGATCGCGTGGAGCGTCTCGGCCATGACGACCGTGCGCTCCGGCTCGTCGTAGATCCCCTCGAGCAGCAGCGGCAGCCGGTCGGCGGCCAGGAAGAGGCTGAACTCCTCGTGGTCGGTCCGGTGGATCGACATCCCGGTGTCGTGGAACATGCAGGCGGCCGCGATCACGACCTCGGCGTCGCGGCGGCCCATGCCGTGCTGCGTGACCATCGCCGGCTCGAGGCCGGAGCGGCTGAGCAGCCGGAACAGGCGGAGCGCGATGTTGAGCACGATCCGGACGTGGACCCAGGAGTGGTCCGACATGCCGAGCCGCTCCGCGTTCACCTGCTGCATGTGCCACCAGCCGTGCAGGCGCTTGTCGTCGCCCGCCGCGGCGAGCAGCGCCTCGAGCTTGCGATTGCCGCGCGTGGGGGCGCTGATCTCCATCGCAGGCAGCTCCATCGCTGGGAGGTACGCTTGCACACGTGTCAGTCGAGCCCCTCATGGACGGACACGGGCGCCGGATCGGCGACCTCAGGGTGTCGGTCACCGACCGCTGCAACTTCCGCTGCCAGTACTGCATGCCGGCGGACGGGCTGCCCTGGCTCGACCGCGAGGAGATCCTGCGCTTCGAGGAGATCGAGCGCGTCGTGCGGGTGTTCGCCGCGATGGGCGTCGCTGACGTCCGGCTGACCGGCGGCGAGCCGCTCGTGCGCCGGGACTTCCCGCGCCTCCTGGGCATGCTCGCGACGGTGCCCGGAGTCGAGGACCTCTCGCTGACGACGAACGGCTACCTGCTCGAGCGCGACGCCGAGGCCCTCGTCGGGGCTGGGCTCAAGCGCGTCAACGTCTCCATCGACTCGCTTCAGCGCGACCGCTTCTTCCAGCTGACGCGGCGCGACTCCCTGCCGCAGGTGCTGCGCGGCCTGGAGGCGATCGCCCGCTTCCCCCAGGTGCGCCCGATCAAGGTCAACGCCGTCGCGCTCCGCGGCTTCACCGAGGAGGAGGCGCTCCCGTTCGCCGAGTTCGCGCGCTCCACCAGCTTCCAGGTGCGTTTCATCGAGTTCATGCCGCTGGACGCCGACCACGCCTGGAGCCGGGACCAGGTGCTCAGCGGCGAGGAGATCCGCGCGATCGTTCACGCGGTCCACCCCCTCGAGGAGGTGCCGCGCGAGCCGCACTCGACCGCACGCGTCTACCGCTTCGCCGACGGGCGCGGCGAGATCGGGTTCGTGAACCCCGTCTCGGAGCCCTTCTGCGGCGACTGCAACCGCGTGCGGCTCACCGCGGACGGGAGGCTCCGCACCTGCCTCTTCTCGCTCGGCGAGACCGACCTGCGCGAGGTCCTGCGGAGCGGGGCGTCCGACGCGGAGGTGGAGCAGGTGATCCGCGACGCGGTCTGGCGCAAGGAGCTGAAGCACCACGTCGGCGAGGCGGGCTTCCAGCAGCCGCCGCGCACGATGAGCGCGATCGGCGGCTGACGACCGCGGGCGTGTACGCGGTCACGGTGCGCACCCGCGGGAAGGTCGTGCGCGAGCGCCACGAGTCGCTGCGCGAGGCGCTCGTGGCCATGGGCCGACAGGCCTATCTTCTGGAGCACGCCGACCACACGAGCACCGTCGGCGGCCGGGTCCTGCGGCGGATCGAGCCGGTCGCCCAGGTGGTCGGGCGCATCGAGCTCCGGGGGCCGCGGCGCCTGCGCGCCGGCCTCGACGTGCGCGGCGACGGCTCGACGGAGGCCTTTCGCGGCCGCGTCCGGCGCAGCCTGATCGTGCAGCGCCGGGGCGAGAGCGCGTTCCACGCGCTCGAGCGGGAGCTGACCGCGTGACCCCGGTCTGGCGGGTGCCCCTGCCCGAGGGCGCGCAGCCGCCCTACAAGGTGTTCGTGAACGGCGTGCCGCAGCGGGAGGGGGACGACTACGTCGTGCGCTCGAACGAGCTGCACTTCTCGAAGCCGCTCGAGAAAGAGCGGCTCGGCGTCGGGCGCTGGACGGCGATGTTCCTGGGGCTCTGGGGCAGCTACGGGAAGAACGACTCCGTGGACGTCCAGTTCCGGCGCGCCGGCCGCGACAACCTCGCCACGGGGCTCGACATCATCGGTCCCGACCAACCTTGACACGATTATGTCAAGGTTCTAACCTCCGCCGCCATGCGAATCGACCGCGTCCTCTCCAACCGCCGGCCGGTCTTCTCGTTCGAGTTCTTCCCTCCCAAGACCGACGAGGGCCAGCGCACGCTCGAGGGCACGCTCGAGGTCCTCAAGGAGGACACGCCCGACTACGTCTCCGTGACCTACGGCGCCGGGGGCACCACGCGCGAGCGCACCGTCGAGATCACGAAGTGGATCAAGCAGACGCTCGGCATCGAGTCGATGGCGCACCTCTCGCTCGTGGGCGAGCCGAAGGAGCGGCTCGTCGAGATCCTCCAGGAGCTCCAGGACGCGGGCATCGAGAACGTGCTCGCGCTGCGCGGGGACCCTCCGCGCGGCGAGACCGACTGGAAGCCCCACCCGGGCGGGCTCCACTACTCGATCGAGCTGATCCGGCTGATCCGCGAGCGGTTCGACTTCTCGGTCGGCGCCGCCTGCTTCCCCGAGGTCCATCCCGAGGCGCCCGACCTGCAGACCGACCTCCGCTACGCGCGTGAGAAGGTCGAGGCCGGCGCCGGGTTCCTGATCACCCAGCTCTTCCTCGACAACGAGATCTACTTCGAGTTCGTCGAGCGCGCCCGCGAGGCCGGCATCGACGTCCCGATCATCCCGGGGATCATGCCGATCACGAACGTCAAGCAGATCAAGACGATCACCGGGATGTGCGGCGCCTCGATCCCCGCGGAGCTCGAGCGGGAGCTCGAGGGGCGCGCCGACGACCCGGAAGCGGTTGCGGAGCTCGGAGTCGCCTACGCGACTCTCCAATGCTCCGATCTCCTGGCGCGAGGCGCGCCCGGGATCCACTTCTACACGCTGAACAGGTCGCCGTCCACCCGCGCGATCCTCGCCGCCCTGCGCGCCGCGCATCCGTGGACGCGGGCGAAGGCGCCGGTCTAGGCGGCCGCCTCCCAGCGGTCGTGCTCGCCGTCGTTCGAGCGCGTCGCCTCCCCCAGCAGCTCGAGGTGGTCCAGGTAGCTGAGCGCCTGCGACAGGCCCCAGCTCATCGCCATACCGCCTGAGGCCTCCGGGCCGACGAGCTCGGGCACGATCTCGAACGGCGTCCTCGGGCCCGCCGCGATCTCCGTGCGTACGACCTCCAGCTGCCGGTTCACCTCGCGCCGGTTCGCCGCCACCAGCGCGTGCGCGTCGCGGACGGGCCGGCCGTGGCCGGCCAGGATCAGCTGCACGTCGAGCCCGTCGACCACGTCGAGGCTCGAGAGGAACTCGCCGGCCGGGTCGGGCGACCAGCCGTAGTCGTAGAAGAGCGAGACGCGGCCGAGCAGGTGGTCGCCCGAGAGCAGCAGGCCCCGGTCGGGCTGGTGGAGCACCACGTGCGAGGGCGCGTGGCCGGGGGTCTCGTAGACGTCGAAGCGGCCGAGGTCGGTGTCCACCGTCACGCCCGGGACCAGCTCGCGGTCGGGCAGCACGATCTCGGCGATGCCGTAACCCTGGCCCTCGCGCTCGGCTCGGTAGCGCTCAAGCGCCTCGGGCGGGACGCCGCTCTGGCGCGCCACCTCGAAGCGCCGCTCGAAGGCGCGCTTCGGGTCGGCGGCCGCGCGCGTCATGTGGCGGTGGTTCGGGTGCATCCAGAGCTCGCAGCCCGAGGCCTCCATGATCGGGGCGGCCAGGCCGTAGTGGTCCGAGTGCGCGTGGGTGCAGACCAGCAGGCGCACGTGCTCGAGCCTGAGGCCGGCCTGGTCGAACGCCAGCTCGAGCTGGCGCAGCGCGCCGGGCTCGTAGAGCCCCGTGTCCACCAGCACGACGCCGCTGCCGGCGGCGATCGCGAACGCGTTCACGTGCGGCACGCCCGGCCAGGGGAGCGGCAGCCGCAGCCGCCAGAGGCCGGGCAGCACCCGGTCCGCGCGGGCCAGCTCGCGCCGTCGTCTCGTCTCGCTCATGCCGGCGCGCCGGTCCCCATGGGTGGGGCATCATCTCAGTGAGCGATGCGCGCCCTTCCCCAGCTCCGCCCCGTCCGCCTGGACGAGCGCGCCCGCCCGGGCGCCGCGCCGTCCCCGCGCCGCCTGCGCGAGCTGCGCTGGGAGCTCGCCCGCGGGCGCTACCGCGTCGAGCCGCGGCTCGTGGCCGAGGCCGTCCTCAGCGCGCCGGATCCAGAAGCACGCCGGGATTGAGGATCCCGGCCGGGTCCACGGCCCCCTTCGCCGCGCGCAGCGCGGCCGCGAAGGGGCCGGGACGCTGCCGGTCGTACCAGGGACGGTGATCGCGCCCCACCGCGTGGTGGTGGGTGATCGTCCCGCCCGCGGCCAGGATCGCCTCCGACGCGGCCGCCTTCACCTCGGCCCACTGCTCCAGCTCCGCGCCGCGGCGGGCCGGCGCGAGGACCGTGAAGTAGGGCGCCGCGCCGTCCGGGTAGGCGTGCGTGAGCCGGCAGGTGAGCAGCCCGTCCCCGAGCGCGGCCCGCGTCCGCTCGCGGACCCCTGCGACGAACGCTCCGAAGCGGTCCCAGGTGATCGCGGTCTCGAAGGTCTCGGCGAGGATCCCCGCGGCCACGAGCGTGTCGCGGAGATACGGCGCCTGAACGAAGGCGCTTCGCCAGGCGCCCTCCGACTCGCCGCGCTCGCCGTGGGAGGGCTCGCCGTGCACCTCGCCGCCGTGGTCCGCGCACAGCTCGAGCCCGCGGCGAAGCCACGCGTCCAGCGGGTGGTCGTCCGACTCGAAGCCGAGCACGAGCAGCGCGCGCCCCGCGGGCGCCGCCTGTGTGAGCGCCGCCTCGCCCGGGTCCAGCAGCCGGCAGTTGGACGGGTGGAGGCCGGACTGAGCCAGCGCGCGCACGGCGAGCGCACCCGTCTCGAAGCTCCCGAACAGGACGCCGGCGGAGGCCTTGAAGCGCGGCCGCGGGCGCACCCGGACCCAGGCCTCGGTGATCACGCCCAGGATCCCCTCGGAGCCGATCAGCATCCGGTCGGGGCTCGGCCCCGCGCCCGACGCCGGCAGGCGCCGGCTCTCCCAGGCCCCGGTGGGCGTGAGGGCGCGCACCGACTCCACGAGGTCGTCGATGTGGGTCGCGAGCGTCGCGAAGTGGCCCCCCGCCCGGGTGGCGATCCAGCCGCCGAGCGTCGAGTACTCGAAGGACTGGGGGAAGTGGCGCAGCGTGATGCCGTGCCCGCGCAGCTGCTCCTCGAGCGCCGGGCCGGTCGTGCCCGCCTGGATCCTGGCCGCGCGCGAGCTCTCGTCGATCTCGAGCACGCGGTCGAGCGCCCTCAGGTCCACGCTCACCGCGCCGGCGTAGCCCTCCGGCAGCGCGGGCTCCACGCCGCCCACCACACTGGTGCCGCCGCCGAAGGGGATGGCGGCCGCCCCGGCGTCCGCACACCAGGCGAGCACGGCCTCCAGCTCGGCCTCGTCGCGCGGGTGGGCGACCACGTCCGGCGGGTGGTCGAACCGGCCCCGGAAGGCGCGCACGACGTCCCGGTAGGACTTGCCATAGGCGTGCGAGGCACGCTCGTAGACGTCCTGGCGGCAGATCCCCGCGAGCGACGGCGGCGGGCCGAGCCGCGGCTCCGGCAGCTCCACGCTCTCGAGCGGCACCGGCCGCTCGGCCTCCGCCGGGGCGAAGCCGAGCTGCTCGCGGGCGGCGCGCGCGGCGGCGCCCACCTGCTCGTGGCTCGGCTGCTGGTCCTCGAACCCCCAGCCCCAGTGCTTCAGCCTGCGCTCGGTCACGGTCGCCCAATCCTGCCTCAAATGGCGAAATCACCGATGTAGAGTTGGAGGGGCCTGATGGCAACACAGATGACGACGGTCCAGATCACGATGCCCGCGATGGGCGAGTCGGTGACCGAGGGAACGGTCCTCGAATGGCTCAAGCAGGTGGGTGACGCCGTCGCCGCCGACGAGCCCCTTGTCGAGGTCTCCACCGACAAGGTGGACGCCGAGGTGCCCTCCCCCGCCACCGGCACGCTGGTGAAGATCCTCGTGGAGGCCGACCAGACCGTGCAGGTCGGCGCCGCGCTCGGCGAGATCGAGGTTGGCGGCGAGCCGGCGGCCCCGCCCGCCGCCGCGCCCACCGAGGACGCCGAGCTCGTCGATGTCGCGTTCCCCGAGATGGGGGACTCGGTCGCCGAGGGCACCGTGCTCGAGTGGCGCAAGCAGGCCGGCGACGCGGTGTCGGTCGACGACATCCTCGTCGAGATCTCGACCGACAAGGTCGACGCCGAGGTGCCCTCGCCGGTGGCCGGGACGCTGAGCGAGATCCTGGTTCAGGCCGACGAGACGGTCGCGGTCGGCACGACCCTGTGCCGGATCGCCGCGGGAGCCGGCGCGGCGCCGGCCGGGAACGGGCCCGTCGCCCCGGCCGCCGAGCCGAAGACGCCCGCACCCCCGGCACCCGCAGGCTTCGCGACGCCCGTCGCCGGGCGGATGGCGAGCGCCCACGGGCTGGACGTGACCAGCATCAAGGGCAGCGGGCCGCGCGGCCGGGTCACGAAGGAGGACGTGCTCACGGCCGTCCAGGGCAACGGCACCCCGGCGCCCGCCGTCCCGCCGCCCGAGGGCGCCACCGCGATCCCGATCCGCGGCCCGGCGGCCACGCTCGCCCGCTTCATGGACGAGAGCCGTGCGATCCCGACCGCCACGAGCTTCCGCACGCTGCCGGTCGACGCGCTCGACGCGCGCCGCAAGGAGCTGAAGGCCGCCGGCAGGAAGCTCTCGTTCACCCACCTGATCGCCTGGGCGATCGTCAAGGCGGCCGCCGACTGGCCGGTGATGGGCCATTCGTACGCCGAGCAGGACGGCAAGCCCCAGCGCGTGGTCCCCGAGTCCCTCAGCCTCGGCCTGGCCGTGGACGTGGAGCGCAAGGACGGCACGCGCTCGCTCGTGGTGCCGGTCATCCACGGCGCCTCGGCGCTCGGCTTCCAGGAGTTCGCCGCGCGCTACGACGAGCTCGTCGCCGGGGCCCGCGACAACAAGCTGCCCCCCGACGCCTACCAGGGCGCCAACGTGACGCTCACGAACCCCGGCGGCCTCGGCACCGTCGCCTCCGTGCCGCGCCTGATGCCGGGCCAGGGCACGATCGTCGCCACGGGCGCGATCGGCTACCCGCCCGGCATGGGTGCCGTCGACCCCGCGCGGCTGCGCGACCTCGGCGTCCAGAAGGTCACGACGATGACGAGCACCTACGACCACCGCGTCATCCAGGGCGCGGAGTCCGGCTCGTTCCTGCGGCGGATCGACCAGCTGCTCCAGGGCGAGGACGGCTTCTACGACGAGGTCTTCGAGTCGCTCGGGCTGGACGCGCGCGTGGAGGGCACCGAGCCGGCCGCTCCCGTGACCGCGCACGACCCCGTCCCGCCCGCCGCCACGCCGGCCGCGGGGATGGTCGCCGACGAGGCGCTGCTCCAGGCCGTGCAGGCGGCCACGTCGCTCGTCAAGGCGCACCGCATGCACGGCCACCTGGCCGCCCGCCTCGACCCGCTCGGCTCGGAGCCGCCCGGCGATCCGGCGCTCGACCCCGGCACGGTCGGCCTGACGCCGGAGCTGATGGCCCGCATCCCGGCCTCGATCCTGCGCGTGGCGGTGCCCGGGGAGACCTTCGCCGAGGCGCTACCGAACCTGCGCGAGACCTACGCCGGCACGATCGCGTACGAGATCGAGCACATCTCCGACCACGAGCAGCGGATCTGGCTGCGCCAGGCGATCGAGTCGGGCACCTATCGCACGCCGCTCACGCCCGAGGAGAAGCGGCGGCTGCTCGAGCGGCTGTCGAGCGTCGAAGCGCTCGAGAGCTACCTGCACAAGGCGTTCCTCGGGAAGAAGCAGTTCTCGGTCGAGGGCCTCGACGCGCTCGTTCCGATGCTCGACGAGGCGGTCGAGCTGGCCGCCGGCGTGGGCGGGCGGGAGGTCGTCTTCGGGATGGCCCACCGCGGGCGGCTGAACGTGCTCGCCCACACGATCGGGCGGCCGTACGAGACGATCCTCGCGGAGTTCGAGGGCGAGCAGACGCTCGGCGTGGAGACGGCCGCCCCGGCCGGCGGCACCGGCGACGTGAAGTACCACTACGGCGCCTCCGGCACGTACCACACGCTCTCCGGCAAGGGCGTGACCGTCACCCTCTCGCCCAACCCGAGCCACCTCGAGTACGTGAACCCGGTGATCGAGGGCCGCACGCGGGCCGACCAGACCTCGCGCAAGGCGCGCGAGCTCACGCACGACCCGCACGCCGTGCTGCCGGTGCTCATCCACGGCGACGCCGCCTTCCCGGGCCAGGGGATCGTGGCCGAGACGCTCAACCTCCAGTCGCTGCCCGGCTACTCCACGGGCGGCACGCTGCACCTGATCGCGAACAACCAGCTCGGCTTCACCACCGACCCGCAGGAGAGCCGCTCGACGCGCTACGCCTCGGACCTCGCCAAGGGCTTCGACGTCCCGATCATCCACGTGAACGCCGACGACGTGGAGGCCTCGATCGCCGCCATCCGGCTGGCGCTCGCCTACCGCGAGCGGTTTGGCCGCGACGCGATGGTCGACCTGATCGGCTACCGCCGCTTCGGTCACAACGAGACCGACGAGCCGGCCTACACGCAGCCGCTGATGTACGAGCTGATCAAGTCGCACCCGCCGGTGCGCAAGCTGTACGCGGACCGGCTGGCGGCCGAGGGGACCGTGACCCCGGAGGAGGCCGAGCAGATCGCGGCCGCCGCCTACCAGCGGGTGGCCGACGCGCACGAGGAGCTCAAGCGCTCGATCGGCGCGCCGCCCGAGACGGGCGAGCACGAGCTCGACCGCACGATGAGTCGCGAGCCGCGCACGACCCTGCCGGAGGAGACGCTGCGCGCGCTGAACGAGCAGCTGCTGCGCGTGCCCGACGAGTTCGAGGTGCACCGCAAGCTGCGCTCGTTCCTCGAGCGCCGGCGCACGAGCTTCGAGGAGGGCCGGGGAGTGGACTGGGCCCACGCCGAGGCGCTCGCCTTCGCGTCGCTGCTGGCGCTGGGCGTGCCGGTGCGCCTCACGGGCCAGGACACGGAGCGCGGCACGTTCAGCCAGCGCCACGCGGTCCTCCACGACCCGAGCACCGGCGCGCGCTGGTGCTCGCTCCAGGAGCTGCGCGACGCGGTGGCTCCCTTCGAGCTGCACAACAGCCCGCTCTCCGAGCAGGCCTGCCTCGGCTTCGAGTACGGCTACAGCGTCCAGGCGCCCGACGCGCTCGTCCTCTGGGAGGCCCAGTTCGGCGACTTCGTGAACTCCGGGCAGGTGATCGTGGACCAGTTCCTCGTCTCGGGCCTCGCCAAGTGGGGCCAGACCTCGCGGCTCACGCTCCTCCTGCCGCACGGATACGAGGGCTCGGGGCCGGAGCACTCGAGCGCGCGCCTCGAGCGCTTCCTCCAGGGCGCGGCCGAGGGCAACATCCGCGTCGCCAACTGCACCACGCCCGCGCAGTACTTCCACCTGCTGCGCCGGCAGGCGCTGGTCTCGAAGCCGCGGCCGCTCGTGGTCATGACGCCCAAGAGCCTGCTGCGCCTGCCCGAGGCCACCTCGACCGTCGCGGAGCTGGCCGAGGGCCAGTTCGAGCGCGTGATCGACGATCCGCGCTTCGAGGCCGGCGGCGACCGCAGCCGCGTCACGAAGCTCGTGCTCTGCTCGGGCAAGGTCTACTACGACATCGCCGGGCACGAGCAGCGCGAGGCCGCCGAGCACATCGCGGTCGCGCGCGTGGAGCAGCTCTATCCGTTCCCGGAGGCCGAGCTGGGCGAGCTGATGGAGAGCTACCCGTCGCTCGAGCGGATCGTCTGGGTGCAGGAGGAGCCGCGCAACATGGGCGCGCGCGCATTCATGCGCCGCCGGATGGCGGGCATCCTCCCCGAGCGGCTCGACTACGACTACGTCGGCCGCCAGCTGCGTGCCGCTCCCGGCGAGGGCTATTCGGCGGCCCACAAGCGCGAGCAGTCCCGGATCGTGCGGGTCGCGCTCGACCTCGAGGACGACAAGCTCGAGCCGGACGCGAGCGCGCGCCGGCCGATCCTCCGGGCGACCCGCGCGGACGACTAGCTCAGCGCTTGTCGCGCTGGCCCCTGGCCAGCGCGTCCGCGACCTTGAGAGAGCCGAGCCTGCGCTGCACCAGGCCCACACCGGCCGGGGACAGGCCCCAGAGGCGCGCTCCGAGGCGCAGCCCGAGCGGCGCGACCTCGAGCTCGCCCTTGTTCTGCTCGATCCCCCGGACCACGGCGTCGGCCACCGCCTCCGGCGTCCGGGTGCCCACGCCCGGCGGGAGCTTCACCTCCGCCTCGGCGAACATCCCGGCGTCCGAGATGAAGCCCGGGTAGACGGTGGTCACGCCCACTCCGCTGCCGAGCAGGTCCTCTCGCAGCCCGGCCGCGAACGCGCGCAGGCCGAACTTCGTGGCGGAGTAGATCGCCGAGCCGCCGGTCGCGATCTTCCCGGACAGCGAGGAGACGAAGACCATGTGGCCGCGCCCGCGCTCGACCATGCCGGGCGCAAGGGCGCGGGCGAGCTGGATCGGAGCGCGCAGGTTCACGTCGAGCGCCCTGTCGATCTCGCCGGGCGAGAAGCTGTCCACGCGGCCGCTCGCAGGCAGCGCCGCGTTGGCGACGAGCGCATCGATCGGGCCGACCCGGCCGGGCAGCTCGCGGACGGCCGTCGCGTCGGCCAGGTCGGCCTCCACCACGGACGCATCGCCGCCCAGCTCGGCGCGCAGCGACTCGAGCACGTCCGCGCGGCGGCCCGTGAGGATCACGCGGGCGCCGCGCGCCGCCAGCGCCCTGGCGATCGCCTTCCCGATGCCGCCGCTCGCCCCGGTGACGAGCACGGTCCTGCCGGCCAGGTCCATTGCGCCGAGAAGGTATCCGACGGAGCGCCAGCTATACAGGTAGGAGGCCCATGGCGAGCAGAGCAGAAGAGAAGCGCCGTCTGCGGGCGGAGCGCGAGGAACGCGAGGCCGCCGCGGCTGCGGCCGACCGGCGGCGCCGGCGGCTGATCCTGCTGATCGCGTCCGCGGTGGCGGCGGTGGCCGTGGTCGGCGTGCTGATCGCGGTGAGCCAGGGCGGTGGCGACGACGAGTCGGGGCTCGGCGGCGGCGAGTCGATCATCGGCGTGAAGGACGTGGCCCAGCGCTTCCGCGGCATCCCGCAGGAGGGCGCGCGCCTCGGCGACCCCGACGCCCCCGCGACGATGCTCGAGTTCGTCGACATGCAGTGCCCGTTCTGCGCCGAGTACACGCGCGACGCGCTGCCGACCGTGATCGACCGCTACGTCCGCACCGGGAAGATCAACATCGAGCTTCGGCCGATCTCGATCATCGGCCCCGACTCGAGCACCGCCGCCGCCGGCGCGGCCGCCGCGGCCGAGCGCAACCGCATGTGGCAGTTCGTCGACCTCTTCTATCTCAACCAGGGCCAGGAGAACGGCGGCTACGTGACGGACGACTTCCTGCGCCAGATCGCCCGCGGCTCGGGTGTCCCGGCGGCCACCGTGATCAGCGCCTCGCAGTCGCCGGACTCGATCCCCCTGCTCCGCCAGTCGGCGGCCGAGGCTCAGCGCGACGGCATCAACAGCACGCCGTCGTTCCTGCTGCGGAAGGACGGCGAGCTGCAGGGCATCGCCGTGTCGAGCTTCGAGCCGGGCGAAGTGACCGCAGCGCTGGACGAGGCCCTCGCGAAGTGAGCGACGGTCAGCTGCGGGCGGCCGCCGCGGCGGCCGCCGGGCTCGGTCTCGCGATCGCGATCTACCTCACCTACGTCCACTACGCCGGCATCGAGCCGATCTGCGCGACCTCCGGAGGCTGCGAGCGCGTGCAGACCTCGAGCTACGCGAAGGTCGCCGGCGTGCCCGTGGCGGTCATGGGGCTGATCGGCTACACGGCGATCCTCACCGCCACGCTTCTCCCCGGCGAGTGGCCGCGGCTGGCGGCGAGCTGGCTGGCGCTCGTGGGCTTCGGCTTCAGCCTCTACCTGACCTACCTCGAGCTCTTCGAGATCGACGCGATCTGCCAGTGGTGCGTCGCGAGCGCCGTGCTGATGAGCGTGCTCGCCGTCCTGACCACGATCAGGGCGATTCGCAGCGAGTCGTATACGGGTAACCGGGCCGCATGAGCGGCGCGTCGAGGGCCCGCTTCCGCTAGCCCGCACCGGCTATCCTCGTCCGTCCCTAGCGGGCGTAGCTCAGTTGGTTAGAGCGCCGGCCTGTCACGCCGGAGGTCGCGAGTTCGAGTCTCGTCGCTCGCGCTAGACGTTTCCACACGAAAGCCCCGCAATGACGGGGCTTTCGCGCGCTGAGGGCTCCTCGTGCACCGGTTGCCGGCGGTGGTGGTGGCAACGAAAGTGGCAACCCATGCCGCCCAGATAAAGCCCTTCCAGCGCCCAGATAGTCGGCCTGTGTGGCCGGGGAGAGGATCCACATCGAGATCACGGGCGACGCCCGGGACCTCAAGCAGGCCGCCACCCAGGCCGTGCTCGCGATCGGCGGCGTGTCCGCCGCGACGCGCCGGGCCGACGTCAACTCCCGGCGCTCGGCCATCGGGTTCAACTCGCTCGGCGGGGCGATCGGCGGCGTCAACCAGCGAGCGACGCTGCTCCGGAACACGATCGCCACGATGAGGTTCCCTGCGCTCGCGACGGGGGCCGGGTTCGCTGCCCAGGGGCTGTCCGCCGCGGCCGCCGGCGCTGCGGCGTTCGCCGGTGCGCTCGGCCCGCTGACGGGGCTGCTCGCGGCGGTCCCGGCAGGCCTTGCCGCGGCAACCCAGGGCGCAGTGACGTACATGCTCGCCACCCAGGGAATCGGCGACGCGATCCAAGCGTCGCTCGCGGCCGAGGACGCCCGGGCCGCCGGCGCGGCCACCTCGCTCGGCCGGCAGGCGGACATGGCCGGCCAGGTCGCCGCCGCGGAGGAGGCGCTCGCGCGGGCTCACCGCGACGAGGACGACGCCCAGCGCCAGCTGACCGACACGCGCCGGGACGCCGAGCGCCAGCTGGATGACCTGCGGGTCGCTGTACGCCGGCAGCGGCAGGAAGAGGAGGCCGGGCTGCTGTCGCTCGAGGAGGCGCAGGCGCAGCTGCGCGCGATCCGGGCGGACCCGACCGCGTCGAACTTCGAGGTCGAGGAAGCCCGCCAGCGGGTGGCCCAGGCGCGCGGGGAGCTCGCGGACACCCGCCGCGAGCATCTGCGGGAGCGGGAGGACCTCGACCGGATCCGCCGCCGAGGGGGCGTGGCCGGGATGCCCCAGGTGGTGGCGGCCCGTCAGCAGCTCGCGGACGCGAACCACCAGGTCGTCGCGTCGACGCGCGCGCTAGCCGACGCCGAGAAGGCCGCCGCCACGGGAGCCGATGCGGGCGCCGCGGCGGCCGGCAAGCTCGCGATGGAGATGGACAAGCTGCCACCGGCCGGGCAGCGGTTCGTCCGCTTTCTGCTGACACTCCGCCCGCGACTACGTGAGCTGCGGGAGCTCGCCGCGGACGGGATCCTGCCCGGCGCCGAGGGCGGCATCCGCTCGGCGCTGGCCAACTTCGACGTGGTCAAGCGCACCCTGCGCGACACGTCGAGCGAGCTCGGCCGCCTCGCCCGGGATACCGGCCGGCTCGTCGGGTCCAGGGCGTTCGGCCGCGACCTCGCCGTGATCGGACACCGCAACGCGGAGGCCGTAGACGCGATGGGCCACTCCGGGCTGTTCTGGGCGTCCGCGCTGCGGCACCTGATGGTCGCCGCCGACCCCTTCCTGTCCTGGCTCTCAGACACCACGGTCGGGCTGTCCCGGCAGGTCGACGAGTGGGCGCGCGCATCGCGCGAGTCCGGGCGGTTCGCCGGGTTCTTCGCCCACACGCGCGAAGCGCTCGAGCAGGCGGGCCCGCTCGCCTGGGACTTCGCACGCGCGCTCTTGAACATCGGCGCCGCGGGCAGGCCGCTCGGAATGGACCTACTCGGATCGCTGCGCGACTCCGCCCGCGAGTTCCGCGCCTGGACCGAGTCAGTCGAGGGCCGCAACCAGCTCGCCGCCTACTTCGAGCAGGCCCGCCCCGCCATCTACGAAACGGGCCGCCTCATTCACGACCTCGCCGGGGCGTTCTTCCGGCTGGGCACACAGCCCGGCGTGACCGACCTGATCCACGACCTCCGCGTCGACCTGCTCCCGGTCCTCGAGCAGGTGATCGGCACCACCACCGAGGCGTTCGGGCCGCACCTCATCGCGCTACTCAGGTCGCTGACCGTGCTGCTCGGCGACCTCGCCGGCCAGACCGGGCCGCTGACGGTCCTCGCCCAGTCGCTCAAGCTGCTCGCCGACGCCCTCCACTTCCTGCTCAACCTGCCGCTGGCGCACCAGGGGATCACCGCGTTCCTGTCCGGGCTGGCGCTGCTCAAGGTCGGGTCGCTCGCCGCCAAGGTCCTGTGGCTCCACAAGCTCGCCGCGTCCATCCGCGGCGTCACGGCCGCGAGCGCGGCATCCGCAGTTGTCGCCCCGGCCGCAGGCGCCGCGCGTGCCGCTGCCAGTGGCGCGGTCGCGGGCGGGGTGGCGGCCCGGGTGTCCGCGAACGTCACCGGCAGGGGCGCCGCGTCCGGGGTCGCCCAGGCGGCGAAGGGCGGCATGCTCGCCGGGCTCGCCACGAAGCTCGGGCCGGTCGCGAAAAGGGCCGGGCTCGTCGGCATCGGCCTGTCGCTCATCTCCGGTGCGTCGGCGGCGTTCGGCGACAAGTCGAAGGCCGCCGGCCTGGGCGGCCGAATAGACAACTTCCTCAGGGGGGCGATCGGGCTCAAGGCCGAGGACTACGCCGCCCGCGGCCGCGACATTCGCGACCAGATCGTGAAGGGCGTCTACGAGCCGCCGAAGCAGCCGGGCAAGATCCTCTGGGCCGGCAAGGGCGTCGCGCGCGTCCCCGACGACGACGCCAACCTGTCCGAGGTCGAGAAGCGCGCGAAGAAGGAGGCTGAGCGTGTCTCCGAGGTGTACCGGAAGGTGTTCGGCAAGCGGATGCTCAGCCCGGCGCTGCTCGGGCTCGACGCCAAGGCGTTCCTGAGGCAGCTGCCCGCCGTCGAGAACGTGCTGTATCGGGTCAAGGAGGGCTTCGCCGACCTCAAGACCGGCACGTTCTTCTTCGACGACCTCGCCCGCTCCGCGAAGAGGAACTTCGCCCTGATCGCCCAGGCCTCGGACATCACAAAGGGCGGTGGGCTCGAGGCGACCGAGCGGAACTTCAAGGCGACGATCGGGGCGCTCAGCCGGTCGATGCGCGCCGGGTCGATCGACGTCCAGCAGGGCATGCGTCTCATGGCACTCGCGATGCGCACCCACTCGCAGGCGGGCAAGCAGGCCGTGGCCACCAACTTCAGCGCCGCGGTCGGGCTGATCAGGCGCACGATGCGGGACGCGAGCGGCGTCACGGCCCAGGGCATGAAGCTGATCCACCAGGCCATGCGCGAAGCGCTCGCTTCGTTCGGCATTCGCGGCTCGAGCGCCCGCTTCGTGATTAACCAGTACGGCGCCCGCGGCGTCCGGAACATCGGCTCCGGCCGATCGGCCTCCGGGCTCAACCTCTCCGACCAGCACGGCGCCGAAGCCGCCCGCGGCGGCCTGTTCCAGTTCGGCCGGGAAGGCGAGAAGGGCCGCGACAACATTTCTGCCCGCATCGGGCACGACAACGTGGTCGTCGGCGCCGGCGAGGTCGCCGCGGTTCTGAACTCCCACCAGCAGGCCGACCTCGCCGCCAGGCTCCACGCAACAGGGGTCCGCGGGGGCCTCAAGGGCTACTTCTCCAAGGGCAAGGCCTGGGCCAAGCACTACGCCGCCGGCGGCGGCCTCTTCGGCGATCGACCGCCGGTGTCGGACACCGCCAGTCGCCTCGCAACCGGCATCGCAGCCGCCCGTAACGGAGGGGTGGCAACGCCGGGGCATGGGCCCGAGATGGCCCGTGGCGGGCTGCCGACGTCGAACATCGTGGCGCTCGGCCGCCAGCTGCAGAAGATGGGCTACCAGGTCGGCGAGCACCCCGCGTTCGGCGGCGTCGCCCCCGTTCACACCGGCACCTCCTACCACTACCGGGGCATGGCGCTGGACGTGAACGCCGACGGCAAGCCCGGCGGCGAGGCCGCCTGGCTCGACCGGCTCTACAGCCAGCTCGTCGGCAAGCCCGGTGTGGTCGAGCTGCTGTGGCGGGTGAAGGACCACTTCGACCACCTCCACGTTGCGATCTCCGGCGGCGCCTCTGGGCTGATCCAGGCGCTCGGGCAGATCCAGGTGCCCGACCTGCCGAAGCTGAAGGTGAAGGGCGGCGGCGCCGTTGGGGCGATGGTCCAGGCGGCGCTCGACATCGCCCGCGGCGGCGCCCAGGAGAAGCTGAAGGACGCCGCCGGTGTCGCCCCCGGCGGCCAGGGGTCCTACACCCCCGTCGACGGCGCGACCGGGTCGACGTCGAGTGCCCGCAACCGCCGGGTCGCGCAGCGGATGGCCGCCTCCCAGTTCGGCTGGACCGGCGAGCAGTGGCAGGCGCTCGACGACCTCTGGGGTCGGCTCGAGGGGTCGTGGGACGAGAACGTGTCCAACTACGAGGGGTCCGGCGCCTACGGGATCGCGCAGGCGCTGCCCGCCTCGAAGTATCCGCCCGCGGGCCGTCCGGAAGCGCCCCCGGGGGTGGCGAAGGCGATCGCCCAGATCCAGTGGGGTCTCAACTACATCAAGTCCGGGAACAGCGGGGCGGCCCCGTTCCGGGATCCTGTCGGCGCCCGTGCGTTCCGGCTCGCGCACGGCTGGTACGCGCGGGGCGGACTCGTTGGCACGGACGGCGCGTCGATCGCCGACCACCCGATCTTCGCCGCGGCGGGGCTCCCGCCGGCGACAGCTGTCGTGGGCGCCGGCGAGGTCCGGGCCGCCGCGAAGGACGTGAAGGACGCCAAGGCCAAGGCCGACAGGGACGAGAAGTCGAAGGCCGCGAAGCGCGAGCTCGCTAAGGCCCGGGCCCGGCTGGCCCGGCTGAAGAAGAAGCGCAAGCGTGGCCTGGCCGCCCAGGGCCGCCGGGACCGGCGGGTCAACCGGCTGGTCGACCACCTGCGGCTCGAGCCGACCTACATCAGCTCGATCGCCGGCCAGGACCGCCAGATCGAGGACGCCGCCGCGCTGTACGAGATCGCCGACGGCAAGGCGAACCGTGACGACACGATCACGCCGGCGGAGCTGACAGACCTGAAGGCGAAGGCCGAACTGGCGCGGAACCTGATCGGCGGCGACCCCTACGGCCAGGCGGGGATGGCGAAGCTGATCCAGCAGATCGTGCTGCCGAGGATCGGGACCAAGACGAAGACCGCCCGCACGCTGATCGGCCAGCTCGAGCGCAGGGTACGGCGCAACAACGCCCAGCTCGACAAGAAGGACGACCGGCTCGACAACGTCGAGAAGCGGCTCAAGCAGCTGCGGGCGGCCAAGAAGAAGACCCCGGCGCAGCGGGCGTCCATCCTGCGGCTCGAGCGGGAGCAGCGGACGCTCAAGCGCGAGATCCCCGGCATCGAGCACGACAACCGCAACGTCACCGGCCAGGCCCACCCGAGAAGCATCGGCCGGGTGACCGAGCCGGCGACGCTACTCGGCGGCGCGAAGGCCATCCTCGGCAGCGCCACCGGGACGGGGGCGCTGATCGACGAGACCAGCCTGCTCGAGCTCCGCCAGCAGCTGCTCGAGCGGCTGCGGCCGGGCGACCTGCCGTCCGCGTGGGAGGGATGGAACAACACGATCGCCGGCCTCGTGAGGACCGGTGCCGACCCCGACGGCACGGCGGCTGACCGCCTACGGGAGCTGCTCGACCTGACCAAGCAGCAGCTCGCCCAGTCCCAGCGTGCGCTCGCGGTGTCGGGCGCCCAGTTCGTGGCGCTCCGGTCGACGGGCCAGCTGGTCATGGGGCGCTTCTCGCACGGCACCGAGTACGTGGACCGGACCGGCATGTACGTGCTCGAGCGCGGCGAGCGCGTCGAACCGGCCCGCGACGGACCTTTCCCGCGGAGCAACCGTGCCGCCGGCGGCGGCGATCGTCCGATCAACGTCACCGTGAACATCTCCGGCGACGGGATGTCGCGTCCCCAGGTCGAGGTGCTCGTCGACGGCAAGATCACCAAGCGCCAACAGGTCACCGAGCGGCGCAGCCGCACGCTGTCTACAGCCCCCGGCCGACGATGATCGAACCCGGCTCACCCCAAGCCGCCGCGGCCGAGCTCGTCAAGGCCCTCCACCGCCACGAAGCGCTAGTGGCGTGGCGGCTGATCACCCGCGACTACCGGCAGGCGCTCGCCAGCCGAGCGATGGACCACCTCGAGCGTGAGGGACACCTTGCCGAGAGCGACGACGTGCTCGCGATCATCGAGGCGATCGCGACCGACACCCCGGACGAGGCGCACCTACCGCTCGTCGAGACGCTCACGCTCTACTTGCTCGACCTGCTGCCCTCGGCAGGCGAGCCCTGGGGCTGGGCGGCCAACCCGCGGCCGATCGAGCCGGACCTCGAGCTCGCGCTGCTGGTGCGCGTGGACGACGCGGCCGCGCGGCCATCGGACGTGCCGGCGACGATCGTGAACGGCTACGGGTTCAGCATGCGTCGCTGCGAAGGCCGCTGGCTGCTCGCCGGGCTCGACATGCTCGAGGGCGAGCGCGGGTTCGCCCCGGCCTCCTGACTGCCGGTCTCCGGAACCGGCGAGCGGCCACCGTGGCGCCCGCAGGGTGGCGTCGCGGGGCCCGTGGCAAGCGGGTGGGAGATGCCGGGGACCGAAGGTCCCCGGCACCGCAAGCGCACGTGCAGACCTAGCTATCATCCAAGGGGTGGCGATACTGGTGGTGAATCTGGTGGCGGAACAGGTGTCTAGACCGGCGCATTCCGGGTAACACTCCGGTTAGTCTGTCCCGACCAAGGGCTCAGGCCCGGCCTGCCGCCCCGACAGCCACCAACAGACGAAGGAGGTAATCCATGCCGAAGCTTCGAGACGCCTCGGTGGAAGCGCACCGGACGACCGTCGAATCGACGATGGCCGACGTTGCCGCCTTCCTCCAGGACGCTCTCGGACAGAAGCTCGTGGCCTACATGGCGGGCGTTGCCGACGCGAAGGCCGTAGGGAGGTGGGCGAGCGGAGAGCGCTCCCCACGGGCCGAAACCGAACGACGCCTGCGAGATGCGCAGTACATCTTCCGCCTGCTCGTAACCAAGGAGAGCCCGTACACCGTGCGGGCCTGGTTTGTCGGGCTCAACCCGCAGCTCGACGACGAGTCACCGGCAGCGGCGATCCGCGAGGGACGGACCCGTGATGCCGTGGTTGCCGCGAAGGCTTTTCTCGCAGGGGGATGAGCGTCAAGGTCGTTGAGGCCCCCGAAGCGGGGGTGTGGCGAGTGGGCCGGTCGCCCGACCCACTCGCCCTCAACGACCCGCTTCCACCATCGGACCTGGACAAGCCCCACACCGGCAACCGGTTCGACAGCCCAACCGGTGCCTATCGGGTCCTGTACTTCGCCACGAAACTCGAGGGCTGCTACGGCGAGACGCTCGCTCGCTTCCGACCGGACAGCGAACTGGCGGCTCTGCTCGCCGACGAGTGGGAGCGCCTCGGCTGGATGAACCTGGGCGACGTGCCGGCGGCGTGGCGACAGCGCCGGATCGCAGTCAACGTGCGCATCCAGCCGACCGGCAGGTTCGAGCACGGCGCACGCTTCCTCGACGTAGAGAACCTCGGGACGCGCGAGTTCCTGAAGCAGCAGCTCGGCGAGCTGCTTGCCTACTGGGGCCACCCCGACCTCGACGTCGCGACGGTACGGGGCGGCGACCGCCGCGTTACCCGGCTGATCGGACAATGGGCATACGACCAGGCCGACGAGAACGGGCGTCCGCTGTACGCCGGAGTCCGTTACGTCTCGCGCCTGAGCTCTGGTTGGGAGTGCTGGGCTGTCTTCGAAGACGTCGAGCTGGAGGAACTGTCCCGCGAGTCAGTCCTCCCTAGCGACGCTGCCCTTCAGAAGGTCGCCCGCGCCTACGGGCTGACGGTCTTCTAGAGAGCGGCCGCCCGCTTGCTTCGGTGTTCCCACCCCCGGTCGCTTCGGGATCGAAACCGGGGTTCTGGTCCCGCTGCCGGTCCACCAAACCGGCGGTCGCGCGGCTCTGAAGCTGGGCGTAGGATCGGCGACATGAAGTACGAGGTGTGGGGACCAGAAGGCAGGCTCGCCCAACCCGGGCACGACATCGAACGCGCCGCCGACTGCGTGGCCGACCTGCTCGAGCAGGGCTTCCAGAAGGTGGAGGTACGGAAGGTCGACGCTCGCGGCCGCCGCATCAGGGTCACGCCCCGCGAGTGGCGAACGCTTGACCGCATCATCGGCGACCGGATCAACTCCGAGGTCGACTACGGAGAGCGGATGGTGGCGCGCTGATGGAGGACGTCTGCGAGCTCGACGTGCGTGATGGCTGAGCTCGACCGCCTGGTGCGCGACCCTGCGACGGGCGAGGTCCTGGGCACGCTCGGGGAGCTCCTCGAGCGCAAGCGCAACGATCCCGAGTTCCGAGCGCGGCTCGACCGACTGATGAAAGAGAACGCCGAGCTGCTCAGGCTGCTCGCCCGCGGACCCGGCGACGACGACCCGCCCGCGCCGGACGAGCCAGAGGCGTAAAATTAGAGGCATGGAAGAGCGCAAGGGCCCGTCGATCGAGATCCCCGCCGACGTCGACTTCCTCGACAGCCCGGGCGCCGCCTACGAGGACGGCAAGCCGCTCGACCTCGGGGAGCACGGCACCCAGGACCCTGCCGCGCGGTCGCCGTTCGACGACGACCGCACCGAGCGGCCTGCTTCGGGCTAGCACCGCCGACTGGTCAGCATTAGTGTCGGCATGTGGGCCTTCGGGAGTGGCTCCTCAGGCAGCCTCGCGAGCCGGACCTGGTCCAGCTCAAAGCCGTCGAGTTCGAAGGCGACGAGCTCGTCGCCGCCGTTGGTGAGGCCCACTACCAGCCGGCGCTGCGTGCCCTCTGCGGCTCGGACCGGTGGGAAGACGTCAGGTGCGACGTGCGCGCCGTGCTCGTCCCCGAGCCGGACAACCCCCACGATCCCAACGCGGTCATGGTCCAGGTCGACCAACAGCACGTCGGCTACCTGTCGCGAGGCGACGCGATCGACTATGGCGACGCGATCGCGACCCTCTTCTCCTACGGCTGGGTAATCGTGTGTGACGCCCGCATCTCCGGAAGAGGGCCGGGCAGCGAGACACCGAACCTCGGCATCTTCCTCCAGATGTTCTCGCCAGACGAGGCCCTCGACCGGGCCTTGGCCTGGCTCCAGCAGCAGCCGTCCTGACCGCCGCCTAGTACGCCGGCCTCGCAGACCGCCCGTCGCGTCGCAGGCCGCGTCCGGCGCGGCCCACTGAGCGGGTGGCAACCCGGTGGACCACGCCCGGCTCTCAGCGAGATGGCGTAGCGTGCGCTCGCCGACCGGGGGAGACGATGGCGAAGAAGAAGATCACGACAGCCGAGCTGCACCAGCTGCTCGCCAAGCCCGGCGTCCGGATCGGGACGTTCGTGTCGCTCCGCTCCGGCGAGGCCCGGGTCGAGGTCGTGACGCCCGACCGGACGTTCACGGTGACCGTGGTCGACCCGCGGTCTCGGTAGCCGCGGTTCGGTCGGAGGCGCGGTGGCCGCAGAGCGCCGCGCGCGTGTCGGCTGACAACGCCCGCCAGATCGCCTGTTCCCGCCGACGGCTCTCGAGTCGGGCCAGTGCCGCCGGCGGCAGGCGAGGACGGGTGCGGGGCAAGGCCACGCGCTTACGAATGGTACGTGGCGAGGCGGCGCGCGCCGCTCGGCGGGAGGACAGAACGGCGCGCCAGAGCCTCCCCGACGAGTGTCGCAGCCCGCGTCCGAGACGCATGCAACGATCCGCCCCACGATGTCAGCATGGACCGACGTCCCGCCCGGCGTAGACATCGACGAGCCGCTCTCCCCGCCCAAGCTCGCCGCACTCTTCCCGTGGCTCCGCCCGCGAGCCCTGGACGACGCGCTCCGGCACGGCCCGCGTGGCGAGAAGCCGAGGGTCACATCAACTCAGGGACCACGTCCCCGGGACCGGCGGCTGACGCCCCGCTCTTTCCTCGACGACTGTCGCGCCCTGCCGACCTGCACGGCCTACGGGTGCGAGCTCCCCGCGCTACGCCACAACAACGCCTGCGGCATCAAAGGGCACGGTCACCTCGGGCGCACACACGAGGGGGCCAGCGAGAGGATCTCGGCCGCCAAGGCCGGCGTTCGTCAGGTCGCGCTCGAGCCGGATGAGCTCACGCTCACCGAGGCGATCGCCGAGACCGGCCACAGCCACCAGGCCCTGACCGCCGGCTGCGGCAGCGGCAAGCTCCGTCACCGGATCATCGCCCGGCCCGGTGGACAGTCCGACGTGATCGTGTTCCGACGCGGGTGGCTGGCCGAGGACCTCGCGAACTGCCCGTGCATCGTCGCGGACTGCGAGAACGCCGCTCCCGGCAAAAGCGACCGCTGCGGCGACCACGCTGCGCGCGGCAAGCCGGCGGTCTGGCGTGTGTGCTCGTACCGACAGTGTCGGTCCCCGATCCTGGTTCACGTCTCACGACTGCGCGAGCGCGCAGTGCTCCCCGGCGACGTGGCCGTGGAGTTCGAGCGGGGTCACTACTGCAACGCCGAGTGCCGGAATCTCGAAATGGACGAGGCCTATGGGCCCGACTACCTCGCCGGCCTGAACCCCGACGGTGCCACCGAGCATTTCAATGCGATCGCGGCCGGTGCAAAGGCCGAAGGAAAGGTCGGGACCGTTCGGGCTGCTTGGGCAGCTGGCGTCGTGAAGTCGACGGTTGACGCTGCGTATCGCCGAGGGGAGATCGAGGGCGACCTGGTGAGTCGCGCGGGTGGCTCCGGATCGTCCGAGCGGATCGAGTTCGATGCGGCCACCATCATCGCGTGGGATAAGGGGCGGCCCGGAGACAACAACGCCTCGCGCCGTCTCAACGCGGAGCGCTCCGCAGCGAAGGGCACCACGATGGGTCCCCACCGAGTTCTGAGAGACGCCGAAGTAGTCGTGGCCCACCGATTGCAGAGCGAGAAGGGGCTCGGATATCGGCGGATCACGAACGCTCTCAACAGCAAGCGACACCCCGACCACCAGGTGTCCTTCATGGCGGTTAGGGATGCTCTCCACCGCTATGAGCGCGAAGCGGCCGTAAGAAAAGCTCGCGAACCGTAAGAAAAGCTGGGATGAGGCTCTAGCTAGCCCCATTCTGCGGCGCCATGAACGGCGCCTTCGCTCGTCTCGCCCTCGCACCCGTGGGACGGATCCTCGAGCGCTACCCGGTCGAGATCGACGACAACGGGACCCTGATCGCCGCGAACCGGGAGCGGACCACGGCCCTGGCCGTCTATGCCGCACTGACGCTCACGGCCAACGAGCGGCGGGAGCGAACCGAGTTCGAGGCCTCCCGCCAGGGACTCGCTGCTGTCGGAGGCACGACCGATCGGACGGTCGACAAGTACGTTGCCGTCTTCGAGGAGCTGGGGATCCTCGAGGTCGCCCGCCGGCCCCGCGGCGGTCTCCACCTTCCCAACCTGTGGACGCTGGTTGACGCCGGCGACCCGAAGCAGGTTCGCCTCGAACTGGAAGCCGCTTCGCCTCCAGAGGCGAAGCAGATCGCGGACGCCTTACAGAAGAACGAAGGCCAAGAAGTGGTCTCTCTTCATTCGAGAGGTGGTGGTCGCGGGCGCGCGCAGCTCGCGGCCCTCCCCGGGGGCCGGCAGGGCGGGGACACGTCCCAGTACGACCCACCGACGATGCGATGACCGCGAGGCGCCTCTGTCCGAGCTGCGGCCGCGAGATGGACTCGCCACCGCTGCCGCAGCTGAAGGGCAGTCCATCGAGCAAGACGGAGAGGACCTTCGAACAGATCCTGCAAGCAATCGCCGAGCAGATGCCGTGCGAGGACTGCGGCCTGAAGGCTGACGCCGAGCGCGACGCGGAGAACGAGCGCGCCGAGGCAGATCGCCAGGCTGATGTGCTCGCACGTCGGGTAGCCCGCTCCGGTCTGCCGCGGATGCTCCAGGGGAACTCGCTCGACACCCTGGACGATCAGGTCCGCGAGCTGATGCGGGCGTTCGCCGAGCGGCAAGTGGACGCCGTCGCGCTGTACGGCTCGTTCGGGGTCGGCAAGACCCACGCGGCGGCCGCCGCCTTCCAGGCCCGGCTCGAACACGGACCGGGCCGCTGGTTTTACTTACCGACGCTGTTCGCCCGGCTCGCCGCCGGGTTCGACAGCCCGGCGCGCGAGGAAGCACTGGCGGCCCTAGCGAGTAGGCGAGGCGCCTTGGTGCTGGACGACATCGACAAGGCCCGGCCCACGGAATACGGCGCGGAGATCATCCTCACTGCCGTCGACGAGGCCGTCACCAACGGCGACGCGCTGATCATCACCACGAACCTGAAGTTCAGCGAGCTCGCGAAGAAGTGGCCGGAGCCCTACGGCGACGCGATCGCCTCCCGACTCGCCGGGTACTGCCAGGTCCTCACCATGACGGGTGCCGATCGTCGCCTCGCGAGGCCGGCGTGACCAACAGCGAGCGCACCAAGCATCCGGGGATCCGCCGGCGCGGCGATAAGTGGGTGGCCCAATGGCTCGAGAACGGCAAGCAGCGCTCGCAGACCGTTGACACCCTGGAGGACGCGGAGCGGCTCCGAAGAGAGCGACGCGACGCGCCTCGTTACCGCCCTCCCGTCATCTCGCCAGCAAACGCCGCCCGCAAGGCCGCCCGTGAGCAGGAACAGCGGCAGGCGCGCAAGCTGGCCCGGGTTGAGGAGGCGCTCACCCGACGAGCAGACCAGATCATCAACGAGTTCCGCGAGCGCCGAGAGGGCAACCCTCAAGCTGGAGTCGAGGGATGACGGGAATCGAGATCCCGTTGTCCGACGAGCTCGTCGACGCGATCGCCACCCGGGTCCTCGCCCGCCTCGACCAGGGCGGTAGTCACGACGACGAGGACCCGTGGATGGGGGTGCCCGCCTCCGCCGCCTACCTCGACTGCGGCAAGCGACGGATCTACGACCTCGTCGCCCAGGGGCGCCTGCCCCGGCAGAAGGAAGGCGACCGGCTCGTGTTCCGCCGCTCCCAGCTCGACGCCCTAGTCGCCGAGGAGCCGCTCACGTGACCGTGCAGGATCGCCACCCCGTTGCCACCCCCACCGAGACCCCGGTTCTGAAACGGCGCCGTGGGCGAGCGGCGGTGTACCGGACCGGCGTTCCACAGGCCTCGCGCGCGCGTTTTTTAGGTGTCCGACGTGTCCGGTTCCAGACTCCGAAGCGTCTCCTCGACGCGGCCCGCGTCCGCGAGAACCTCAGTGCCCAATTGGGCACTGAGGGGCTGAGCGAGAGCAAGGCTCGTGAGTTGGCGCCGCTGCCGCCGGCGAACACCTGGGCGGCGAATCGGGTGCTATCGGGTCTGTTCGGGTCCCCACAGGCGCGCGCGGGCGCGCGCGAGGGCGGCTCCGAGAACTCCAGAAACTCGCCCCTGGCCGGGCGACCCAAACCGCGTCGAACCGCACGAAACCGCGTCGCTCCACCGCCACCCCCCGTCCCCCGGGGCGGCGAAGAATCCCATGTAATCCCGTCTTATCCCGTGACAGGCGGTACCCCCGATGGGGTAGTCGAAGCCTGGCTTATCCTGGCTTTTCCTGGCTCTCGCCATGGCTGACTACGGCAAGATCAGCCTCAAGGCGGGCCCGCCGGCGGCGACCTGGCGCGACATCAAGGCCGCGCTCCGGCTCGGCTTTCCCCGATTCGCCTACTTCTACCGCCACCACCGCTACCTCGTGCCCGAGGTCGAGGAGGAGCTGCTCCGCGAGGGTGGCCTGGCGTTCATCCGCGCCGGCGAGGAGATGATCGCGCTGGCCGACTACATCAGCGCGAGCCGCCGCGAGGCCCTCGACCGGATGCCCCACCGCCGTGAGAGTTGCGCAGATGGCCGTTCGAGGGTGCCGAGATAGTCGCCCGTGATGATCCATCGGCGGTGCCGGCGTCGGTCAACAGCGGCGTCGGCATCGCATCTTCTCCGACCCGAACGAGGTTCCGTGACCGTTAGCAGCCCCGACCGACTCGCCTTCTTCAACGACCTGCCGCGACTCACCGGCGCCGCCTTCCCGGACGGGGCACCCGAGGACATCCCTGCCGAGGAGCCCAAGCTCACCTCGACGATTCAGCTCGGCAAGACCGGCCGGTTTCGGCACCCGCGGTACGGCGACTTCACGGTGTCGACGAGCACGTTTGAGGCGATGGTCGCGAACTTCGAGAAGCACGTGCCGATGAAGGAGCTCCCGGTCGACTACGACCACACGCCGGATCTCGGTGGCCCGACTCGTGCGTGCGGTTGGATCAAGTCGATCGCCGTCGAGGGTCAGAAGTTGATGGGCGAGGTTGAGTGGACGTGGTCGGGTGCTTACTCGATCAAGGAGGGCGAGTACCGGTTCATTAGCCCCACGTGGCAGATGGAGTACACCGACGACGAGGGCAACGAGCACGGCCCCACGCTGCTCGCGTGCGCGCTCACGAACCGGCCGTTCTTCGAGGGGATGGCCGTCGTCCAGCTCGCCCAGAACTTCTCCCGCGACCAACTGCCGGCCGGCTTCCAATTGGCCAGCGAGCAGCCTGCTGTCGGACAGACGTTCGACGCCCACTGGACGGAGGCCCTAGCCGCCGGGATCCGGCCGGAGTTTCGGCCCCTCTACGAGGACAAGTGGCGCGTTAACGCCCACTTGCGTAAGACCGCCACCGGCCGCGAGTTCCTCCTCGAAACCGGTCTGTTGCTCCAGCGGCTCGTCTGGGACGACAATGAGGCGGACGAGCCCACGATCACCCTGGGCCGCGTCTCGTTCGCCAAGCCGTCCGGGCTGACCCCGGTAGGCGAGGCCCTGGCCGACCGGATCGAGGCGGTAGGCGCCGAGCACGGCATCCGCAGCTTCGACGCCGCGCTCGCCCGCATGGCGGGTCGGGCCGCGCCGCCGCGGGCGTTCGCGACCGCGGTCGAGGACGGCGCCGCCGGCGTCGACCCCAAGCGGGCGGCGCTCGCCCGGCGCGCGGAGCGGATCGCCGACGACGAACAGGTCGGGCTCGATGACGCGCTCGAGCTGGCCGCGTTCGACGTTGAGATCGCCGAGCTGCGCGCGGACGACGGGTCCTCGCCGGTGGAGTGGGAGGACACCTCCCAGCCGTTCTCGGCGTCACCGTGGAACGACGAGGACTGGGAGCGTGACCGGCGGCGCGCGGCAACGGTCGGAATGGAGCTCACCAGAGAGTCGTGGGAGGCCCACCTTGCGCGTGGCGGCGATCCGGTCTTCGAGTTCGCGAAGGCACTGCGGAAGCGCCAGGTCGATCCGCTGGAGCGGGCGCGCGAAACGAAGCTGCACGCCGCCCAGGACCAGGAGGGCCAACGGCGCCGCGAGGCGATCGAGAAGGAGCTGGAACGACGGACCGGCCGCTGATTTCTGAAACGGGCTCAGCCCGTGAGGTAGCGCTCGACCTGCTGAAGGTCCCAGCGCTCGTCTCCACCCCCGGCCACGGTGTCGCCCGTGGCGGCGCTGGTCAGCCACCAGCGGCCGTAGTCGAGCGCCCGCGGGTCTCGGGTGCGGGACTTGTGGAGCTCGAGGCCCTGCCGTTTGGCCGCTCGCCGGAGCCGGTTTTCTCTCACCTTCTCGGGGCCGGTGGCCATCGATGGCACGGTACCACAAGGTGTACTGGACGTGATACTCTAACCGACGACCACATTAGGCGCCCCGGGTCGCCGAAACGACCCGGGGCTGGACAAAGGAGCGGTACCTCCAATGCCCGATCGCGAAGCTACTGACGGCCCCGGCCGTCCCCGCTGCACCATGTGCGGAGGCCACGAAGGCCTCCCAGCCGGCGCTAAGAATCTCGAGTCGTACTGCCTCGCCTGCCGGATCTACGAGGCCGGAGTGGCCGAGGCCAGGGCGATCGCCGCCGTCGAGGCGCTGGAGGGCGTCATGGAGTGGGTCGCGGGTGCGGCCCACCCAGATGAGCTGCGTGAGGTGTTCGAGGCGGCTCTCAAGGGCGAGTGCTACGTCAGTCCTAACCGTCTGCAGCGCGAGATCACAGACGTGCTGGGAGCCGGCCAGTCGCCGCTGAACTTCGAAGAGCGTCAGAACCACCGGTCGCAGCTCATGGACGAGTTCCAGGGCGAAGGCAAGCACGACGTGTCGCGCGTCCCGCCGACCGAGGCGAGCTGATGGCCGCTCCGATGGTCCGAACATCAGTGCCGGGGGTGTACAAGCGCGGCTCCCGCTACGTCGTCGTCTACACGGCCGGCGGCAAGCAGCGGAAGGAGTCCGCGCGCACGCTCGCGGAGGCCCGCAAGCTGAAGGCCGTGCGACAGGCTGACGTCGCGCGCGGCGAGTTCCAGGCCGCGTCGAAGCTCACGTTCAAGGAGTACGCGACCGAGTGGATCGAGCGGTACGCCGGCAAAGGCAAGGGGTTCCGGGAGTCGACCCGGGACGATTACCGGCGGGACCTGGCGCTGTACGCCTTCCCGTTCTTCCACGACCGCCACCGCCGCCGGCTGACGGAGATCACCCCGCGCGACATCGCGAACTTCGTCGGCTGGCTCGCCGACGACCAAGCCCAGGCCGACCACGAGCACCAGCTGCGCAAGTGGGCGGAGCAGGACTGGATGACACGCCGGCGGGCCGAGCAGCAGGCCGCCGGCCGGGAGGGTCGGCGGGTCCGCGAGGAGCGTCGGCCGCCACGACCGAACCGACGGGAAGCGAAGCGGCTGTCCGAGTCCCGGATCCGGTCGATCCTGAACCCGGTCAGAGCTTGCCTCGGCACGGCGGTCGAGGAGGACCTGATCCGTCGCACACCGGCTTCACGGGTGTCCATCCCGCGGCGACGGGTGCCCGGCGAGCCGGGAGTCCGCAAGGCCCGGGCGCTCAGCCGCGAGCAGCTGGCCACCATCCTCGAGCTCGTCCACCCCTCGCACCGGCTGCTGTTCGCGTTCCTGGCGTCGACTGGGCTGCGGATCGGCGAGGCGATCGGCCTCCAGTGGAAGCACCTCCACCTCGACGGGTCAGAGCCCCACGTCGACGTACAGCGGGAGATCTACCGGGGCCGGGTCGATCTGCCGAAGACCGAGGCCGGCGTGCGGCAGGTGCCCCTGCACCATGACCTGGTGCTCGAGCTGCGGTCAGCGCGGGCCGAGTCGGCCTGGCCGGGTGACGAGGATCCCGTGTTCGCGTCACGGCGGGGGACTCCGCTGTCGCCGGACAACCTGCGCCGCCGGGTGCTCGCCCCAGTCGCCGAGGAGGTGGGTGTGCCGTGGGCGGGCTTCCATGCGTTCCGGCACACGTTCGCCTCGCTGATGTTCGAGCGCGGTGCGAACCCAAAGCAGGTGCAGCGCGCGCTCGGCCACGGATCGCTGAAAGTCACGCTTGACGTGTACACCCATTTGCTCTCCGACCGGCTCGACGAGCCGCTCGACCTGGCCGCCGAGCTCGGGGTGGCAACGAAAACGGCAACAGACCCGACAGCACACACCCGTAACGGATCCGACGGGCGCCCCGACGGATTCGGCTTGGACAGCGGAATTGCCGGACTGGCCGGTACGCTCCCGTAGCGTCAGAGCGGCCTGTCACGCCGGAGGTCGCGGGTTCGAGTCCCGTCGCTCGCGCTGTTCGTCGTCCCGGTCAGAGGGCCGGGGGCATCACGCCGGCGGCACCGGGGCCGTCTCGGTCGCCTCCGGTTCGCCCTCGCTGGAGTCCAGCTCGGGGGCGCCGGGGAAGCCGGCGGGCAGGTCGTCGGACGGCGTGCAGCGCTCGACGTCACCGCTCGTCCCGTACTGGAACGCAGCGATCCGCTGGAGCCCGGAGCCGTGGGCGCCGGGGTCGAACCACTCGGAGCCCGCCGGGTCCCTGAACTTGAACAGGGGGTCCACAACCTCGTCGAGGGAGGTGGACCGCAGGCCCTGCTGCTCGAGGCTCGGCGCCGCCTTGGCCCACGCGCCCGCGAGGCAGTCGGCGTTCAGCTCCGCGTAGATGGACATCGGGAACTCCCACCCGAGGCGCGCCTGGATCGCGTGGCCCCACTCGTGCGCCACGACCATGGCGGGCGCCATGTCCCCGAAGCGGTTGTAGAAGGGGAACATCAGCCGCGGCTCGTCCCAGGCGATGTAGTCGCCCGGGATGCAGTAGAAGGCGTTGTTGAGCGCCGCCGGGGCGTCGCCGCATGCCGGCGCGTCCGTCTCCGAGGAGTACGCGCCCTTGACCTCCGGAGGGCTGTACTCCGTCCCGAAGTGCTCGGGGAGCGCGGCGGCCCAGTACGAGTCGACTCCGCGCACGACGTCCTGGGTCAGCTTCCTGTACGCCGCGACGACCTCCGGCGAGGGGCCGACGTCGACCTGCGGCGCAGGCGTGCGGAAGCAGGCCGAGCCCTGACTGCTCGGCGCGTCCTTCAGGTCCCAGATCCGGGCCATGGCCTCCGGCAGGGGGTCGCACGCGGTGCCGCCGGTCTGCGCGCGCACCTCCCAGGCGCCGCCCGCCCGGCGCGACAGGATGAGCGGCTGGCCCTCCACCCCGTGCTCCGGGTGGCGGAAGCTCGCGATCGCCCAGAAGCGATCGCCCCGGCGTCCGAAGTAGGTCCCGGGCAGCGGCCCTGCGATGGCGTCGCAGTCGCCGGCCTCGTCGGCCTCACAGCTCGCGACGGCGCTCTCCCGGAGCGCCTGCTTGTCGGCCGGGCTGATGAAGAGGTTCTCGGCCTTGACCACCGCCACGCGCCGCGGGGGCGGGTCCGGATCGTCGCTGACGACGCATCCGGCGGGGCCGGCAGCGACCGCCACCACGGCAAGGCCGACGGACGTGCGAGCAAAGCGGGCCAAGGATGGGCCTTTCTCTCGAAATGATCAGCGAGTCCAGAACGATCGAGAGTCACTTAACCGTCGCGCCCGGAGATCCTGCCTTTGGGATCTGGTGTGCAGCGAGGTTTAATACGGCCTGGATGGAAGGCGGCTCTCCCTCTCAGCGGATCGACGCGAGGATCGCGGAGCTGGGCGACTGGCGCGGCGAGCTGCTCGCCCGCATCCGGGACCTCGTCAAGCAGGCCGACCCCGAGGTGGTCGAGGAGTGGAAGTGGAGAGGGGTCCCGGTGTGGGAGCACGACGGGATTATCTGCACCGGTGAGACCTACAAGAGCATCGTGAAGATGACGTTCGCCAAGGGCGCCTCGCTGGACGACCCCGCGGGCCTCTTCAACTCCAGCCTCGAGGGCAACACCAGGCGCGCAATCGACTTCCACGAGGGCGACGAGATCGACGAAGAGGCGCTCAAGGCCCTCATTCGCGCCGCCGTGGCGCTCAACACGTCCTAACGGTCGCGCTGGCGGCGCTCCCTGATCTGCACCACCGCCAGCCACACGAGGAAGCCCACGACCGGCAGGAAGTAGGCGACCGAGGTCAGCCAGTGGCCGGCGTGCGCGTACACGATCACGTCGCTCATGTTCGCAGGGCCCGGGTCACTGGTTCGACTGCGACAGGAGCCACAGAGCGAGGCTCGTGAACCCGACCATCACGGCCAGCATCCAGTACTGGGAGCGGACCGCCTCCCTGGCGTCGCGGTAGAGCGCGAGCGCCCGGTCGTGCGCGAGCGCGAGCGCCGTCACGTGCCCGGCGACCACGAAGCCCACCTGCCAGTACCAGGTGGCGTTGGCGCCGATCACCGTGTAGTCGATCGTGTGGTCCGCCGTCCCGAACAGATCGGAGCCGTGGCCGAGCGGGTCCGACGCGAGGAACACGATCGCCTGCCCCTGGAAGAGCAGCAGCGTGATGTAGTGAGCGGCCACGTAGGCGAGCGCGATCGGCACGAGCGTGTGGACGAACGCGCGCGCCAGCTGCTCCTGGCCGAAGCCGCCGCCAACGCTCCGCGCCCCCCGGATGCCCAGCATGTAGAAGCCGTAGACGAGCGCCACCGTTCCGAACAGCCCGATCAGGAACGTGAGCTCGAGCGCGTTGCGCGGCGACAGCCCGGCATCTCCGAACCAGCTCGCCATGTCGGGGGCGATGCTGGTCCACGGCGCGCCCTCCGAGCCGCCGTCGAAGGTCACGCTGCCGATCATCACCGCCAGCAGCGGCACCGTGCCCGCCACCGGCTTGAACGAGGGCAGCCCGGTGAGGAAGCCGCGGATGCCGGCCTCGCCGTCACGCGTCGCGAACGGGGCCAGCCGCGAGAACAGGTTGAAGTAGACGGAGAACGCCTCGCCGCGGCGGATCCACGGCTCGACGCCGTAGAGCGCCATCCCCACGAACGTGAACGCCGAGTAGACGAGCGTCGCGATCGCGAGGTTCTCCGGCTTGTCCCCGTCCGACGCGACGAGCTCCAGCGCCGCGAACGCGAAGATGCCCGCGGCGGCGGGCCAGTTGCCGAGGCGCTCCGGGTAGGCGAGCGGCGCGGGGAGCTCGCTCCGCGCCGCCTGGCGGGCGACCCACGACACGGCGTTGCCGATCGCCCGCCACGGGTTGAAGGCCTTGAACACGTCGCCGAACAGCACGCTGGCCGGCACGAGGCCGAGCCAGAAGATCACGTAGATGAACGTGGGCGCGAAGTTGGCCGTCGAGCTCTGCGTGCCGCGCAGCCCGCTGTAGACGACGACGCCGAGGAGGAAGACGCCGATCGCCCCGCAGAGGATCTGCGCGGGGCGACCGGCCACGAAGCGGCCCACTCCCCCGGGCAGGGGCCGCCATCTCTCCTCCTGGAGGCGCTGGTCGGGCCAGAGCACGGCCAGCGCCACGAACGACACCACGAGCACCATCGCGGCAGCCCACCCGAAGAGCCATTCCGGGATCGGAAGGTCCGAGCGCGAGACCAGCCCGTGGGCGATGAGGGTCACGACGGCTCCACGACCAGGCTCGCAACCGTCGGGTCACGGCCGGCGTCCTCGGCCACGTGGCTCTCCATCTCGAACTGACCCTCGAGGTTCGCCTTGAAGTCGAACCTGGCCGGCCGGCCCGGCTCCACCGGCTTCTCGATGTCGTAGCCGTGCAGGTGCATGTCGTCGTGGGCGTCCGCCGTCACGACGATCCGGACCCGGTCGCCCTTCGTGACCGTGATCGTCTTGGGCCCGCCCGCGACCTCGCCGCCGCGGACGGCGATGCGCGTGACCGCCGGCTCCGCCGGGGTCTCGGGGGTGGCCGTCTCGTCAGTGCTCGGCGCCGGCTCGCTCGACTCGGTCGTCGTCGTCTGGGCGGCCTGGTCGGAGTCGTCGTCGTCGCCACCGCCCGGGTTCGCGATCACGAACGCGACCACGGCCACGAGCAGCGCTCCGATCACGAGCGCGATCCGCTGGTTCCTGCTCATCTCAGATGCTCCTTTCCGCATGGGCGCGCCGCGGGGCGCGCCCCCTGGACTACGTCAGGGGACGGAGGGCCGGGGGAGCTCGGCCGGCGAGGTTGCGCGCGATGAGCGCGCGCCTGACACGAACCGGCGCCGACGGCCGGAGGGCGCCGCCACGGGCGGGGCGCAGGCGAGACGGGCGGGCGCGCCCCGCCGCGGCCGCCACGGCCCGGCTGGCGCCCTTCAGCAGCAGCGCGGCCGCGGCGCCGAGTGCGAGCGCCAGCGGAATCGCCGACCAGCCGCCCTCGGCGAACGGCACCGCCGGGCCGAGCTGCTGGCCGCGGGTGAGGAGCGCCTCGAGCAGCTCCTGCCCGCTGTAGACGAGCAGGAGCATCGCCGCCAGCCCGAGCCACAGCCGCGCGAAGCTCGGCGGCCGCTCGCCGCGCGCGGTCCGGCGGGCGCGCTCGATCGCCGTCAAGAGCTGCGCGCCGGCGAGCGCGAGCAGCAGGCCGGCCAGCCCGCCGGCGAACGGCAGGTAGGCGTGCCCGCGGGCCGCCAGCGCCTCGCCGGCGTGGTCGCCGAACCCGATCAGGTAGCGGAGCTCGTGGAGGGCGAGCGCGGCGGCGGCGATCACCGCAGCAAGCCGGACTGTCGGCGTGCCAGGCCGCATCGAAGCCGGAGTATTGCAACGTGGCCCGGGCGAATCGCTCACGACCGAGTGCCCCCGGCTGTTCACCACCCGGCAACGCCACGGTCACCGGACCGTCACGTCAACGAGCGCACATGCGCGCAGACTCGGCCGCAGATGACGTACGCGGACATCCACTTCCACCTCCTCCCCGGCGTCGACGACGGGCCCGAGACGCTCGACGACAGCGTCGAGCTCGCCCGCGCCGCCGTGGCGGACGGGACCCGGACCGTCGTCTGCACGCCTCACGTGAGGACCGACTTCGTGACCGACACCCTCGAGCTCGCCGAGCGCGTGCGCGAGCTGCGCGAGGCACTGGCCCGCGCCGACGTGGCGCTCGAGCTCCGCTGCGGCGGAGAGCTGGGTCACGACCTCGCAGGGACCCTGGACCAGCCTCGGCTCGAGGCGATCGCGCAGGGGCCCGCGGGGAATCGCTGGCTGCTCGTGGAGGCCCCCTTCGAGGGACTCACCGAGGAGTTCCATGCCGCCACGGGGGAGCTGCGTGACCGCGGCTTCGGCGTGGTCATCGCCCACCCGGAACGGGTGGCATACGCGGACACGAAGGGGCTCGCCGACATCCGGCACGAGCTCGACCGCGGATCGGTGGCGCAGCTGAACGCCCAGTCCCTCCTGGGCGAGCACGGCGCCGACGCCAAGCGAGCCGCGCGCGCCTACGTCGCGCTTGGAATGGCCGGGCTCGTGGCCTCGGACGCCCATGGACCGCTGCGGCCACCGTCGCTCGGGGCCGCGTGCTCCGCATTGCTCGACGCGCGCGCCAGCGCGCGCATGGCCTGGCGCCTCACACGCGAGCAGCCGGGGCGGCTGCTCGACGCGGGCATGCCGGCGCCGATGGCCCTCGTGGCCTAGCGGACGGTGGCGGCGTGCTCGCCGGGCTGGGGCGGCTCGGCGGCCAGGCCGTCGTCGAGCAGCGCGAGCTCGTCCGCGGCCGGCTCCTCCGGCAGCCCGTGGTCCACGGCGGGCACCTCGCGCTCGGGCGGATCCGAGACGAGCGCGCCATCGTCGCCGCCGGCCCGCTCGGGCTGGAAGCGGTAGCCGACGCCGAAGTGCGTATGGATGTAGTTCCAGTCCGGCGACGCCTTCTCGAGCTTCTGCCGGACCTTCCGGACGAACACGTCGACCGAGCGGTCGCCGTGCGCCATCGCGTAGCCCCAGACCGACTGGTAGATCTCCTCGCGCTGGAGCACCTTGCCCTCAGTCTGCGCGAGCAGCTGGAGGACCTCGAACTCGCGCCGCGTGAGGTCGACGCTGTTGCCGCGCGCGAAGGCCTGGAACTGGTCGGCCCGGATCTCGAGCTCACCCGCGACGAGCGGGCCGGTCTCCACCCGCGCCGACGCCTGCTTGCGCCGGCGCACTACCGCCTCAACGCGTGCGAGGACCTCCTCGGGGTGCGCGGGCTTCGTGACCCAGTCGTCCGCGCCGGCGCGCAGGCCGCGCACCCGCTGGGCGACGCTCGAGCGGCCGGTCACGACAACCACGCCCAGCGACGGCAGCACCTCGGTCAGGCGGTCGAGGAACGCCCATGCGTTCTCCCCGAGCACGGCGAGGTCCACCACGAGGGCGTTGACTCTCATGGCGACGAACTCCTCAACCCTTGGAGCGGCCTCGAGACGGCGGTACTGCCAGCCGAGATCATCGGCGCGCTTGACCAGCACACGCACGAATCCGGAGTCCAGGTCGAGGATCGCCAGTCGCACGGGACCGAGTTCCGTGGCGGTCATCGAGTGCAAGTGTACGAGAGGGAACCCCCGGACGCGCCTGCATTTACAGCTTTTTCACAGGTCGACAACGGGGACGTAACGGACTTTCCGCACTTGCCTGGCATTTTCGTCCTCAGTGGAGGCCGCGATCCAGAACGGCATCTTGCACGCGGATGAGATCGAGATCCGTCCGGGCGAGTTTCTCGCGCTCGCCGGCGGCAAGCCGCTGGACCTGACAGTGCGCGAGCTCGAGCTCCTCACGGCGCTCGTGGAGCGGCGTGGGCGCATCGTGAGCCGCGAGGAGCTGTACCGCGTCGTGTGGGGCGAGAGCTACCGGAAGGCCGACCGCTCGGTCGACGTCTACATAGGCAAGCTGCGGCACAAGCTGGCGCGGGCGGTGCCCCAGCGGCGCTTCATCCACACCCACTTCGGCTTCGGCTACCGGTTCGCGCCCGACCGCGAGCCCACCTGACGGCCTTCACATCTTTTTCACAGGGCGGCGACAGGGCCGTAACAGACTGACCCTGTGCCCCGTGCGAGCGTCCGTTCCGGCAATGGAACGACCAAGGAGAAGACCTGCATGAGGAAGCTCCTCGCGCTCGCCATCTGCGGCGTGCTGGCCCTCGGGGCTGCTGCGTGTGGCGATGACGACAACAGCGACAGCTCAGGGGGCGGCGGCGACAGCGGCGGCAACCTGTCCGGCTCGATAGCCATCGACGGCTCGAGCACCGTAGCGCCCTTCGCCCAGGCGGCCCAGGAGGCCTTCCAGGCGGAGAACCCGGACGTAAAGATCACGGTCGGCACGTCGGGCACCGGCGGCGGCTTCGAGAAGTTCTGCGCCGGCGAGACCGATATCTCGGACGCCTCGCGCCCGATCAAGGACGACGAGGAAGTGCCCGTCTGCGAGAAGAACGGCGTCGTCTACGACGAGGTGCAGGTGGCCAACGACGGCATCGCCGTGGTGACCAACACCGCGCTGAAGGTCGACTGCCTGACGACCGCCGAGCTCAAGAAGGTCTGGAACAAGGGTTCGAAGGTCAAGAGCCTGAGCGAGGTCAACCCGAAGCTCCCGGACACCCAGCTCGACCTGTTCGGACCCGGCACGGACTCGGGCACGTTCGACTTCTTCACCGATGTGATCAACGGTGAGGAGGGCGTCTCGCGCGAGGACTACCAGCCCTCGGAGGACGACAACATCCTCGTCCAGGGCGTCGAGGGCTCGGACGGCGGACTCGGTTACTTCGGGTTCTCCTACTACGAGCAGAACGCGGACAAGCTGAACCTGGTCGGCGTGGACGGCGGCGACGGCTGCGTCAAGCCGAGCACGGAGGCGATCCAGGACGGCAGCTACACGCCGCTCTCCCGGCCGCTGTTCATGTATCCGAGCGAGAAGTCGCTCAAGCGTCCCGAGGTCAAGGCGTTCATGGACTACGTGATCGCCAACTACACGGACATCGCCACGAACTCTCAGATCGTGCCGATGACCGAGGCTCAGGCCGCGAAGGGCAAGAAGGCGCTCGACACCGCGGAGTCGAACGCCGGCGCCTGATGGAAGCCGGAAGCACCACCGCAGCAGGCGCGCGCGCCGTCCCCAGTCTGGGGGCGGCGCGCCGCCGCTACGGCGAGGACGTGGTCAAGGGCATCCTGATCCTCGCCACGTTCCTGTCGATCCTCACCACCACGGGGATCGTGGTCGCGCTGCTCGTGCCGACGATCGAGTTCTTCGGCGACGTAGGCGTCTGGGAGTTCCTCTCCGGAAGCAAGTGGACCCCGCTCTTCGAGCCGCCGAGCTTCGGCGTGCTCCCGCTGCTCGTGGGCACGCTGCTCACCACCGGGATCGCGATGCTGGTGGCCACCCCGCTAGGCCTGGGCGCCGCGATCTACCTGAGCGAATACGCGCGGCCGCGCGTGCGGAAGACGATCAAGCCCGCCCTCGAGATCCTCGCGGGCGTGCCGACCATCGTCTTCGGCTACTTCGCTCTCACGTTCTTCACCCCGGAGATCCTGCGCGGCCTCTTCAACGCCGACGTCAACATCTTCAACGTCCTCGCGGCCGGGATCGTCATGGGCTTCATGATCGTGCCGACGGTGGCCTCGGTGGCCGAGGACGCGATGTCGGCGGTGCCCCAGTCGCTGCGCGAGGGGGCGTTCGGGCTCGGAGCGTCGAAGCTGAGCGTCTCGCTGAGGGTCGTGTTCCCCGCGGCCCTGTCCGGGATCGTCGCGGCGATCGTCCTCGGCGTCTCGCGCGCGATCGGCGAGACCATGATCGTCCTCATCGCCGCCGGGCAGATCGCGAGCAACTCGATCGACCCGCGCGAGCCGCACTACTCGCTCGCGTCCTTCATCGGGGCGACGGCGAAGGGCGACGTGCCCACCGGCAGCACCGAGTACAAGACGATCTTCGCCGTGGGGATGCTGCTGTTCGTCCTCACGCTCGTCATGAACCTGATCTCGATCCGCTTCGTGCGGAAGTACCGGCAGGTGTACGAATGAGCGCACACGGAGGCGCCATCGGCAAGGCGCCCGCCTCGCAGCGAGCGAAGGACACCGGGTTCCGGCTGACGATGCTGGCCTGCCTGGGGCTGTCGGTCGGCCTTCTGGCCCTGCTGCTCTACGACGTCGTCAAGGACGGCGCCTCGCACCTGACCATGGACTTCCTGACGAGCTTCGGCTCGATCAGCGCCGACAAGGCGGGCGCCGAGGCGGCGATCTGGGGAACGATCTGGATCATGGTCGTCTGCGCCGCGTTCATCGTGCCGGTCGGCGTGGCCACCGCGATCTACCTGGAGGAGTACGCGGACCACTCCCGCTGGTGGAACCGCCTCATCGAGGTGAACATCCAGAACCTGGCCTCCGTCCCGTCGATCGTCTACGGCATCCTCGGCCTCGCCTTCCTGGTCCGCGGGCCGCTCTCGCTCGGCCCGGTCGTGCTCGCCGGCGGGCTCTGCCTCGGGCTGCTCGTGCTGCCCGTCGTGATCATCGCCTCGCGCGAGGCCATCCGCGCGGTGCCGCCCTCGATCCGCGAGGGCTCGCTGGCCCTCGGCGCCACCCAGTGGCAGACGATCCGCCGGCAGGTGCTGCCCGCCTCGATCCCAGGGATCGCCACCGGCGTGATCCTCGCCCTGTCGCGCGCGATCGGCGAGACCGCGCCTCTGATCGTGATCGGGGCGGCGACGGTGATCGCCTTCAACCCGGAGGGCCTCGACTCCCGGTTCACGGCGCTGCCCATCCAGATCTTCGACTGGATCTCGCGCGCCTCGAACGACGTGAACAACTACAAGCCCTTGGCGGCGGCCGCGATCCTCTTCCTGATGATCCTGCTGCTCCTCATGAACAGCGTGGCGATCTGGCTACGTAATCGTTACGAGCAAAAGTGGTAGGAGACGAAAATGGCGGAGCACGTGACCGAGCCTGAGGACAAGCAGCGGGAGGCCGCCCCGGCCGGCGGCGTCGGCATCCCGGACCAGGGGGCGCGCTTCTCGCGCGACGGCGAGACCGAGGCCGAGCCGCGACGGCCGCGTGAGGCGATCTTCCAGCTCGAGAAGGTCGTGGTGAGCTACGGCCCCAAGCCCGCCGTGCGCGATGTGACCTTCGACGTCGGCCGGAACGAGATCACGGCCCTGATCGGCCCGTCGGGCTGCGGCAAGTCCACGCTGATCCGCTGCCTCAACCGCATGAACGACCTCATCCCGGGGGCCCGCGTCGAGGGCAGGGTGCTCTACCACGGGGAGGATCTCTACGCCCCCAACGTGGACGCGGTGGAGGTCCGCAAGCGGATCGGGATGGTGTTCCAGAAGCCGAACCCCTTCCCCAAGTCGATCTACGACAACATCGCCTTCGGCCCGCGGGTCCTGGGCCGCAAGCAGAACCTCGACGAGACCGTGGAGCGCGCGCTCACGCAGGCGGCCCTCTGGGACGAGGTCAAGGACCGGCTCAAGACCAATGCGTTCGGGATGTCCGGCGGCCAGCAGCAGCGCCTCTGCATCGCGCGCTGCCTCGCGGTCAACCCCGACGTGATCCTCATGGACGAGCCCTGCTCGGCCCTCGACCCCATCTCGACCGGCAAGATCGAGGACCTGATGATGGAGCTGAAGCGGGAGTACTCGATCGTCATCGTGACCCACAACATGCAGCAGGCGGCGCGCGTGTCCGACAAGACCGCCTTCTTCACGGTCGAGCTGGCCTCGGACGATGACCACCGCACCGGGCGGGTGGTCGAGTTCGACGACACTGAGAAGATCTTCACCAACCCGGCCGACTCGCGGACAGAGGCCTACGTCACCGGAAAGGTCGGCTAGCGCACATGGGCGACACCACCCGCACCCACTTCCAGGACGAGCTGGCCGCGCTCGAGCGCCAGGCGCTCGGCGGGCTCGACATGGTCACCACCGCACTCGACCGCGCCCTCGAGACCGTCCAGCACCAGGACGTGGAGCTCGCGAGCATGGTCATCGCCGACGACGACCGGATCGAC
>JAFGJG010000176.1 GCA_016929195.1 Thermoleophilaceae bacterium
AGCCTCGAGGAGCTCGTCGCGCGGCTGCGCAACATCCTGCGGCGCACCGGGGCGGGCGGGCCCGAGACGAGCCGGATGGTCTTCGAGGACCTCGAGCTGGACGAGGACACCCGCGAGGTCACGCGCGCCGGCGCGCCGATCGACCTGACCGCGACGGAGTACCGGCTGCTCCGCTACCTGATGCTGAACCCGCGCCGCGTCCTCACGCGCGCGCAGATCCTCGACCACGTCTGGGACTACGACTTCGGCGGCGACGCGCGCGTGCTGGAGACCTACATCAGCTACCTGCGGAAGAAGCTGGACCAACACGGCCCGCCGCTGATCCACACCTCGCGCGGCGTCGGGTACGCGCTCCGCCCGCCCAGGCGCTGAGCTGTGTCGCTCCGCGCCCGCCTGATCCTCACCCTCCTCGCGCTGTCCGCGGCCGGCCTCGTCGTGCTCGCGGCCGTCACCTACGCGTCGCAGCGCTCGTTCCAGCTCGAGCGCGTGGACGACCAGACGCGTGCCGCGGAGCCCGCCGTCGGGCGTGCGCTCGCCGAGGAGAATGGGACGACACCCGATCGCGAGCGCGGCCCCGGAGGCCGCGACCCGGCCGCGGCCAATCTGCCCCCCGGCACCTACGGCGTGCACCTCGACGCGGCCGGCAGCCCCGTCGGCGACCCCGTGACGCTCTCCTACGACGCGACGGAGTTCCCCGCTCCCGACCTGCCCGGCGACCTCGAGCCCGGCGCGATCACGACCGTCGACGCGGTGAGCGGCGACCTTCAGTACCGCGTCCGCGCGGCTCGGAGCCCGGACGGCGGATACACCGCGGTCGCCATCCCGCTCCAGCAGATGGAGGAGACCCTCGAACGGCTGCTGCTCGTTGAGGGGCTGGTGATCGCCGGCGTCCTCGCTCTGCTCGCCGTCCTCTCATGGCTGCTCGTCCGCGCGGGGCTGCGGCCGCTCGAGCGGATGGGGGACACGGCCGGCGCGATCGCGGCGGGCGAGCTGTCGCACCGGGTCGAGCCCGCGGAGGAGCGCACCGAGGTCGGCAGGCTGGGGCTTGCTCTGAACGGGATGCTCGACCGGCTCGATGAGGCGTTCAGGCAGCGCGAGGCCAGCGAGAGCCGCCTGCGCCGCTTCCTCGCCGACGTGTCCCATGAGCTGCGCACGCCGCTCGCCTCCATACGCGGCTATGCCGAGCTGTTCCGCCTGGGGGCCGCGAGCGACGCCGAGGAGACGGCCAAGGCGATGAGGCGCATCGAGGAGGAGTCGGCGCGCATGGGGGTGCTGGTGGAGGACCTGCTGGCGCTCGCGCGCGTGGACGAGGTCCGCGACCGGCCGGCGGAGGCCGTCGACCTGTCCGAGCTGGTGCGCGACGCGGTCGCGGACGCGCGCGCCACGGACCCTTCGCGCGCCATCAGCGCGGACACGGACGGCGAGGCGATCGTGCGAGGCGACCCCGGCCAGCTGCGCCAGGTCCTCGCGAACCTGATGCGCAACGCGCTCGTGCACACCCGGGCGGGCACGCCGGTGGAGGTGCACGTGCGCGGCGACGGCGCCGGCGAGCTCGAGCTCGAGGTCCGCGACCACGGCCCTGGCCTCCCGCCCGACGTGCCGCCCGAGGCGCTCTTCGATCGCTCCTACCGCTCGACCCCGGGGGACGGGCGCGCCGGAGCCGGCCTGGGGCTGGCGATCGTGGCCGGGATCGTCTCGGCCCACGGCGGGAGCGTGACCGCGACCGACGCGCCCGGCGGCGGCGCGTCGTTCGCGGTCCGGCTGCCGGCGGCCTAGCCGGCCGCCCGCAGCTCCGCCGTGGAACGACGAGCGGCCGGCTGGTCGCCGGCCGCTCATGTCGCGTCATCGTGCCTCGCAGCCTCACGCGGGGGGTGCGCGCGGGACTATCGGAGCGGCCGCCGTCCGCAGCCGGGACGGGGACGCACCGCGGGCCGCGGCGCGTGCCGGGCCTTGCTGGGCGGCGCGAGCCCGGCCGAACGGCTCGAGCGCGCTCCGGAGCGGGCTGCTCGAGACCCCGAGCTGCCGCGCATGGGCCGCCACGCCCGCCGGGGAGGCCATCGCCGGCTCGGCCGCCTGGCCGCCGGCGAGGACGCCGGCCGCGAGCACGGCCCCGGCGAGGAGGAGGGTCGGCCTCCGGGTGCGGGTCGGGCGGTTCATGCTCGGCACCATGAGGCACGCGGCTGAGAGCGGCCTGGCCGGCGCCTGGGGGCTCACCCAGCGTGCTGGGCGCAGACCGGACAACCGGGGTCGCGCGGAACCGGCTCGCGCGTGACCTCCATCGTCCGGAGGTCGTACATGTGGGCGACTCCGAGGGTGGCCGGCCGGCACAGCCCGGTGATCTGATGGAGGGCCTCGAGCGCCACCTGCCCGCCCACGAACGCGCAGACCGGCCCGAGCGTCGCCGCAGGGGAACGGTTGCCTCGGCGCCCCTCGACTATCGCGTCGTAGAGCGGGTAGCTCTCGCGGTAGGCGCGCTCCTGGCACTCGAAGCAGCCGGTCACGCCCGGCACGTACAGCGGGCCCACCCGCGCCACGGGCGGCGCGTGGCTCATCGTGATCGTCGGCAGGCCGCTCGTGAAGCAGGCGATGTTCACCCAGCGCTCGATGTCGTGGGCGGGCCAGTCCGCGGCGTTGACGACGAAGTCGCTCCCGCGCGTGACCTCCTCGATCTCCTCCGGGCTCTCGACCCGCCGCTCGACCGGCACGAACCTGCCGGCGGAGTGAAACGCCGCGAGCGCCTCCGCCGCCGCCGCCACCTTGGGCCGGCCGAGGTCGCATTCGCGATAGAGGATCTGCCGGTTGAAGTTGCTCTCCTCGACCACGTCGCCGTCCACGAGCAGGAGCTCGCCGACGCCGCAGCACGCCAGCGCGTACGCGGCCCAGCTGCCGAGCCCGCCCACACCGAGGAGGCAGACCCGGCTGGAGCGGAGGCGCTCGTGGTGACGCGCCCCGCCCCCGCCGTCGCGAGCGAGGTCGCTCAGATAGCGCAGCTGGCGGTCGAAGCGCACCCGCTCGCCGGCCGTCAGCCGGTCCGCGTCGCTCGCGTCCTCGAGCAGCTCGAGCTCGCCGAGCGAGTGGAGCGTCGTGGTGACGAGCTCATGACCAAAGCGCTGTTCCAGCTCCTGCGCCGTCGAGCGGCCATCGAGTGCACCGAGAAGCGCCCGCGCGCTCTCGGTCGGCTGCTCGATGAGCAGGTCACCGGCGGCGCCGGGACGCAGCAGGTACAGGTCGCCGTCAGCCGTGCCGACGGCCTCGATCGTCTGTCTCAGTCGGGGTCTCATGGTCAGGGCCGAGGAGCGCCCGGCCCGGAGGCCGGGCGCCGCCCCGGGGCACTAGGAGAGCTTCGTGACCGACAGGGCCGGGATCACGGGCTTGTCGGTGCGCTTGATCACCACTGGGGATCACCTCCTTTCCGGGCTCGGGCGACATGCAGGGTCTTGAGCAGCCGGTCCTCGTCGGGCTCGGGAATCAGCGAGCCGTCATTGCGCACGCCGAGAGCGGCGATCGGCTCCAGCTCGGCGCGAACGAGGAGCTCGGCGACGGTTGCCGACGGGTGGTGGCGCTGGCGGTGTGTGGTGCCGATTCGCTCGAGGAGACCGCCGGCGACCGGTCGCAGCACATCGATGGTCGCCTCGGCGATGCAGGCCGGCGGCGCGGCGTCGTCGGCCCGGCCCCGCCAGATGAACGTGAGCCCGTCGCGCTCGGTCACCCGATCGGTCGCGAAGGTGGTCCGGTACGCGGCCAGCGTGTTCAGGTCGAAGACGAGCACCCCGCCGGGCGCGATGTTTCGCGCCGCTGACCGGAAGGCCGCCGCGAGGTCCTCTTCCGAAGTCAGGTAGTTGAGCGAGTCTCCGAAGCAGGTGAGCGCGTCGAACTCGCCGAGTCGCCCGAGGTCGCGCAGATCGCCTCGCACGAAG